>DASVRR010000066.1:0-4385 GCA_036388515.1 Chthoniobacteraceae bacterium | reverse complement strand
CAAGTGCAGCAACCGAGCCGTCGCCAGCCCGACGAAGCCGCAGCCGGCGATCACGGCACGAGGCATCCTGCTAAGCCAGCGCGCCGCCTTTTGCTGCAATGAGCAGCCGATACCACTCGTCGCGGGTCAGCTCGATTTCCGCCGCGAGCGCCGCGGCTTTGATCCGCTCCGGCCGCGTGCTCCCGATGATCGGGATGATTTTCGCCGGATGCCGCAGGAGCCAAGCGAGCGCGATTGTGGAGCGCGTTGATTCGCGTTCCTTCGCGATCGCGTCGAGTTCGTGAATGATCGCGCGCGCCTCGTAGCCTTGCTGCGACGGCAACAAACTCACCGCGCCGTCGCCCAGCAAACCGCTGCCGAGCGGACTCCAGGCAAGCGGCGTGATATTTTGCAGCAAACATTGGTCGAGCCGGCCATCGGTGAACGCATCCAGCTGCAGCAAACTGATCTCGATCTGCTGCACGATGATCGGCAACTCCGCGTCTTTCATCATCACCTTCCCGAGCAACTCGATCTGCGTCGGAGTAAAATTGCTCACCCCGAAGTCGCGCACCTTCCCTTGTTTCTCCAGCTTCTGGAATGCCTTGGCGACCTCGTCCACTTCCATGAGCCAGTCGGGTCGGTGAAGCTGGTAGAGATCGATGCGATCCACGCCGAGCCGGCGCAGCGAGCCTTCGCAGGAGCGGATGATGTGCTCCGCGGAAGAGTCGTAGCGATTTGAACCGCCGGGCGAGTCGCTCGGTCGAATGCCGCATTTCGTGGCGATCAGCACTTTCTTCCGGAGCGCGGGCTGTTCGTGCAGCACCTGGCCGAAGGCGCTTTCGGACCGCCCGTTGCAGTAGATGTCCGCCAGATCGAAAAGGGTGATCCCGGCTTCCACTGCAGCCATCACGGCATTCCTCGCGGTGAGCAGATCGGTCTTTGTCTCGCCACTGCTGGCAATCCGCCAGCAGCCATAAGCGATCCGGCTGGCCTCGAGAGGACTGCTGCCAAGCGTGATTTTTTCCATGCGGCGCAGGCTGTCAGGCGTCCGGCGGCGGCGCAAGCGCGGGAGGCGCGTCGTGCCAGCGGATCTCGTGAGTGAGCATCGTCTCGCCTTCAAACTCAAACCACGCATCGAAGCGGCGACCCGCCAGCGCATCCGGAAGCCAGTGGCGATCATCCGCCCACATTTGCTCGAACGGGATCGCGTCCAGAGCAAACCAAAGGGGAAGCGCCTCTTCCGTTTCGATCGGCTCGCCGGCATGCGCGCGCGCCAGGAAAACCGTGCAGAGCAGGCTGTAACCATCCGCAAATTGAAAGTGCAAGACGCCCGCTTCTTCCAGCTCCTGCGGAGTGACGCCGATCTCCTCCTGAGTCTCGCGGATTGCCGATTGCAGCGGCGTTTCTCCCGGCTCCAACTTTCCGCCCGGACCATTGATCTTCCCCGCGCCGAAACCCCGTTTCTTCCGGATGAGCAGGACGCGTCCACCATCGAGGATGAAGCAAAGGTTCGCGTGTTCGCGCGGCTTCCAGCGGGTCCAATCGGTCACGCGCGCATGACAGCCGAGCGTGCTTCCGCAGGCAAGCGCTGGCCGCGCCGGAGGAGAGTCCACGAAGGCACGAAAAGGACGAAACGTCGGGAGGCTTTTTGGCTGTTTCGCCTTTTCCGTGGTTTCCCACTCTGGAGTGCCGCCGGCTTGCCGGAGCGGGCCACGATGATCCACCTTGCGCGGATGAATCCAACCACCGCCGTCCGCGCCGCCGCGATCCTTGGTTTCCTGGCCGTCGCGCTCGGCGCCTTTGGCGCGCATGGATTGAAGGCGACGCTCGCACAGCACGAGACCGGCGCCATCTGGCAGACGGCGGCGCTTTACCATCTCGTCCACTCCGCCGTGCTCCTCACGCTGGCGCATCGCACGCCGGTTCTTCGGTTCTCCTTCCTCCTGTTTTATTCCGGAATTTTCGTCTTCAGCGGCAGCCTTTACCTGCTCGCGGTGACAAACTCGAAGTGGCTCGGCGCGATCACTCCAGTCGGCGGACTTTGCCTGCTCGCCGGCTGGCTAACGCTCGCGCTCAAGCGCTAAAGCGCGCGAACTCGGGCGACTCGGGCCACCGTCGGCCCACCGAGCGCCGTCTGCGCCTCGGTTTTATCCTTGAGATCTTCTTTGTCCGTGGTCGGGAGACTCAAAACCGTTTGCCACTCTTTCGCCGCGAGATCTTTCTTCCCCATCGCCTCGTAAATCCGGGCGAGTTCGCTGTGGTGAATGATCCGTTTTGGCGCAAGCTCGACCGCTTTCTTCAGGCACTTTGCTGCATCTTCATTGCTCGCCGGCGGCAACCCGCCGTAAACCAGCCGCGCCATCGTCTTGAGCACCGACCCGACATTCGCCACGCCGAAATGCCAGCGCCCGAGCACGTGCCAGCCGAAGTCGTCGGTCGGGTCCAGCTCCAGCGACTTCAGCGCTTCCTCCTTGATCAGCTTGGAATATTCGAGCTTCGTTTTGTTGCTCACGTAATCCGTCAGGCGCCCGTAGGAAACTGCCAGACTGAGGTGGCCTTTGGCGCTCTTCGGATCGATCTCCACCGCGCGTTTGCTGTAATCCAGCGCCTTCTCCCCAATGACTTGCGCCGCGGAATCCGGTTTCGTTTGCCCCACGAGATCGGAGTATTGCTTCGCGATCCGCAGCAGCACGGCCACGTTCTTCGGGTCGCGTTCCTCGGCTTTCCGGAAGCACGCGAGCGCCGCGCGCGTATGCCCCAGCCGTTCTTCCGCATCGCCCTGCTTCAGCCAGGCAGTCACCTGCGGATCTTCCGCGACAGCGTGGAAGCTAAACAAAGCGGCAATGACGAGGAGCGTTCTCACGGCGGCGGCGGATCAGAAAGTAGCAGCTTTTGTGACGCGGTCCCGAGCGAACCGCGACTATTTTCTCCCGACTTCTCCGCGGATGCTTCCGGCGCTCTTTTCGCCTGACAGCAAATCCGCGTGATCTAAGGTCTCGCCTCCGTCATGCCCGCCAATCGTCTGCAACAGATTCTCGATGTCAAAGAGCGCGAAGTCGCGCGTTCGCTCCCGCGTCTGGAACATCTCCGCCTCGCGGCTTTGCAGCGCAATGATTTCCGCCCGTTTGCCGCTGCGGTGGATCGCGGACCGGACGCTTTGGGTCTGATCGCGGAGGTGAAAAAAGCCAGTCCATCGGCTGGAGTGATCGCCAGCGACTTCGATCCGGTGGCGATTGCGATCCAGTATGAAGCCGCGGGCGCTCACGCCATTTCCGTCCTCACGGATGAGCAGTTCTTCGAGGGAAAACTGGCGGATCTGACCCGGGTGCGGGCGGCCATCGGGCTGCCTTGCTTGCGGAAGGATTTCGTGATTCACGAAGTGCAAATCTATGAGGCCGCGGTTGCCGGCGCGGACGCCATCCTGCTCATCGTCGCGGCCTTGGAGCAGGAGCGACTCGAAGCACTGCACCGGACGGCGGAAGCCTGTCAGCTCGATGTGCTGGTGGAAGTTCACACGCTGGAAGAACTCGACCGCGCGCTCGATCTCGGCGCGCGTTTGATCGGAATCAACAACCGCAATCTCACGACCTTCGAAGTCGATCTCGCGACGACGGATTCGATCAGCGAAGAAGTCCCGGAGAGTGCCGTGCTGGTCAGCGAAAGCGGACTCAAAACGCGGGAAGATTCGCAGCGCGTTTACGATTGCGGCTGCCAGGCGATCCTCGTCGGCGAAAGCCTGATGCGGACCGGAGACATCGCCGCACAAGTGCAGGAGTTGCTCGGCGTCGCGGCCCGTTAGCTAGTTAGGCGGGAGCCATCTGCTTTCCGGTGGAAGGGAAGCGCGCCGTCGCTTCCGTGGAGGCTCCGACCGCGGCATCGACGGCGCGATGCCCTCCACTTCGACGCGAGCCTCAACCTCAGCGCGATGCCCTCCACTTCGAGGTGATGTCCTACGCTCCGGAAGATTGCGGCTCGCGCGTTTTGACCTCGTCCCAAAGCGCGTCCAACTCCGCGAGCGACATTCCTTCCAGAGCCAGGCCGCGCTCGCGGGCCAGCGCTTCCACTTGCTGGAAGCGGCGGGTGAACTTTCCGGTGGAAGCTTGCAGCGCCAGCTCGGCATCGACCTGGAGCTTGCGAGCGAGGTTCACGACCGAGAAGAGCAGGTCGCCGACTTCATCCGCAATCCCGGCGGGATTTTGTTCCGCAATCGCGGCTTCGATCTCCGCCAGTTCTTCCCGAACTTTCGCGAAAACCGGAGGCATTTCCGCCCAATCGAAACCGACGCGGGCCGCTTTCTTCTGCACCTTCTCGGCGCGCATCAAGGCGGGCAATCCGGCGGAGATTCCGTCCAACGCCGACGCGATCTGAACTCCTTTTTCCGCCCGCTTGATTTCATCCCAACG
>DASVRR010000065.1:0-16383 GCA_036388515.1 Chthoniobacteraceae bacterium | reverse complement strand
CTGGCTCTCCCGCGCGATCGCGGCGCTTGTTGGTTGGTGCTATCGGCGCACCGCGCGCGTGGTGGTGCTGGATGCGGACATGGCGGCGCGGCTGCAGCCGTATGGCGTGGCGCCGACGGTGATTCGGCCGTGGGTTTCCGCCCCGCTGCTGGAGCAACTTGCGACTGCCGAAGCCCCTCCGGAACTGCCTTGGACCTGGATCTACTCGGGCAATCTCGGGCGCGCTCACGAGTGGGAAACTCTGCTCCAGGCGCAGGCGATTCTGGAGCAAAGCGGCGCCGCAATCCGGCTTCGGTTTCAAGGTGGCGGGCCGTCGCGGCCGCTGGCGGAAGCGCGTGCGGCTGAGCTCGGACTGCGGCAAGTGGATTGGTGCGGCTATGTTCCCGAAGCCGATCTTCCGGAGTCTTTGCTGCGCTGCCAGGTCCTCGTAGTGACGGAGTTGCCGCAGGTGCAGGGCTTGCTTTGGCCGAGTAAGCTGGGGCTCGTGATGAGTTTGCCCCGCGCGATCGTCTGGGTCGGTCCGCTTGAGAGCGCGGTGGCTCACGAGTTGCGCCAGTTTCCGCACGCGCGCAGCTTTGCTCCGGGACAAGCGCGAGAACTTGCTGGGTGGCTGATCGCGCGGCAAACCTCCGGAGAAGAGGTGCCGGCAAGTGCGGTTTTCGATCCGGCAGCGCATCGGCGGCAGGCCCTCGCAGCTTGGGTTTCGCTCGTAGCTGAAGGCGCGGTCAGGGCCGGGACAAACGCCGGGCACTTGTCGCACGAACCCTGAGCTGTCATGGCACCTTCCCTGCTAAATCCTGACCTCAGCATGAGTCTCCCACTCACCGCGATCCGCTCGCTTCTTCCCCATGCGCGCGCGGCTCTCCGGACCAAGGAACGGCCTGCGCGATGATCTCCTCTTTTCTTTTCCTCCTCATGGGCTTTTTGATCGCGGTGCTCTGCACGCCGTGGGTCATCCGCTTGTCCCAGCGTGGCATTGGTCTGGATTACGCGAACGAGACGCGGAAGACCCACGCGGAACCCATCCCGCGACTCGGCGGGATGCCGCTGATGCTGGCGATGTCGCTCGGTCTGATGCTCATCCTTTCGCTGCAGCCGGAGCATTCCTCCAACTGGTTTGCGACACTGCTCGGCAGCGTGCTGATGTATGGCCTCGGCCTCTGGGACGATCTGCGGCCGCTCGGAGCCAAGCTGAAACTCGCCGGCCAACTCCTGACCGCCTGCATCGTGTTTTGGATGGGGCTGAGCATCGACCGCTTTTCCTATCCGGGAGCCGCCGGCAGCATCGAACTCGGCGCCTGGAGTCTTCCCGTCACCGTCTTCTGGCTGATCGCGCTGCCGAATATCGTGAACCTGATCGACGGCTTCGACGGACTCGCCGGTGGCCTGGGACTTTGCATGTCGGTGACTTTGGGGATCGTCGGTTTGCACAATGAACAGGTCGCCGTCGCCTGCTACGCGTTCACCATGGCGGGCGCCTTGCTCGGTTTCCTCGTCTTCAATTTTCCTCCAGCCAAGATCTATCTCGGCGACGGCGGCGCCTATCTCATCGGCTTCACCATCGCCGCGCTTTCGCTCACCAGTTCCAACAAAGGCTCCGTTGCCGCAGTGCTCTTCGTGACGATCGTCGCGCTCGGCGTCCCGATCCTCGATACCTCCTACGCGCTGGTCCGGCGCGGCTTGCGCGGCTATCCGCTTTTCCACGCCGACGACGGCCATTTCCATCACCGGCTGGAAAAGCTCGGCTTCTCCAAACGCCGCATCCTCCTCGCGCTTTACGGCATCTGCGTGATCCTGTGCTTCGTCGGTCTGAGCATCATCTGGAGTCAAGGCCGCACGCTCCCCATCGGACTCTGCGTCCTCTTCATCCTGGTGCTGTTCGTCCTGCGCTTCTTCAATAACCTGCGCACTTGGGATGATGTCCGGAACAAATTCGGCGCGGTCCTCAGCCGGCGTCGGGAAGTGCAATACGCTTTGCTCCAGGCGCAGTTGCTCGAGCTGGAAGTCGATCGCTGCGAGACTGGGGAAGAGTTCTGGTCCGTGTTCCAGCAAACGATGCGGCGGGTCGGATTCGTCGAGGATGGAGAAATGGAAAACCTCGCGCGGGTCGAGGTCCGGTCGAACGAAACGACCTGGACTTTGCATGCGCCGAGGTCGAAAGGCGCCGGCCATGAATGGCAACGCGTGGCGGAGTGCTTTGGTCCGGTTTACAGCAAGGCAATTTCGAAATGGCGCTCGTAGAACTCCCGCCTCCGACGCCGCCTCCTGCCGCCAAACGCCGCCGCCCGTCGCTGCGTTCTCGCGCCGGGTTGGTGATTTTTCTCCTGCTGATTTCCGCCGGTCCGCTCGCCTTTGGCGCGGTGGATCGTGTCACCCAAATCGCGCTCCTCGCGCTGCTCGCGGTCGGTTTGCTGATCCATCCCGTGGCGGTGGTTCCGCTCAGTCGCTGGGGACAAAGGCTGCTCATCGCGCTGCTCGCGGTGTTCGTGATCAAGGAGTTTGCTCCCGCCGTTTTGTTCGGCGGAGTGCAATGGCGCGAAGTGCTGGTGCAAGGATTTGGCCTGCAACTTCCCTGGACGCATCATCCCGAACCCGCGCGCGCCTTCGACGGTTTCCTCGTCTGGTCGGTGGCCGCCGTTTGGTTTTGCTGGGTCCGCACGCTCGCGATCGAACGGGAACATCGACCCGCGCTCGCCTGGGGATTGTTCCTCTCCGCGGCTCTCGTCGCGGTCGTTTCGTTTTCGATGCGCGGCGGCGATCCACAGGCGATCTATGGTTTGCGCTACACGCCAGGCTGGACCGGATTCGGTCCGTTCCCCAACCGCAACCACACCGCCGATTTCCTCGCGATGGGGATGGCCGTCGGTTGCGGATGCGTTGCCTGGGCCGTCGTGCGGAAGACCTGGTTTACCGCCTTTGCCGGTTTGCTCCTGATCGGCCTGATTTTCGCCGGAATCCTGGGCACGCAATCCCGCGGCGGCCTGGTCGCCGCGGCCGCGGGACTCGGCTGCTTTGCGTTGCTGCTCTTGCTGAAGATCCGGAGCAAACGCGCCCTCGGGATGGCCGCCGCTGGGTTGCTCGTGGTCGTGACCTTCGCGCTGCTTTCCGGCGCGCATGTTTTCACCCGCTTTCGCTCCGTGGAAGCGGGTCAGGTTTCGACGCAAATGCGGCTGGATATCTGGCGGGACGCCGCGCGGATGTGGGCCGACGCGCCGCTCTTCGGCCACGGGCTCGGCTCGTTCCCACAGCTTTTCGGCGTCTATCAAAAGCTTCGGCTGGAAGACCAGATCGTCACCCATCCGGAAAGCAGTTGGCTGCAATGGCTCACCGAACTCGGTGCGGTTCCGATCTTGTTGGCCGCGGGTGCGCTGCTGCTTTTTTGCTTCACTCATCTTCGGGAAGCTTTTGCCCGGAAGCGCAGCTTTTATCTGCAAGCCGGCGCCTTTTCCGCCGTGGCGATCCTGCTTCTGCATTCGGCCATCGATGTGCCGGCGCATCGATGGGGAACCTTTGGCTTTGCGCTCGCCGCCCTCGCGATTGCCTGTCCGCTGCGTTCCGCGGCGCGTGTTCCGAGATTTTCCCGACGCGCTGCTTTGGTGCCGATCTTCGCCGCAGCGTGTTGGCTCGCGCCGTTCCTTTTGGATCGTCCGGCGTGGTCTCCGCTGACCCTCACGCGCTTGCTGGCGCGGGAAGAATCCACCAAGGATGTTTCGCTGCAGCAGTTGCAGGAAGCAGAACGCCACTTTCCGCTCAGCGCCGCATTGCAACAGGCGCTCGGCGCGCGCCAGGCGGCAATCGTCGGACGGAACGCTCCCGCGATCTGGCAGCGGCATTTTGCCATCGCTTCGACTCTGGTGCCCGGTTCGTGGCGTGTTCCCGCGGGCCAGGCGCGCGCTGTCGCGAGGATTTCTCCCGGGCTGGCGATCGGTTATTGGCAACAGGCGATCGAACGCTGCGACCTGCACCGGGAAGAAACGCTGCGCACGGCGGTCCGCGAGACCGCGACTTTGCCGATGGCGGCGCCCGCGTGGAGCCGCTACGTGGAGGCAAATCCGTCGCTCTTGCTCGCCTACGCGCAGCTCCTCCCCAAGGAGGAAGCGCGGCTGCAATTTGATCGCTGGTGGAAGGAACGCGCGATGAGCGACCATCTGGAAGATCGGGAAGTCGAGATCTTCTACGAGAACGCGCGCGACTGGGCGACGCCGGAGCAGTTTGCCGAGTGGAGGCAACGCCACAGCGAACGCCGCGAACGGGAGTTTCGCCGGTGGGCGATGCTGCTGGTGGAGTGGAAGGATTTCGAGGGCGCGTTCCGTCTGCTGGCGGGATTTATTCCGGAGCCGAAGTTCCCGAAAACCTCCCAGACCGCTTCTGCGGAGCAACTCGCCGCCAACCACCGCATGGCGCCGAAGAACGTGCTCAACGCCCAGCAGCTGGCGACCGTTTACGACCGCGATGGCCGCGCGGCCGAGCGAGATGAAGTTCTCCGGAAGGTGGCTGAACAGGAAGGTGCTCCGCCCTGGTTTTTGCAGCGGGCCGCTTACCTCCACGCGCGCTCCGCGGAAGCCGCCGCAGGCGAAGTGCGCGCCCGCGAGTTTGCTCAAGCCGTGGCGTTGCTCCTGAGGACGAAGTAACCGGCCTCGGGAGCAGGGTTTGACGCGGTCGGCAGCCCTTCGCATACTGCTCCCCATGCAGCCCGGGGTCCGCGAACGCATTTACGCCTACATTTCCGAGAAGGGCCTGCGCAAAACTTCCCAGCGGGATGCGATCATCGAGGCGGCGTTTTCAACCACGGAGCATTACACCGCGGAAGAATTGCTCGCCCGCGCCAGGGCAGTCGATCCTTCCGTTTCGCGCGCGACGGTTTACCGCACGCTGCCGCTGCTGGTGGAGTGCGGCGTGCTGAAGGAGATGGATTTCGGGAAGGATTACCGCTTCTACGATCCGAATTACAACGAGCACCCGCATCACAACCATCTGATCTGCGTGGACTGCAACAAGATCGTCGAGTTTGAGGATCAACACATCGAGTTGCTGGAAAACTGCATCAGCAAACGGCTCGGTTTTTCGCCCGCAAGCAAAAGCCTCCGGATCGAGGCAAGCTGCGACGAACTGAAGAAGCGCGGCGCGTGCGAAAACCGGAAGCGGTGAGATTCGGTTGCAAGTCTTGAGCGGTCCGCCTTAAGCACTCCGGAGGAATTGCCTCCGCAGCGCGGCTTTCGCTTCACTCCAACTTCTTTTCTTCCCCATGTGGAAAGGCCGCTTCACCGAACCAACCGCCGAACTCCTGCAAACCTACAGCCAGTCAATCAGCTTTGACTGGCGGCTCTGGCGGGAGGACATCGCCGGGTCGATCGCGCACTCGGCGGCGCTGGAAGCAGCGGGCCTGATCACCGGGGAAGAGCGCGCTCAGATCGTCAGCGGGTTGCGCGAAATCGGCTCCGAAATCGAAGCGGGAAAGTTCGAGTTTAAGACGGCTCTCGAGGACATTCACATGAACCTCGAGGCGGAACTGACACGGAGGATCGGCGCTGCCGGCGCCAAACTGCACACCGCGCGCAGCCGCAACGATCAGGTCGCGCTGGATCTTCGGCTGTATCTCCGGAGCGAGTGCGACGTGTTGCAGGAAGCACTCCGGAATCTCCAGCGAGCGCTGGTCGATCTCGCCCAGCGCGCAGGCCTGGTGCTCATCCCCGGCTACACGCATTTGCAACGCGCGCAGCCGGTTTATTTCGCGCATCATTTGCTCGCTTATGTGGAAATGCTCGAGCGCGATTTCGGCCGGCTGGCGGACACCCGGAAGCGCCTGAATGTGCTCCCGCTTGGCAGCGGCGCGATCGCCGGCTCCACGATCAAGCTGGACCGCGAACTGGTCGCGCGGCTGCTGGACTTCCCGGAGATCACCCAAAACTCGATGGACGCAGTGAGCGACCGCGATTTTGCGCTGGAGCTGCTTTCCGCACTCGCGGTGATCGCGATGCATCTCTCCCGGCTGAGCGAAGACGTGATTCTCTGGGCTTCGAGCGAGTTCCACTTCGTCATCCTGAGCGATGCCTACACGACCGGATCTTCGCTCATGCCGCAGAAGAAAAATCCCGACGTCGCCGAGCTGACGCGCGGGAAAACCGGGCGCGTCTTCGGCAATCTGGTCTCGCTGCTCACGACGATGAAAGGCCTGCCGATGACCTACAATCGCGACCTTCAGGAAGACAAAGAGCCGATCTTCGACAGCGTCGATACGGTGAAAGCGGCGCTGGCGATTTTTGCGGGGATGCTTCACAGCACAAAGATTGACGAGGCTGCGTGCGCCGCTGCGGTGGCGGATCCGATGCTGCTTGCGACGGACCTGGCGGATTATCTGGTGAACCGCGGCGTGCCGTTCCGCCAGGCGCACGAAATCATCGGCCGGGTCGTGGCCTTGAGCAGCGAGCGCAATCTCCCGTTGCCGCAGATTCCTCTGGCGGAGTATCAGGCGATCTCGGACGTTTTTGCGGAGGATCTCTTCCCGGTGTTTCAGTTGCAGCGGGCGATGTCGGCTCGGCAGGCGATCGGCGCGCCTTCTCCGGAAAATGTCGCCGCGCAATTGGCACGCTGGCAAACCGCGCTGGCTTAGGAAGACCATCCCCGCTGGTGCGGATGAAGCAGCCGTTAATGCGCCGCCCTGAGGTCCGGCGGACGGAAGCCATTCGATTTGGAGTCGAAAATCGAAACCAGGCGGCGTTCGCCATCCATCGCAGAAACACCTCAAAAGCTCATGTCACTTACCTATCAACCTTTCGCCGTGAGTCCCCAACTCGGTGATCTCCAGAAGTCTCTTTCCATCAATGTGAACGCACCGGAACGGGCCGTTTCCGCGTTTGGCGGAGCCGCCTTGGTGCTCGCCGGTCTTTCGCGGCGCTCACTTGGCGGCGCGCTGCTCGCTTTGGCGGGCGTCGCTTTGTTCAAGCGCGGCGTTACCGGACATTGCGGAGTTTATCAGAGCCTCAATATCAACTCCCGCAGCTTGCAGGAGCCCGGTGTTCCCGGGAACAAAGGGCAGAAAGTCGTCAAGTCTGTCACGATTTCGCGCCCGCGTGCGGAGGTTTATTCCTTCTGGAGGAAACTCGATAACCTTCCGGCGTTCATGAGTCATCTGGAGAAGGTGGAAGTCCTCGATGATCAGCGGTCGCGCTGGACGGTTCATGGGCCGGCTGGTTCCTCCGTGGAGTGGGAGGCAGAGATTATCAACGAGCACCAGGATCAGATGCTCGCGTGGCAGTCGTTGCCGGGCGCGGATGTCCAAAACGCCGGTTCAGTGTGGTTTGAAGATGCGCCGAATGGCGGCACTGAAGTCCGCGTCTCGCTTGAATATCTTCCGCCCGCTGGAGCCATCGGTGCCGCTGTCGCAAAGCTCTTCGGCGAGTCGCCCGACGTGCAGCTTCAGGAAGATCTCGGCCGGCTAAAGGAGCAACTCGAAGGCGGCCGACCGGTGGCCGCGTAAGTTCCTGCTTTCCCTCCAGCCGCCTGCTTTTAGGGCGCAGCTGGGGAAGAATTCCGGGCGGTGATCCGGTCAGTGGCCAACTGCTGGATCACCGCCTTCAACTGATCGGCGGAAACTGGTTTCACCAAATGCTCCCGGAAGCCTGCGGCTCGAGACCGGGCGAGGTCCGCTTCCGTTCCAAAGCCACTCATCGCGACGCCCACCAAAGCGCTGCGCCCTGCGGCTTCCTCCATGATCTCGGTGCCGAGGCCATCTGGAAGACCGATGTCGCTCAGCAGCAGGTCGAAATGGTGGCTGCCGAGCTTGGCGATCGCTTCCGCGACCGTCCCGGCGGATTGCACAGAATGACCGAGCCGTTTGAACAGGCGCTCGATCGCTTCACGGGTTTCGACGTGATCTTCCGCGAGCAGGATCGAAAGAGAGATCGTCTTCCGGGCTGGAACACGCGCCGGCTGAGTCGCGGTCGTTGGTGCTGAGCTTCCAGCGGGAAGCGTGGGAAATTCGAGTGTAAAGGTGGAGCCTTGATCCGTTCCGGGGCTCGCCGCGGCGATGCTTCCCCCGTGGGCTTCGACCAGCTCCTTGACCAGCGCGAGTCCGGGCCCGAGCCCGCCGAAGCGCCGCGAGACGCCGACTTCCCCTTGCTGGAACGGATCGAAGATCCGGAGGAGCATCTCGGCTTCGATGCCGACTCCCGTATCGCTGACCTCGACTCGAATACTGTTCGGCCCGGGATTCCTGGTGCGAACGGTGATCCGGCCATTGGCGGGCGTAAACTTCCCCGCGTTCAGGATGAGATTCCAGAAAACCTGCTGCAGGCGCGGCGCTTCACCGAGAACCTGAAAAGCGTCCGCGGCGAGTTCCAGGACAATCTCCGGCTGCGGCCGGAGCGGATCTGCCTTCGAGGTTTCCACCGCATGCTGGAGGATCTCGTGCAAGTTGACCGGTTCTTTCCGGAGCTCGACCACTCCCCGGGTCAGCCGCGTCAGATCCAGCAAATCGTCCACCAGCCGCGTCTCGAGCTCGATGTTCCGCCGGATCACCGCCAGAGATTGCTGGAGTTCCTCGGTCGGGATTTCTTCCGCACTCTGGAGCGCGCTCACCGCGACGAGCGCGGGCGTGAGCGGAGTCCGCAGCTCATGGCTGAGCACGGCGAGAAAGCGATCCTTTGCCTGATGCGCCGCTTCGGCTTGTTCCCGCGCTTGATCCAGCTCGCGAGAATGCGTGCTGACTTCCTGCGCCAGCTGGGCGAGATCGCCAGTTTGCGTGACCAGCTCACGCTGGAGAGTTTCGCGGATGCGTTTGACCTGCAGCTGATTCCGCACCCGCGCGCGCAACTCGTCGATCGCGAACGGCTTGGTCACATAATCCTGAGCGCCGTGCTGGAGGACGGAGAGTTTCAGTTCATCGTCGGTCCGGGCCGTGAGGAGAATCACCGGGACATCGCGCAGTTGTTCATCCGCGCGGACTGCCGCCAGCAGTTCTTCCCCACTCAGCCCGGGCATCATCATATCGCTCAGGATCAAATCCGGTTTTTCCTCGCGGGCAAGTTCCAGCGCCTGGGCTCCGTTGAGGGCAGATTTGGTCCGGCAATCCGGAGCTAAAAGTCGCGAGACGAACGCGTTCATTTCAGGATTGTCCTCCGCAATGAGCACGAGAGGCTGGCCTGCTTTCGCGGGATCTTCCGCAGCCGGTTTCGGCGGAACCGGAAGACGTTCGGTTTGCGTGTGCGCCCAATCGGTTTCCACCTGGAAATCCCGCGCCGTGCTGAGTTGACCGGCGCTGGTTGCAGCTCCAGCGGGTTCAACCGAGGCGCCTGCGGGAGCGCTCCGCGGCAGCGTCACGATGAACGACGCGCCGCCGGCGGCAGCTTCCCGGACAGCCACTTTTCCCCGGTGCAGCTCGACGAATTCCTTCACGATGGAAAGCCCAAGGCCGGTTCCGCCGTGACGCGCGTTGGTTTCCAGATCGCCTCGTTGAAACCGGTCGAAGACTTCGCTGCGCAGCTCCGGCGGAACTCCCGGGCCGGTGTCGTCCACTTGCAGCGTGATTTCATCCCCAACAACCCGCAGCGAAACCGTGATCGCGCCGCCTTCCGGAGTAAACTTGAACGCGTTCGAGAGGAGATTCAGCAGGACGCGCTCGATCTTGGCGGTGTCCAGTTGCGCGGGGAGTCCCTCCGGAACATCCACGGTCAGCGTCTGCAACCGTTCCGCCACATGCGAATCGAAGAACGAAGCCGTCCGCCGGACCAGCTGCGCGAGGTCCACATTGGCATAAGCCACATCCATTTTGCCGGCGTCGATCCGGGAGACATCCAGCAAATCGGTGACGTGCTTGTGGAGCAAAACCACGTTGCGCCGTGCGACCGTCAGTTCAGCCAGCTCGGCCGGACTGAGATTTTGCGACTCGAGCACGCGATCCAGCGGACCGAAGATCAGCGCCAGCGGAGTGCGCAGCTCGTGGCTGACATTGGCGAAGAAGTTGGTTTTCAGCCGGTCGAGATCCCGGACCTTCGTGTAAAGGTTGCCGAGTTCCGTATTTGCCGTCTCCAGTTCACGTTTTCGCTCGGCGGATTCGCGGCTCGCCCGCAGCAGCAGCACGATCTTCGGGATGAGCGGCGGAAGCAGCGCCGCCGTGACGATCGAAGCGACCGCTGTCACCAGCTTCACCCCGCCCGAAAGCCAGTAGCGCGGGTTTTCCGCCTGGAGCGTCCAGACTTCCATGAAGTGCGTCGCCCCGCACGCGACGATGAAAATCGCGAACGCGAGCATCATCCAGTGAAACGGAATTTCTTCCTGCGCGCGGAACACCAGATAAACGAGCGTCGCCGAGATCCCCACGTAGGAGAGGCCGATCAGAAAATCCGAAATCCCGTGCAGCGCCATCAGCCGCCGGTCGAACAGATAACAATGCGCGTGCGGCATGAACATGTTGTCCCCATTGCCCCAGAGAAAACCGGCGCCCGCGAGGAGCAACAGCGCGGCAAAAACCATCTTCCCCAGACCAGCAAAGGTCTGGCGCGGCGAAGTCATCGGGAGGTTCGGCACAGCGGATCCCAATTACGGGTTCAGTATTCGGCTCCGCTGAACGCGCTGCGTGCTTTTCTTCCCGGCTTCTTCTCTCCTCCTGGAAGCGGATTGACTCAGACTCGCTCGCGGAAAGTCACCCGCCGGCGACGATCTGGATGATCTCCAGCCGATCTCCGTCGGCGACAATCCGCAGCGGCCACTCTTCCCGCCTCAGAGCCAGGCCATTGTGCTCGATGAGCAGCGCGGGTCCGGGCAATCCGAGCGCCTCGATCAGCTCCGGAAGCGTGACGGCATCCGGCGTTTCGCGAGGTTCCCCATTGATCAGCAAAGTCATGCGCTTTGCAGCAACTCGGGCGACGCCGCCAAAATCGCCGCGTCCCAATCCTTCCACACCGGATCGAAGCCGCGCGCCCGCAGCAACTCGGCGATCGCCGCCGCCGAGCGAACATCCGCAATTTCAAACTGGCCGGTCGCGCCTTCTTCCGGACGCAACTCGCCGGCGCTCACGGCTTTCCCTTTCACCGTGAGGTGCAAATCCTCGCGTCCAGCTCCGGTGTAACCGCCCGGTTCGGTGTGGCTGCCGGCGCTCATCATCGTGATCCCGAGAGGCAGCAGCGCGTCGCGCAGCGGAGCCGGTTCGCGAGTGGAAAGCACGATGCCGACCTGGGGAAAACAAACGCGCAAGGCGCAGATCAGCTGCACCAGATCGCGATCTTCCAGATGATGCCGCGGCTCGAAGCTGCCGGCGCACGGACGCAGCCGCGGCAGGCTCACCGTGAGTTGCGCCCGCCAGCAAATCCGCAGCAGATGTTCCAGATGCAAGGCGAGCGCGGTGGCTTCCTGACGCCATTCGCTCAGGCCGAAGAGCGCGCCGATTCCGATCCGCCGAAAGCCTCCGGAGTAAGCGCGCTCCGGGCAGGCCAGCCGCCAGTCGAAGTCCTTCTTTGGCCCGGTGGTGTGCATCTCCGCATAAACCTCCCGGTCGTAAGTTTCCTGATAAACCACGAGTCCTTCGGCGCCGGCCGCCGCCAGCCGCGCGTAGTCCGGCGTCTCCATCGGCGCGACTTCCAGCGAAACACTCGGAATCTTCCCCACCAGCGCGCGGACGCAGGCTTCCAGATAACCATTCGAGACAAACCGCGGATGTTCCCCAGCGACCAGCAGGAGATTGCGAAAACCTTCCGCAGCGAGGTGCTCCGCTTCGCGCCCGACGGCGGCCGCATCGAGCGTCACGCGGAGGATCGCGTTGTCTCGGGAGAAGCCGCAATACTGGCAGTTATTGATGCACTCGTTGCTCAGATACAGCGGAGCGAAAAGGCGGATCGCCTTCCCGAAGTTGCGTCGCGTGACGGCGGCGCTTTCCTCCGCAAGCGCCTCCAGTCGCGCATCGCTCAACGGCTCCAGCAAACCGGTGAACCGCCGCAGGGTGGAGGAAAGTTGCGCGGGTTGGAGGAAGTCGGCGGACATGAACGGCGGGCGCGTAATATCGGGATTTTGCGCGGGTTGTAAATAGGTCGCGGATTTCCCAATCTGCCGCGCCGCATGCCCGATCTGTTGACGCTTTACCACTGGACGGTGCTCGCGCTGCTCGGCTGGGCGCTCGTCACCGTGCTGCTCAATCTCGCCTGCTTCGACGGCCTCACTCCGGCGCCGCCGCCCGCGTCCGGTGCGCCGCGGGTTTCGATCCTCGTCCCCGCGAGGAACGAAGAGCTCTCCATCACCGCCTGCGTCAAGTCGCTCCTCGCGCAGGATTATCCGGACTTCGAACTCATCGTGCTGGACGATCAATCCTCCGATGCGACGCCGAGTTTGCTGGATGAACTCGGCTTGCGCCCGAACGATCCGCGGCGTCGCGTGATCCGCGGCGCGCCTTTGCCAGCCGGTTGGGTGGGGAAGAATTGGGCGTGTGATCAACTCGCGCGCGCCGCCACCGGGGAATTTCTTTTCTTCACCGATGCGGACACGACGCACGCGCCCGGCACCGTCTCGGCGGCCGTCGCTTATGCGGAACAAAAACGCGCCTCGCTGGTCTCCGCGTGGCCGCGCCTGGTGACGATTTCCTGGGGAGAAAAGCTTGTCATCCCGATGATCCTGGTGCTCGGGATGACGCTTTATCCGCATTGGTTTCTGCTTTGGCTGCAAGATCGGCCGGCGCTCGCAACCCGTTTGCCGCGGAGGCTGACGCGCACTTTGGGTGCGGCGAATGGGCAGTTCATGTTCTGGCGGCGCTCGGCTTACGACGCGCTCGGCGGTCACGGCGCGGTGCAGGATCATCTGGTGGAAGATGTCACGCTCGGACGGCTCGTCGCCTCCCGCATGGGCGAAGGATTCCGGCTCTTCAACTGCGACGCGCTGCGCTTCTCCACCTGCCGGATGTACCGCTCTCTTGGCGAAGTCTGGGCCGGCTTCACCAAGAATCTGCGTCCGGCTTTCGACGAGCAAACCTTGGTCTTCCTCAGCATCGGCGCGCTGCAAGTCTGCGCCTGGCTGTTGCCGTGCGTCTGGATTTTTCTGGAGCAGCGGGACGAACTCTGGCGGCTGATCGCGGCGCAAGTCGCGTTGATTTACTTCATCCGCGTGCTGCTCACGATCCGCTACCGCACTTCGTGGCTGAGCTGCGTTTTGCATCCGCTCGCTGAGATGCTCGGGCTGGCGATTGGGCTGAACAGCTGGCGGCTCGCCGGTCGCCGCGGAGTGCTTTGGAAGGGACGCCGATACGCCACCGCGGGCGGCAATTAAGATGCGCGCCGCGTCTTGCAATTTGCGGATGATCAGGCAACCTGCCGACCAACTTTACTCCCGTGCCGCCCGACCAACCGCTCTACTTCCAACCGTTCGCCCTTGGTTTTTACCTCGGCTGCGTTTTCCTGCTGCTCGCGCTCTACCAGTATTTTCGGCTGAAAGGGGAACTCGCCCGCTTCCGCCGGCATCTCTCGGACAAGCTGGAGATCGAGGCCGAGACCATGAAGAAGATCAAGCTGGATCAGGAAGGTTTGCGTCGGGAAAACGAAAGCCTGCGGATCAAAGTCAACGCGCTGAACGAAACACCGGACCGGAAAGTCTCGCGCGATCTGGAAGTCTATGCTCGCGCGGAAAAGCGCATGCTGCTCAATGCACCCGGTTTTGCTCCGGCCTGGGAAACCGCGAAGACCGAGGCGCACAACGAGTTGGCTGAGGAAGAAACCGGC
Organism: Chthoniobacteraceae bacterium; assembly: GCA_036388515.1. Taxonomy (GTDB): domain Bacteria; phylum Verrucomicrobiota; class Verrucomicrobiia; order Chthoniobacterales; family Chthoniobacteraceae; genus Chthoniobacter. Next base: position 2,689 of record DASVRR010000065.1, on the reverse strand, counting down.
AAGGCTCCTTCGAAGCGCATCTTCGCCCGACTCTTCGGCGGCGGCACCGCGCCGACCGCCTTGCCCGGCCGCGACGGCGCCGGCAGCACGACGACCCACGAAAACGAAGGCACGAAGGTCGGGACGGAAGGGTAGCTCATCCAGCTGCCGAGATGAATGGCACGCTGCTCCCGGTCCTCTTGAGCGTAGCTTTTCTCCTCTACGTTTGGAGCATTCCTCGTTAGGCCACTGCTACGGTTCTAGAAATACGTCTGAACACAACGCATCAACCCCCTAGAAACACGAAAATGGAATTAACACTCACGACATCAGACCCGCAGCCATCCTGCTCTCGCACTAGCGACACGGAACTCTCCCGCACGCTCATCATCGTTTCCGCTGTTCCGAGCCTCTTAATGCTGGGACTTTTCTATTCGCTGGCGATTCACATGCGTTGGCAGCTCGGAGCTTGGCCCGAGTCGATCGGTAACGGGGGCTTTCCGACTGCTCTTAGCACGCACGGTCGCTTGGCTTGGGATTACTGCGCCGTTCTGCTACCGGCCAGCATCGCGGTCGTCCCACTTTGCATTTTAGTGTGCTTGCTCGTCGCTCGCTGGAGACTGTTCGCTACTTACTTTGCTTTGCATGGGGTTCTCTGCGCCATTTGCTGGGGCCTCATGCTCTTGGCACCGGCGCCATTTCTAAGTTGGTGGTGGGACTAGCCGGTGGCGTTGCTCGACTGTGGAGAGGAACCTAAGCCTAACATTTGCGGTCAGGATTGCGCGACCAAGGAGCCGGACAAAGGCAATGAGCGGCTCGTCTGGCTCCTGATCATCATTTTCGTTCCAGTCGGTTTCGCTCTTTACCTCGTGTTACGGAGGCCCAAGCGGAGAGCGTCTCACCGGGCGAAGTCGCTTGCGAGGCATCGCCGGCATACAGAGGTGAGACGGTTGTCCTCGCGAAACGAACTCGGGCGGGGACAAGGGAATCCCGTCTTTCGTCCGTCAGGAGGCAACTGACAGCTTTTGCGCTCGTTCCCAAGTTCCACTTGGGAATGCAGCGTGCCCGAAGCTTAGCTTCGTCCAGTCTGCCGTGATGCTGGCCGAATCAAGGCGAAGCCAAGCTTCGGAGTGGAGGCGTTCCCAAGTGCAACTTGGGAACGAGCGATAGCGAGCGGCACGCGTTTCGCCGCGCCCTCGCCGGACCACGTGCGACGTGCGACGCTCCATCGATCTCGATCATCGCTGGCTCTCGTTCGGGTTTTTGGCGGCGGCGCCGAAAACGACCGGCGGTCCGCGGCGAGGGCGCGTGTGCTCCCAATTTCTCTCGCGAGTCCCGGCGCCTCTTTTCTGTCCTCCGTCTTCCGTCTTCCCCCCGCTACGCCTTCACCCGCTCGATGTGCGCGCCGAGGCCGTTCAGCTTCTCGTCGATCAACTCGTAACCCCGGTCGATGTGGTAAACGCGGTTCACCTCGGTCGTTCCTTCCGCCTGCAGCCCAGCCAGCACCAGTGCCGCGGACGCGCGCAGATCGCTCGCCATCACCGGCGCGCCGCTTAGACGCTCGACTCCGCGAATCGTCGCGGTCGGTCCGTTGAGCGAAATGTCCGCGCCCATGCGCTTCATCTCCGAGACGTGCATGTAGCGCTGCGGAAAGATCGTTTCCGTGATCACCGAAGTGCCACCGGTTTTCGAAAGCAGCGCGCACATTTGCGCCTGCATATCCGTCGGGAAGCCGGGATACGGTTCCGTCGTCAGCTCCAGCGGCTTGCGCGAACCGTTGCCGGTGATGGTCAGGTTTTCGCCATTGGAAGTGATCACGTAACCCGAGCGAGTCAGCGCGTCGGTCACGGAAGTCAGGTGCGAAGCGTCCACGCGCCGGAGCGTCACGTCTTTCCCGGCAATCGCGCCCGCGACGAGGAAAGTGCCGGCTTCGATCCGATCCGGAATCACGGAATGTTCCGCACCGTGCAGCTCCTTCACGCCCTCGATGACGATCCGCTTCGTCCCGGCGCCTTCGATTTTCGCGCCCATTTTGTTCAGGAAATTCGCGAGATCGACGACCTCAGGTTCCGCCGCCGCGCTGTCGATCACCGTCGTGCCTTCGGCCAAAACCGCGGCCATCATCACGTTATCCGTGCCGAGCACCGTCGGTCCCCAAGTCCCGCGCAGATTCACCACGCCGCCGATCAGTTGTCCGGCGAAAACCTTCACGTTGCCGTTTTCGATCCGGTGCATCGCGCCGAGCGCTTCAAAACCTTTGAGATGCAAATCGATCGGCCGATCGCCGATCACGCAACCGCCGGGCAACGAAACTGTCGCTTCTTTTTCCCGCCCGAGCAGCGGGCCGAGCACGCAAACCGACGCGCGCATCTTCCGCACGATTTCATACGGCGCATCGGTGATGATTTTCTCCGCATGCACGGTCACGACGCCGCTCGCGCGCTCCACTTGCGCCCCGAGATGCGAGAGGATCTGCAGCATGTAATGGATGTCGCTCAAGTCCGGCACATGATGAATCACGCAAGGTTCGCGGGTCAGCAAAGTGGCGGCAAGAATCGGCAACGCGGAGTTCTTCGAGCCGCTGATTTTGACCGAACCGGTGAGTGGCTGGCCGCCGTGAACGAGAATTTTATCCATAAATTGCGAAGAGAAATCGGTGCCGCCCTTGGTAGTCTTTCACGACCCGGATGTCTTGGAAATTGTGCGCGCG
>DASVRR010000064.1:0-23389 GCA_036388515.1 Chthoniobacteraceae bacterium | reverse complement strand
GGCCTTGTCCCTGGCCTTGTCCCTGGCCTTGTCCGGGCTGCTGACCTTGTCCGGACTGTTGACCTTGTCCGGGCTGTTGGCCTTCTCCGGGTTGTTGGCCTTCTCCGGGTTGCTGACCTTCACTGGCCCCTTGGTTTTCGCCGGGTTGCTCAGCTGCACCCGGAGGCTGATCACTTTCCGCTCCGGGCGGCTGATCTCCGCCGGGCCGGCCGCTGCGGTTCTGCGCGCTTGCCAGATCTGGACGGGCGCGGGCGATCTCCCGGTTTAGTTGCTCCGAAAGGCCGTCCAACTCCGCACGAGCCTGCCGCAGCGCTTCCGCCTCGTTCCCCAGCACACTCTCCGCCGCCCGCTCGACACCCGTTTTCAGCTGCTCGATTTCCTGCCGCGCCTTCTCCTCAAAACGCTGCGCCTGCGTCCGCGCACCGCGACTTGCGAGCTGCTGGGCCGCGTCCAGCGTCTGCCCAGTTCCCGCTTGCGTGGTCTTCCGCAGCGTGTCGTAAAGCTCGCGTGAAAGCAGCGGCTCCGCAGCTTCCGCTTGCTCGCTCACCCGCTGCATGGCTTCGGTGACTTTCTTTAAATCGCCCTGCTGTTTCTCCAGCTGCGTGGCCAGCGTCTGCCGCGGATCCGACGAGTCCAGCGAAGGTCGTTCGGGTTTCGCTTCTCCGGCTTTGAGTTGCTCCCCGATCTTCTCCTGCGCTTCGGCAAGCGCTCGCGCATCCTCCCGCATCTGGCGCATCTCTTCGTTAAATTGTCCGCTGGTTTTCTTCCGGAAGTCATCGCGGCTTTCCTCCAGATTCCGCGCCGCCCGCGTGCCGCTCGCCAACGCTTGCGTGGCGCCATTCTCCTTCATCGCCTCGGCTGCTTTCTGCGCATCCGCGCGTGCCTGCTCCAGCTTTTGCCGCTCCCCCGCGAGTTCGGCGGGATCCTTGGAATCTTCCATCTTTTGCTGCGCCTCATCGAGCGACGCGAGCAGTTGCTGCTCTTCCTCCTGCAAGCGCTTGAGCTCGCGCCGCACTTCTTCTTTCTCCGTTTCGGTTTTCGCCGCCTGCATCGCAGTCTGCAGCTCCTTCAGCTTTTCATTGATGTCTTGCTGCCGCTGCGCGAGTTCCTTCAGTCGGTTCAAAACGGCGAGCGTTTCGCGTTGTTGAGCCGCGGCCGCTTGCGGCTCGGCTTCCCGCTTGGTCTCGTAAAGTTGCTTCTCATCCTTCATCTCGAGCTCATCGAGTTGCTGCTGCTGCGCTCCTCCGCCGCCCCCGCCGCCGCCCGCCTGACGCTGATTTTGGCTGCGGACCACGCGGAACTCGTGCGCCGCAAGTTTCAGCAGCGCATTGTAAGCCGCTTGTTCCGCCTTCAAAGCATCCGGCACCGGCTTCGTGGACGCTTCCGCCGACTTCAGATGCGCCACCGCCGACTCCATTTCCTTGATCGCGTTCGCCGCGAGTGCGCTGGCTTTTGGATCATCCAGCTCTGCCGCCATCTCGCGAGTTTGGGTCAAGGCCTGCGTTTGTCCGTCCAGCACCACGGGGAGGTCTTCCAGGAATTTTCTGGTCGGCGATTGCTCTTTCGCCCGCGCTTCTTCCGCACGCTTCAGATTCCACGTCGCGCTGATTACCTGCTTCTGCAGGTTGCCCATCCGTTCGGCCGGACTGCCTCCGCCTGCAGCCGCCGCGCCGCCGCCGGGCGGCGGTTGTTCCCCGCCCGTTCCTTCCCGGAAGATCTCCTCAAACGGACGCACTTCACCGAAGTAGATGTCGCTCGAAGTCCGGCGCACCTTGCCGTCCGCGCCCAAATCATCCGCCCAGATAAACCACGAAATCAGCTCATCGGGCTTCGCGCCGACTTCCTCCAGCGCCAGCAAATGACTCACCTCGCGTCGCTCATCGCTCGCGGTGTCGCGGCCGAGTTCGACCTCCTTTTCTTCCCCATCCGCCACCTTGAAAGTGATCCCGTATTTGCTCAGCCCGAAGTCATCCCAAACCTGCGCACGATACGCCACTTCTTCGATCGGCGACAGCCGCTGATCTCCCTTCGGAGTGACAAACTTCAGGTCCGGCGTGCGATTCACCCGCGCGTCGATCGCAAATTGCGCCGGCACTTTGCTCGCCCGTCCGTCCGCATCCTCCAGTCGCAATTCGTAGTTCCGGCTGGCTTCCACGGGGAAGTCCTGCAAAGCGACGCTGCTCTTCCCTTCCTCCACTTTGAGCGGCACGGTCGTCCCGTCCTTCGCCACCAGCGCGGCGGACTTCACCGGCTTGTTCAGCTGGAACTCGACGTTCAGCCGCGTTCCCTCCACGGCGCTCACGCGACGCGTGTCCGGAATCTCCTTCTCCGCGAGCTTCGTGTAATCCGGATAACGCAGCTTCGCATCGGCGCGCTCCAGCCGCGGATGCTCGAAAACTTTGACGGTAAACTCGCGCGTGGTTCCGCCGCCGTACTCCACCTTGTAAACCGCATCCGAGTTTACCTCCGGCAAACCGCCGCTGAACACCGGATCGTCCAGATTCCGCGCCAGCGGCACGCGCTGCTCCGGCGCGTCTTTTGGCTGGAAGATCAGCATCGCATCCGACGGCGTTTCCTTGTGGAAAGTCGCGAGCACCATCAGTCCGCTTCCCCGCTCCAGCGAAACATCGCCGGGAGAAACCTCCACCGCTTCGGTCGCCCGCTTCGTCAGTTTGCGCGTCGGTTTTGTGCCGGCTTTTGGTTCCCGAAAATCAAAGCAAGCCGCCGTCAAAGCGACCGCCGCAAGCGCTGTCCCGAATCCTGCCCAGCCGATCTTCCAGCGCGGAACACTTTCCATCCAGCGCTGCCGCCGCGCCAGCTCGACCGCGTTGGCCAGGACCTTTTGCTGGAGAAACTCGAGCTTCCCGGTCTTCGGATCGGGTTTTTGCTCCACCGCCGTCAGGAGCACCGCGTGCAGTTCCGGATGTTGACCTTCGATCTCCCGTGCCACTTTCAGGTAATCGGGCTGCCACGCTTCCGCTCGATCTTTCCCGATCCACACCGCCATCAGAGCAAAGAGCACCGTCACAAACGCCGGAACTTTCCAGCCCCAAATAAGCTGCAAACCGATGATCAGCACCGCCAGGATGAGGAAGAACGCGCCGATCCAAAGCAGCGTGCGGAGCAAACGATGCCGCTGCACCACGGGAGCTAGGGAAGATCTCAGCAGAGGAGTAATCATAGTTGCGGGACGGTGGAACTGCGGGCAGCGGCGGAAAGTCTCGCGGCGAGCAGCGTTTCAAGCAACAAGCCAGCAAGAGCGATTAAGATTAGCCACCGCCAGAGTTTTTGGCGCCCTTCGAGTTGGGTCGCCTCGGCGATGGCTTCTCTTTCCGCGCGGGCGGCCGGTGTTTCTGAACTCGGGTGATGCAGGGGAACTTCCAGCGCGGCGAACCGCGCCTCGGGCAAGGGAACCAGGCGGCTTTCTTCCGGAGGCAGATTGACCGCAAACCGCACGTCGCCGGGAGTCACCGTATAGATCCCGGGCAAATCGGTTTCGGAGAAACGTCCGCTGGCGGAAAGCGCGACCGAGCTTCCGTCAGGCTTCCGGACGGTCGTTGAATCGCTGCCGGGCGGAAGCGCCACTTCATCCCCGACAAAGTATTGCGCCTTCGCCGTCGGGAGATTGCTGCTTTGCTCCAGCAGCGTGTGGAGCAAAGGGACGAACTTCGAGGACAGCGCCAGCTGACTGTCCAGCGGCCGCCAACTGCTGGTGAAGATGACGACGCTGCCTTTTCCGGAAGGAATCTGGACGATCGCCGCAGCGCCGCTATCGAAGCTCGCCAGCACCCGCGCGCCAGCGATTCCGGAATGTTCCAGCCGGCGATGTTTCCAGAAGTGGATCTTGGTGAAGTCGCTGAACCGCGGATCCGCAAACGACGCGAACAGCGGATGCTGGAAGTCGATCTGTCCGAGCAAGGAATAATCCTTCACCGTTTCTTCGGTGACGCTGACCGAGCCGATCTCCAGCAAGCCTTTCAGAGTCTCGCCGCTGGCCACCGAAGTCAGCGGCAGCACGGCCGTCTTTCCTTCCCGAATCGCAGGACGCAACGAAGCCAAAACCTGCGGCGGCACCGCGTCGCCGATGACGAGCAACTGCGCTTCCAGCAAAGCAGCGGGCGGCACCGGCTGCGCGGAGCGCTGCGCGGTGATCTCCACGTTTTGCTGCCGCGTCTTGGGGAAAGCGCGGCGGAGATAGTAAAGCGAGCCGCGAGGATCTTCGTCCCCATCCTGCCCGATGAAGAGCACCGGAATCTTCGGCGTGCGCGGCGGCAGCAAGTGAATCGTGTTGTCGAAACTCACCCGATCGCCGCTCAGCACCAAGGTGGACGACGCCTGCGGATCCGGCTGCGGAGCGCGCGCGATCCGGCTCTGCCCCGCGGGCACATAGACCTCGAGTTTCGCCCCAGCGGCCGCGCTTCCTTCAGCTCGCAGTTCGAAGCGTTCGCTCTTTGCCTCCGCGCTGTTTTGCACCCGCAGCCGATGACCTTTCGCCGCTTCCGCTTCGTTCGCTTCGGCCACCCAATGCACGCTCGCATTTTCCACTTCCCGCGCGACCAATGGCTGCAGCACGACTTCCACTCCGCGCGGCCATTTGTAGCCTTGGAGTGCATCCACTCGGGCGCCGTCCTGCAGATCGCTCACCACCACGATTCGGCGCGCCGGCCCGCGTTCTTCGCCTTCCACAGCGAAAAGTCCGGCCGCTTCCAGCAACGCCGCGTCGAGATGCGTTCCTCCCCAGCTCGGAGAAACCGCAGACAATCGCTGACTCGCCAGCGACGCGCGGTCCGCCGGCAAGGAAGAAGTCCACTCCTTGAATCCCACCAGGCTTTGAACCCGCCGATCAAACGCGAGCAACGCGATCTCGTCCGCAGGTTCCGCTTTCGCCAGCAATTCTCCGACCGTTCGTTTCGCCTCATCCCACATTCCTTCCCGGCGCATGCTCGCGCTCGTATCGACTAAGATGACCGTGCGGGTGCCCGCGCCTTCGCTGGGGAGCGCCGCGATTTTCTCCTGGAGAAAAGGGCGCGAAAAGCCGATCGCCAGGAGCAAAATGACGAGGCAGCGCAGCAGCAGCAGCCAGAGGTTTTCGATCCGGCTGCGGCGCGTGACGCGGGGCGGCGTCGGCTGGAGAAACATCAGCGAACTAAACGGCGTCACCTCGCGTGTCGTCCGGCGGATCAGGTGGAAAATCAACGGCGCCGCCACCGCGAGGGCGCCGAGCAAAAAGAGCGGAGCGAGGAAGTTCATGGGGAAGAAATCAGGCGGCGGCTTCTTTCCTCCGGATGAGTTTGCCGCGACCGGACCGGGCCTTGAGGAAATCAAAGAGCGTTAACTCCAGCGAACGATCCGTGGGGAGCGGCACGAGCGTAATCCCGAGCCGCTGGCAAATCTTCCGGACGGCCGAAAGATGCACCTCCAACGCCTTCGCGTAACCTTCCCGCGCCAGCGCCGGATCGAGGAAAAGATCGCGGCCCGTCTCCAGATCCAGGAATCGCGAGGCGCTCGGGAAATCGAAAGTCAGCTCCGCCGGATCCAGCACCTGGAAGACGATCACTTCGTGGCGAGCCGCGGTCAGCAGCGCGAGCGGCGCCTCCAGGGCTTCGACCGGCGCCAGCAAATCGCTCAGCAGAATGACGAGGCCGCGTTTCCGCACCACTTCCGCCACGCGCCGGAGCGGCGCACCGAGATTGGTCGATTGCCCGCCGGCCGGCTTCTCGAGCGCGAGCATCAGGTGACGGAGTTGTCCCGGCCGATGCCGCGCTGGAAGATATTCTCGCACCGTTTCGTCAAAGGTAATCAGGCCGGTCGCGTCACCTTGCTGAGCAAGAAAGTGCGCCAGTGTCGCGGCGAACGTCCGCGCATACTCCGCCTTGGTATAGCTGCGGGAACCAAAGGTCATGGATCGACTTTGATCCACCAGCAGATGACAGCGCAGGTTCGTTTCGTCCTCAAATTTCTTGATGAAGTAGCGATCCGTCCGCCCCACCAACCGCCAGTCCAGATACCGCGGATCATCCCCCGGCGTGTAAGGCCGATACTCCGTAAACTCCACCGAAAACCCGTGATACGGACTCCGATGAATCCCATGCCAAAACCCTTCCACCACCGCCCGCGCCCGCAGCTCCAGATTCCGGATCGCCATCAACGCCGCCGGATCGAGGAAGGTCGCGGGATTCATGGTAGCGATGGTCGCGGGTCGACAGGAGCAACCAAATTGTTCGCGTGCCGGCGGACTACCGGGGAGGAGATAATCCGATCCTGCGGGCTAGGGAAAACTCGAAATTGCCCATGCCGAGACCCGTAAAGCAGAGCATTGATCGCCGCCCTGGAAATGCTAAGTCCGGACTCGAAACCAGATCCATTTACTCCCGAGCGCCTGTTTTCCTTCGTTGGGCTTAGGGCAGCGAGCTGTCGGACAGATTGGTATTCGTAGCTGACAATCAGCGAGAAGTCAGCGTCCAGAGGATGATGCTCAAAGGAGAAATTTCTCGCCAATTGGGTCTGGATCAAGGGCCAGCCCCCACTGATCTGATGAATGAGACTGATCGAACCGTCTGGGTGCAAATTAGCACTGGCGATCGTCATCGCCGGCTCGTTCTTCGTAGGCGGTAGCTGCAGTTCCACATCGTGAGGCCTGGTGGGGACGGCAGCCGGGAGCAAGCGATCGAGGTCGGCTCGCGTGCTGCCGGGCTTGAACTTGGAAGCCAGCAGTCGATACCGCGCCTCACGCACACGGAGGTCCGCCTCGCGAGACGAGACGCAGCCGCTCACCAAGATCGTAATCGACAAGAGACAAACCGCCGAAGCAAGGCTGCTTCGCCGACGAGGAATCAGTGGAGCGGAGAGCATGGTGCTTTTCATGGCCTACTCCTCCGCCATCCGCCGGAGGTCGGCTTTGTAGTCATGCTCAGGAATATCCGCTGCGTAACCAGCGCGCATCCGTGCAAGCGCGGGAGCAATGATCTCCTGGCGCACATTGATGTCCTGACCCCAAAGCTCTTGCCAGAGCACTCGGGTATTGGTCGTGATGTCGCTGGAAATTTCCTCATCGAAACCTGGCCGGTACAGGTCCACAGCGGCTTGTAGCTCTCCCCGCAATTCTTGCTCGGTCGGAGATCCCAGACGATCGATCACCAGACGATAGGCATCGAGATCCTTCGGCGCCAGGCGATGCAGCTTCGCGATCAAGATATCAATCGGGTGAGGCAGCGTGATCCGCACGTGATCCAACTGCGTGGTGAAAGCGCGCGTGCGCCAGCGGGGGCTGGTGCGGAAGTTCAGCTCCGCACACAACTGCACATAGACATCGGCCTGTCCCTTGCCTAAACGGGCTTCCACAATCGCGGCCGCCAGAGCGTCTTCGCTATCTTCCGGCGTGAAGAGGTCCACGTCCGCACTCGTGAAGGTAGATTCCAGCGTCAGCTGAAGAGGGGCTGAGCCAAACAGAGTCACCTCGTATTCTCGTCCGGAGGGCAAGACCTGAAGGAGCTTGCGGAGGGTGCGACCCGCCGGAGCTGACCAATCAATTTCCGGAGACCACAACATGGCGCACGCGCGGCTGAAGCTGCAAAGAATGATCGAGAGTGTGGGCGGCAGTCCAATAAGCCACTCCTTGCTCGACGAGGCGATTTTCCACAGCCCGATCTTCCGCAAAGAGCCTGGCCAGGCGCTTATCCCGCGCACTGAGCAGACGGCCTTGTCGGGCCTTCAGCCAAATCCGCGCAGCAACGCGGGCTTTGTGCCACGAAGGGTCGAGTAGTTCCTTACGATGCATGCAGCAAATTAGCGGTCCACCGAACCAAGGCCAGCGTACGGTGTGTCACCGGCGAGCTCGGCATCCACCGCGCCATCAGCGGCGTCTCCATTGACTCCAAAAGAAGGAGTGATGGTTGCTGTGAGAGCAGCCGGGGCCAAAAGGCCAAAAGCCCTCTTGTCCCCTACAAAGACATAATCGATGTGCTCCAACCCTTCGAAATATCCTCCTTCCGGACGCTTTTGCATTGATCACCCTTTGGCCTTTTCCACCGCCGCCAGCACGCGCTCGATGACCTTGCTCACGCTGACGCCTTCGGCTTCGGCGCGGTAATTGACCAGCACCCGATGGCGCAGCACCGGCATCGCCAGCGCGGTGATGTCTTCCTTGGTCACATGGGCGCGGCCATGCAGCAGCGCGCGCGCTTTGCCGCCGAGCGTGAGGAACTGCGCCGCGCGCGTGCCGGCGCCCCAGCTCACCCAGTCGCTCACAAAGTCCGGTGTTCCCGGCTGCCGCGGACGGGTGGCGGCGGCGAGTCGCACGGCGTAGCGGACCAGATCTTCCGCGATCGGAACCTTCCGGACCAACGCGTGAAAAGCCTCGACATTCTCTCCGGAGAAAAGCGGCCGGATCGTTTCACCGGCGGGCGAAGTGGTGCGCTGGACCACCGCCACTTCATCCGCTTCCGGAAGATAATCGATGACCACGTTGAACATGAACCGATCGAGCTGCGCCTCGGGGAGCGGATACGTCCCTTCCATCTCGATTGGGTTTTGCGTCGCCAGGACAAAAAACGGTTCTGGCAAAACGTAGCGCCGCCCGCTCGCGGTGACTTGATGCTCCTGCATTGCTTCCAGCAAGGCTGCCTGCGTTTTCGGTGGCGTGCGGTTGATTTCATCCGCCAGCACCATGTTCCCGAAGATCGGCCCGGGAACAAAAACCAGCGCGCGGCCGGCGTCGGTGTCCTGGAGAATTTCCACGCCGGTGATGTCGGTCGGCATCAGATCCGGTGTGAACTGAATGCGCCGGAACTCGAGGTGGAAGATCTGCGCGATGGATTTCACCAGCAGCGTCTTCGCCAGGCCCGGCGCGCCGGTGATCAGGCAATGTCCGCCGGCGAAAAGGGAAATGAGGATCTGCTCGATCACCTCGTGTTGCCCGACGATGGCTTTGCTCAGCTCGCCGATGATGCGGGAACGGGCGGCGGTGAGTTGTTCGAAAACGGCGTCGTCGGGAATTGGCGGAGGAGTGGCTTGCACAGTGGATTGGGGAAAAAAGAACGGAGCTAAAAAGTGAGCGTCGCAGCGTCAGTCACTCGCCTGCCAGCGGAACAGCAAGCATCAGTGAGTCATCGCGTAAAAGATGATGTTGATCCCGAGCGGATAGGCCTTTTTCTCCGAGAATTCCCGGAAGTAAAACTGGTTCTCCCCTTCCCGTTCCCAGCCATCGCCGTTGTCCGTGTTGTGGCAGATCATCACGCAAATTCTCCCCTTATCATCCAGGATCGCGCGGAAGTGCGCGTTCGTATCCGTGTCGTAGCGTTTGTTGGTCTCCCAAGTGACGCCGTCGCGCACATCCGAGGCCCAGCCGAGCGACGGCAGTTGCAAGTTCAGCTCATTCGGAATGTCGAACACGCTGTGGAAAATCGGATGCGTCCTCGGCAGATCGACGATTTTTCGATCCGGGAAGACGCGTCTGAGTTCCGCTTCTAGGTTCTCCCATTCGTCATCGCCCCAAAAGTCGTCGATCATCAGGAAACCGCCGTTCAGCAGATAGCGGCGCAGGATCGGCACCTCGGAATCTTCAAACGTCAGTCCGCCCGGCTCGACGATATAGATAAATGGATAACGAAAGAGTTCCGGATCGCCAATCGTCAGCACCTTTCCCTGCGGATCCACTTTCATCGAAGTCATCTGCTGCAGCCGGTAGGAGAGATTCAGTTCCGCATCCGGCCAATCCGTATCCCATCCGCCGCCTCGTCCGCGATATCCGGCGCTGGAATATTGGATGCGGACAAAGGTGAAGACATCCTTCTCGAAACCCTGCGCATTCGCCCACGCCGGCGGTTGCTCCGTGCGCATTGCACGGCGGGAGCGGCCAAACCGCTGAGCGAAAACCGCGCTGCCGAGCGTCAGCGCCACGGCCAGAATCGCAAGCGGGAGGAAGAAGCGACGCGGTTTCAAAATCTGGGGGAAAAGGCGCGTGTGCTCCGGAGTCATCGGGAAGGCGCCTTCTCAACCCGCGATTCGCTGGAAGGTTGTGGCAGCGCCGGCACTTCGCGATTTCCTTTTGCCTCCGCAGCGCGCGCTGGAATCTTCAGCAAAAGCTCGTGAGCTGCGCGATACCGCGGTGCTTCTTCCAGCGCCAGCAGCACGTGCCGGCGCGCGGCCGAATCTCCCGTGGCGTGGAGCAATTGCGCCAGCCGCAGGTGCGCCTTCGCCGGCTCCGGCGGATTGAGCTGCAAGAGCGTGCGGTAGGCGGCGATCGCGGCCGGTTTGTTCCCGGTTGCTTCCAGCGCTTCCGCTTCCTGCCGATGCACTTCCGGACGAAGCGGATTCACCGCCTGGTATTGCTCCACAAACTCCAGCGTCTTCGCCCAATCTCCGCGTTCCGCCGAAATCTCGATCAGCCGCTGATATGCGCCCGTGGCATTCGCCGCGAGCTGCGCGAGCCGCTTCAGGATCTCGAGTTCCGCCTCGGTTTCCTTTAGCTCGCGATGCACCTGAGCGAGGAGCGCGTAAGCGCTGTCGGGCTCGTGTTGGTTCGGGTAAAGCGCGATCAGTTTCTGCAACGGCGCCTTTGCTTCCTTCCACTTGCGCTGCTCGATGAGTTGCCGCGCGCGCTCGGTCAGTGCGACGAAGTTCTCCGGATTCTTTTCGATCCAGGCGTCATCGACTCCCTTTGCCAAAACCTCGGCTGGCGGCGGCGTCCAGTCGAGCTTCGGCCCCGTATTCTTCGCCAGCGTCTGCGCGTGCGTGGCAAACTCCGCGTCCAGCTTTTCGATCGGCGCAAAGTTCGAAGCGAGCGCGGCATTGATCTCCACGCCGCGCGCGAGATCGGCCAGCAAGCGCTTCATTTTCTCCACGCCCCAGCGCTCCATCAGCCACTCCACCGCGAGCGAAGATTCATAATACGCGAAGCCAATATGCGCGGGCGTTTTCGGCTTGAGGAAAGCGGCGCTGAGCTGGCTGATCGGCGTCAAATCCGCGCCGAGAATCATCGCGCGATAACGCGGCTTCATCTGCTCTCCCCACGAACCGCGCGCCAGACGTTCCTCGTAAACGCTGATCCCTTCGCTCAGCCAGCGCGGCATTTTGTTCCGCGTCAAAGTGAGCGTCACGACGTGCGCAAATTCATGCCAGAGCACTGCTTCCCAGTTGTTCGGGGAACCCTGACGCGCGGCTGGACTAACGGCCGTGATCACCCGACCAAAGCAAACCCCGAGATATCCGTCGCCGCCCGGCAAACCGAAGGTGCGGATCGCGAAGTCCTTCTGATTGGGGAAGATTTCCACGATCGTCCGCTCGCGCGGTTGCAGACCGTATTTCCGCGTAAGCGAGGCGTGCGCGCGCTCCAGCAAAGCCAGCACCTTTGCCCCATAAACCTCCGCCTCGCGCGGTTCCATCCGCACGAGGAAATGCTCCGTGGTGAGCGTGCGGAACTTCGCCATCACATCGCGCAAAGTGGTCAAATTATAAGCGACCACATCGTACGGATCGCTCTTTTGCACCTGCTCCGCGAGTTCCCAGCCTTCCTCATCCCGGCCGAGCCGCAGCAGATCATTTGCGAGCTGCGCCTTCGCCGGCAAATACCGCCGGTCAAATTTGAGGGCCTCCCGCTGCAAGGCGGCGCCTTCCGCGAAGCGATACTTTTGCGAGAGTTTCCGCCCGATCAGATGCGGCACTTCCGGATTGGTCGGCCAGCTCTTCAGCGCGTCCGCTCGCGCCTCCCGCTCGGCCTTTTCATCCGCGCGCAAATGCGCCAGCACGGCTCGGGAAGCATGCGCCAGAGCATGCTGGGGATTGATCTTCAGCACCTTCGCCAGCTCGGCGTCCGCTTCGCCGTAACGCTCGGTATCGATATGCTGATCCGCCAGGAGCAAGTGCGCGCCGGGATGATTGGGATTGAACTCGAGTGTCTTCTCCAGCGCGTTGACCGTCGCCTTGGAGTCGCTCGGAGCGTAAGCGCGCGCGAGGCCAAACCAAAGGTCCGCATCGTTCGGGAACTTCGCCGTCGCGGCGGTGAACTTCTTCGCCGCCAGGGCGAAGTCATTCTTCTCCAGAGCCAGTTCGCCGCTCGCCAGATAACTGTCGCGCAGGTTCGGGTTGGCTTTCCGCACCGGCTCGAAAAACTCGTCGATCACGACCTTCGGATCGCCGCCGAGGAGCAGCGCGATTCGCCCCAAGGCAACTTGCTCCCCAGGATCGCCCGACCGCCCGAGACTCCTCATCGCCAGCCGCTCCAATTCCGCCAACTGAGCGCCGGCTTCCTGCGCAGCGCCGGTCGTCCTCAGCGCATGATAGCCGGCCAGCCGGAGGCGCAGGTCGAAGGGGAAAGTTTGCCCGGCCTGAACCAATGTTTTTCGCGCCTCCGTCAGACGCCCGACTTGAGTTAACGCCTCGCCCAGCACAAGCGGCCAATCCGGAACTTCCGGGTTTTCGCGGAGGCCTTGCGACGCTTCGGCGATGGCTTTGGCGTATTCGCCACTCCGCACCAATTGCTGCGTCGCGGAGAGTTCCGCCGCTTGAAGCGGAACCGCGACCGAGAGCAGAATCGCCACGCTCATCCGGAACAAAGTTCGCCCCCAACCGGCGCCGGAATCAAAAGGAAACGCCACGCGCGTGACCGTCGCGTTTTCTTCCCCACGGACGGCAGTTTCCGGAAATCGGTTCCCGCCGCTCGGCATCGCGGACTCGCTGGCGGTTCGATCGAGGAGGGGGCGCATCGGTTCGGGCGCGAGCTTCGCGCAGCCCGGGACGCTGGCAAGTCGATTTGCGGTTTCTTCCGGATTCCGTTTGCGGCAGCGGGAACTGACTCGTTGCGCGAGTTCTTCCGCGTGGCTAGCCTCCGGCTCCTTTTTCCACATGAGCAACGACTTTCGGCATATCCATTTCATCGGAATCTGCGGCACGGCGATGGGAGCGGTAGCGGCGGCAATGCGGGCGCAGGGTTATGAAGTGAGCGGTTCCGACGCTGGAGTGTATCCGCCCATGTCCACCTTCTTAGAGAGCAAAGGAATCACGCTCACCGAAGGGTACCGACCCGAGAATCTTCCGGAAGAAGCGGACCTCATCGTCGTCGGCAATGCCATCTCTCGCGGCAATCTGGAGCTGGAAGCCGTGCTCAACCGCAAACTCTATTACCTCTCTCTGCCGGAGACGCTGAAGCAATTCTTCCTCCGGGGAAAACACAACCTGGTGGTCACCGGCACGCACGGCAAAACGACGACGACTTCCCTGCTCGCCTGGATCCTCAAAAGCGCCGGTCTGGATCCCGCTTACATGATCGGCGGCATTGCGAAAAACCTCGGGCAAGGCGCCACGCTTCACGATTCGAAGTATGTCGTCATCGAAGGCGACGAATACGACACCGCCTTTTTCGATAAGCGCTCGAAGTTCGTCCATTATCTTCCCGAGTTAGTGATCGTGAACAACATCGAGTTCGACCACGCGGATATTTTCGAGGATCTCGACGCGATCAAACTCAGCTTCCAGCGCCTCCTGAATATCGTCCCCAGCGAAGGCATGGTCTTGATCAATGGCGACGACGCGAACTGCATCGATGTTGCCGCCAACTGCCGCGCGCAACTCGTCGAGGTCGGTTTTTCCCCGAACGCCGCGCGGCACATCCGCGACATCAGCTACGACGCCAGCGGCTCACATTTTACGCTGCTCGAGACGCGCTTCACGCTGCCGATGGTCGGCGAATACAACGTGCGCAATGCCGCGATGGCGATCAGCGCGGCGCATTTCTACGGCGTTCCGCTCGACGCGATCGTGCAGGCTGTCGGAGCATTCGAGGGAATCAAGCGCCGGCAGGAAGTCCGCGGCGAAGTGAAAGGCATCACGATCATCGACGACTTCGGTCATCATCCCACGGCCATCCGTGAGGCGCTCCGAGGATTGCGCCATCAATATCCCGGCCGTCGACTGTGGGCGATTTTCGAGCCGCGCTCGAACACCACGCGTCGAGCCGTCTTCCAGCACGAACTTCCCGTGGCGCTGAGCGAAGCGGACGGAGTGATCCTGGCTCAAGTCGCGCGGATCGATCAGCTGGATGCCAGCGATCGTCTGGATCCGGCGCGGGTTGTCTCGACGATTGCCGCCACCGGCCGGCCAGCCTTCTACGAGCCCGACGTGGACGCGATCATCGCCCGCCTTGCTTCGCTGGTGCAGCCTCGCGACGTCATTGTCATCCTCAGCAACGGCGGCTTCGGCGGCATCCACGAACGCTTGCTCAAGGAGCTGTAGCGGCCCGCAAATCTGCGGGGAAGACGCCGACCAATCGAAGACGCCGATGCCAGCCGAGTGCAATTCGCTATCGGGAATTTGTGCTCGCCACTCTGGCCTGTGATTGTGTAACGCACTGTCGTGCACCCCCTTGTCTGAAGTGGCACCGACCAGGATAAATATGTTGCACGAGCAGTGCTAATTAGACCGGAACTTTCATCTCTGCTAACATGGGTTTCTTTTCTGATCGCTTCCATGTTGACGATACTTTTGACGTGCCGGAAGGCGGCTGGTTTAAGAGGTGGCTAGCAGGAGCCCTGATTCCAGGTATTGTAATTCTATTCGGCGCCTCCTGCATTCACGCGGGTAGGACACCGTTCCCCGCCCGTCACTTTATGGCTCAGTTCATCGACTACGCAGGGATCGCACTCGCCGTGGCGTATATTTCAGTTGGCCTATTTTTACATCTGCACTTCTTTTGGGGCCTGACTAGAGGATTGCGACGGTTTGCTCAGCCCTTAAAGAGTTGCACGTTCCTTGTATTTCTCGTCGCCATTTTAGGCGCTTTCGCCCTCCATTTCACAGGTGAGCTTTCCTTTACTCGCTAAGACGTTCAAAGCGATTTCCCAACACTAGAGTTAAAATGCAAAGGTTGGGTCGCGATCAGAATAGAACCGACCGAAAGCTTTCGCCCCTCTTGGAGACGTGGGTGATGCGCCAGACGTACCGGGGGGTGCCCTACAGTGACGTTCAGCTTTCCCGCGGAGTGTTCGGTGCGCTGCCGAGATTGGGTTGCGGAAAGTTCACCAGCTTCGCGCGGATGATGTCCGCACGCAGCGCGTCGCGCTCCTCCGCCGCGAGTTTTTGCTGCGTGCCTTTTTGCAAATGCGCCGGCTGCGTTTCCATGAAAAGCTCATCGATGGGCTGGCGGCAGGTTTCATCGAAGAAGCCGAGGCAGACCGCGAGCTTCATGAACGAAAGCAAGTTCAGCGCTTCCTTGCTGTTCATCGAGTGCGCGTACCGCAGCAAGCCGTAGCTGCGTCCGACTTGATCCAGCAACTTCGTCGTCTGCTTCTGGAGCAAATTCGCCCGCGCGTTCTGTTCGTGTTCGATGATCTGCTCGATGACTTTATGCAGCCGCGCGATGATTTCCTCCTCCTTTTCGCCGAGTGTGGTTTGGTTGGAAACCTGGAATAAATTCCCGAGCGCCTCGGTTCCTTCCCCGTAAAGTCCGCGCACCGCGAGGCCGATCTTGTTCACCGCCTGGATGACTTGATTGATCTGCTCGCTCATCACCAGCGCCGGCAGATGCAGCATCGCCGAGGCGCGCATGCCAGTCCCGACGTTCGTCGGACACGCGGTCAAGTAGCCGAGCTTCGAGTGGAAAGCATAATCGAGTCGTTCCTCCAGCGCGCTGTCCACCTTATCGATCATCTTGAACACAGCCTTCACCTGCAGCCCACTGCGCAGCGCCTGCAAACGCAGATGATCCTCCTCATTGATCATGATGGAAAGCGTCTGCTTTTTGTTCATTACCACCGCCGATCCCACGCCTTTTGCTGCATGTTCCCGGGAAATCAAATGCCGCTCCACGAGCACCTGTTTTTCCAGCGCGGAGAGATCCTGCGAGTAAACCGAATGCGCATCCGCCATCTCCGGAAGTTCCTCCACGCGCGGTTTGATCGTCTCCAGAATTTGCAGCCGCTCCGTCTTCTTTGCCCAGCCGGGGAAGGCAAACTTCTGGAGATTGCGCGCCAGCCGGACCCGGCTGCTGATCACGATTTGATGATGCGGACCGTCCCCGCGCAGCCATTCGCCGGTGTTCGTCAGGATATTGTGAATAGGCATGGGATGAGAAAACCCGAGGAAGTTAGCGCGAACTTTCCTGAAGGTCCACAGGGCCGCGCGCGCCGTGCCAGATCCGGATGATGATCACGCGGTTTTCCTCGGCTAAATGCCGATACACGATCAACCAGTTCCGGAAGACTACTTTGCGCAAGTCGATCGCACATTCCCCGCCGACAAAACTACCGGCTCGGGGATGCTCCACGAGGAGTTCCACCTGATCAATCAGCCCGCGTCCGATCCGCTCCGCAGCAGCAACATCGCGAAAGCTGAGAAACTCTACGATCTCCCGCAAGTCGTTCAGCGCAGGTTCGGTCCAGACGATTTGGACAGCCATCGGTGCAAATCCTGTTTGACGTCCTGATGTGAAACCAAGCGCCCCTGCCGGTAAGCTTGCTCCCCCTCTTCCACTGCTGCCAGAAAGACGACCTTCTCACGGATCTCCGAGAACTCCGCATCTTCCGGCAATTCCTCAATCGCCCGGAGAACTCGTTGCTTGGCGCTCATGGCTGCACTTTCATCCCGAGGCGAATCACAAGCAACACTCTGGATCCCTCAGCTTTCCGGACCGAATTGCTTGATCTCGTCGCGGATCTTCGCGGCGGATTCGTAGTTTTCCTCCGCCACCGCCTTCCGCAAATTGCGATGCAAATCCTTCAGCTCAGTCTCTCGCTGCAGCGTCTGCACAAAGCGTTGCGGAACCTTCCCGGCGTGTTCCGTGCCTTTGTGCATCTGCTTGATCAACGTCTCCAGTGCTTCCCCAAAAGTGTCGTAACACTGCGCGCAACCCAGCCGGCCGGTCTTCTTGAAATCGGCCTGGCTGAAACCGCACGTCGGGCATTTCGCCGCGCCGGTCCCCTTCTCAATTTCCTGCGCGGCACCGAGCCCGAGCAACAAATCCGCCAGCGCAAATCCCGTCGGATCGGTAACGCCTTTATCCTTCGAGCAGGATTCGCAGAGATTCACTTTCTGCATTTTCCCGTCCACGATCTGGGTCAGGAAAACCGTCGCCTGGTTCTGTTTGCAAACGTCGCAAGTCATTGAAAATCCGGGGTGAAAGCAGTTGCGGAGCACAAACTCCGGGGAGCCGGAACTCACGCTCCACTTTTCCGCTAGGCACCAAAAATGGGCGTGCCCGTGCTTTGCGTCAACTCACGGAAGCGCGCGATGATCCGATTCGTGATCGGGCCCGGACGGCCGTCGCCGATCAGACGATTGTCCAGCTTCACGGCCGCGATCACTTCCGCAGCCGTGCCCGTCAGGAAGAACTCGTCCGCAGTGTAGAGGTCGTAGCGCGTCAACTCCTGGACCGTCACTTTCAGCCCCAGCCAGGCGGCAATCTCGAAGACCGCTTCCCAGGTGATCCCGCGCAATGATCCGGAGTAAATCGGCGGCGTAAAAAGTTCTCCGCGCTTGATGATGAAGACGTTGTCGCCCGTGCATTCCGCCACGTAACCCTGCTCGTTCAGCATCAATCCTTCATCCGCCTGCGCCAGGTTCGCCTCGATCTTCGCCATGATGTTGTTGAGGTAATTCAGGCTCTTCACCGCCGGACTCAGCGCCGCCGGAGAAGCGCGGCGAGTGGCGCAAGTCACCACCGTCATCCCGCGCTCGTAGACCTCGGGCGGATAAAGCTGGATGGTCGCCGCGATGATGATCACCGATGCCTTCGGACACCGATCTGGACTCAATCCCAGGTTGCCTTTTCCCCGCGTCACCAGCAGCCGGATGTAACCTTCCCGCAGCTCATTCCGGCGGATTGTCTCGAGCGTCGCCGCTTCCATTTCCTCCCGCGTCAGCGGAATGGTCAGCATCAAAGCCCGCGCCGAATCCCAAAGCCGATCCAGATGTTCGTCCAGCTTGAAGACCCGCCCGTTGTAGAACCGGATGCCTTCGAAAATGCCGTCGCCGTAAAGCAAACCATGGTCGAAAACTGAAACCTTGGCGTCTGCTTCCGGATAAAACGCGCCGTCGATATAGATTTGAAGTTCCATGCGGGAGCCGGCGAACTTGCCAGAAATGAACCGGCTGTCGAGCCCCGGAGGATGAGTTCGGCCGGACGATCTTTTCCCGGGGACACTTGGAAGAACAAGTCTCCGCTTGGAGGGAAGCGCGCCGTCGCTTCCGTGGCCGCCGGCCTCGCCGCGGCATCGAGGGCGCGATGCCCTCCACAGAAATCCTCAGACCAGCAGCCCGTCCTGAATCTCCAGCCGGCGGTCACCTTGCGTCGCGAGCTGCGCATCGTGCGTCACAACCACCAGCGTCGTCCCCTGCTCGCGGACCAGCCCGGTCAGCAGCTCCATGATCCCGGCCCCGGTTTTCGAGTCGAGGTTCCCCGTCGGTTCATCCGCGAAGATGATGCTCGGATCATTGATGATCGCGCGCGCAATCGCCACCCGCTGCTGCTCCCCGCCGCTGAGTTCCGCCGGCAGATGCTGCATCCGATCTCGCAGACCGACTCTTTCCAGCGCGCGCTCCGCCGCTTCCTGTTTCAAGACTCCGCCGATCATGGTCGGCAGCAGCACATTTTCGATTGCGGTGAGTTCTGGGAGGAGAAAGTAGCCTTGAAAGACGAAGCCGAACCGCTCGTTGCGGATCCGCGCCTGACCGTTCTCTCCGCCTTCATAGAGCCGCTTTCCTTCGAACTCCACGGTTCCGGATTCCGGCCGCTCCAAACCCGCCAGCGTGTAGAGCAGCGTCGTCTTCCCCGCGCCGGATGCACCGCAGAGGAACACCGCCTCGCCCGCCGCAATCTCCGTACTGATTCCGCGCAAGACTTCGATCTTCCGCTTCGCCAGCTGGAAGGAACGCCGCAAATCACGCGCGACGAGCTGAGGCTGGGCAGTGGAGTTGGCGGGCATCCGGAGAGCTTGTGCGGAATCTCTTCCCGATCCGCGAGCAGAAATCCCGCGAGCTTCCCCGCCGCTCACGTTCCGGCGTTCATCCGGAGCTGCCGCACGGCTTCATACAGGACGATTCCCACGGCGGTCGCCAGGTTCAGACTGCGCGTGCTTCCGGACATGGGAATGGTGAGACAACGCTCCGAGTTTGCCGCCAGCAGCGGCTCGGGAAGACCCTTCGTCTCCCGGCCGAAAACCAGGAAATCTCCGAAACAAAACGTCGCATCCCAATACGCGGCTTTTGTTTTCGTCGTGAGATAAAACCAGCGCGCGTCCGCGGACTGCGCCGCCTGCAACTCCGCGAAAGAATCCCAAATCGTCACCTGGACTTCGCGCCAATAATCCAGCCCCGCCCGGCGCAGCGCGCGATCATCCAGCGAAAACCCCAGCGGACGGACGAGATGCAAGTGCGCACCGGTCGCCAGACAAAGTCGCCCGATGTTCCCCGTGTTCGGGGGAATCTCCGGTTCGATGAGCACGACGTGAAACATCCGTGCGGAGCAATGCCCAACTCGCCGGCGGCAAATCAACCGCAAACCGTCCGGCCCAAAGCCGTTGCGCCGTCCGCAAACCGGTGATTACATGCGCCCCACCTCCCGTGCGTTACCTAAAGGCAACCCTCATTCTCGGTCTCTTTGTGGCGGCCATCGTCGCCGGCCTTTTCGCCCTGGGAGCCTTTGCTGGACTGGATCGCGCGCTCGCCGCTTTCCTCCGGCAGCCCGATCCCGGACTCGCCAATCCGTTCCTCCAGTATCCGCTCATCCTGCTTTTTGCCCTGGGCATTTCCTGGACGACGATCGACATCCCGCGCTCTTCGCTCAAGGCGATCGTCGCTTTCGGCGCGCTGCTCGAAGTCATCACCATGGTCGCCGTGCTCAGTTTACATGGCCGCTTCTTTTCGCCCTTCGCCAGCGTCTCGGCGATTCTTGGCAGCTTCGCGCTCGGTTTCCTTTACTCGCGGAGCGAAGCGGGCAGCCGCAAACGCGTGCTCCGCCAAATCCTCGGCGATCGCGTCTCGGAGCAAACTTTCAAGAACCTGATCGATGCGGATCAGCCGCTGGCGCTCGACGGCGAGCGCCGCGAGATCACCGTCGTCGTGTGCGAAGTTTTCAATCACGACGAACTCGAAGACGCGCTCACCGCGACGGATTACGTGGCGTTGACGAACGCCTTCCGGCGGAATGCCGCGGACTTCCTGGTGGAACGCGGCGGCTATCTCGACGAATGCGATGGGGAAAGCGTGCGGGTGGTTTTCGGCGCGCCTTTTCCGGATGGCTACCACGCGACGACCGCCTGCGAAGCCGCGCTGGCACTGGAAAAGCGGCTCGATGAGGTGAACCGCGAATGCCACACCATCTGGAAGCAAATGTTCGACTTCCGCATCGGCGTGAACAGCGGGGAAATGGTGCTCGGCGCCTACGGTTCACGCCGGCTGGGGAACTACAGCGTCGCCGGTGAGCCGGTGGAATTTTCCCGCCGTCTCTGCCGCGCCAATCTGATCTACGGCTCGCGGATTCTCATCGGCACCGGCAGCTTTTCCTTCGCCGAACCGACGATCGAAGTGCGGCCAATGGAAATGATCCAGCGGTTCGAAGACGGCAGCCGGGAAGAAATCTACGAGCTGATCGGACTGCGCAACGTGCTTTCGTTTGAGGAACTCGAGCGCCGCGATCTCTTCTGGAAAGGCGTTGTCTTCTACCGCGAGCAGCTTTGGGACGAAGCGCTCAGCCTTTTCTACAGCGCCCGCGCGACCGGCGGAACAGATGGGCCCGTGGAGTTTTACATCCGCCGGATCGAGCAACTCCGCTCCGGAGTTTCCGCGCTGGATTGGAACACCGCCCGGCTTTAGTCCGCGCGCGTTTGTGGTTCAGCGACTGCGATGAAGCGCATCGAATATCCGGCCGCGATCAAGTCGCTGATCGCCGAGCTCAAACGGATGCCGGGAATCGGCCCGCGCAGTGCGGAACGCATCGCGCTCTGGATGATGCAGTCGCGCGACGCCCGGCCGCTGGAGATCGCCCGGGTGATTGGGGAAGTCAGCGCAACGATCCAGCCGTGCCCGCTGTGCAGCTTCTTTACGACGGAAGGATTGTGCGAGATTTGCGCCGATCCGGCGCGCGATGCCGCGCTGCTTTGCGTGGTGGAGCAACCGACCGAGATTCTGCCGCTGGAGCGAACCGGGGCCTTCCGCGGCCGCTATCACGCGCTCGGCGGCCGGCTTTCCCCGCTGGATCACATCGGTCCGGAAGACTTGCGCATCGATGCTTTGATCGAGCGGATCAAGCTGGAGCAACCCACCGAAATCATCCTCGCGGTGGGAGCCGATGTGGAAGGGGAAGCGACCGCGAATTACCTCGGAGATCTCCTCCGCGAACTGCCGGTGACGGTGACTCGCCTCGCGCAAGGAATCTCCGCCGGTGGCGGCCTCGAGTCGGCGGACGAACTCACGCTCAGCCGCGCGATGTCCGGAAGAATCGCCTTGAAGCACTGACCGCTGACTTTGCTGCAGCCGCCGTGAGGCCTCGGCGCCGAGGGATCTCCGCCAGCAATCGACTGCAGCATTCCGGAGACGAATCAACCTTGCGCCGGGGAAGCTCCGGCAGACGTAAAGCGGAGACATGTCGATTGCGATTCATTGGTTCCGCCGGGATTTACGGTTGACTGACAACACGTCGCTGCTCGCCGCAACCGCGCAGCACGAACAGCTGGTGCCCGTCTATATGGTGAGCGACTGGCGCGGGGAACATCGCTGGACTGGCGCGCCGCGGCAGGAATTCCTCTGCGGTTCGCTCGCGGAACTCAGCCGGAATCTTGCAGCGAAGGGCGGTCGTTTGATCATCCGGCGTGGCCGCGCGGACGAAGTCCTGCGGAGCTTGCTCCGCGAAACCCGCGCGGAGGCAATCCACTGCAATCGCGATCCGGATCCTTTCGGGCGACAAATGGAAGCGCGCGTCGAAGCCATGGCTGCTCGTGTCGGCGTCGCTTTCCACACGCACCAGGATCTTGCGCTCCACGAACGCGACGAGTTGCTCACCAGCATCGGTTCCCCGTTCAAGGTTTTCACTCCGTATGCGCGCGCCTGGCTGGCTCGGGAGAAAACGTCGCCGGGCCGCGCGCTCGGTCCACTCTCGACGCCCGCGCAGATCCGGAGTGATCCGCTGCCGAGCTTGGCGACTTGGGATCTCTTCCCCGCGGCGAAGATCGTCGAGCCCGGCGAAGCAGCCGCGCGCCAGCGTCTCGGCGTTTTCCTTGACGGACCGATCCTTCATTACGGAGCAAAACGCGATCTTCCCGCGGAAGACGGCACTTCGCGGCTGTCCCAGGATTTGCGCTGGGGAACATTGTCGATCCGGGAGATTTATGCGCGGGTCGTCGAGCTCGCGGCGAATACTCCGCTGGCGCGCCGCCGGAGCATCGAGCTCTGGATGAACGAGCTGATCTGGCGGGAGTTTTATTTCCAGGTGTTGTGGAATGCTCCCCATGTTTTGGAGCACGAGTTTCAGCCCGGCTATCGTGGGATGAAGTGGCAGAATTCCGACGAGTCGTTGGCCCGCTGGTGCTCCGGCCAAACCGGTTTCCCGATCGTCGATGCCGGGATGCGCCAGCTCGCCGCGTCCGGCTTCATGCAAAACCGCGTGCGGATGATTACGGCGATGTTCCTGACCAAGGATCTACACCTCGACTGGCGTTTGGGTGAGAGTTGGTTTATGCGGCAGCTCGTGGACGGCGAAATCGCCAGCAACAACGGCGGCTGGCAATGGAGCGCCAGCACTGGAACGGATGCTGCGCCTTATTTCCGGATTCAGAATCCATGGTCACAAACCAAGCGGTTTGATCCGGAAGGCGCCTACATCAAACGTTGGGTTCCGGAGCTCGGGGAAGTCGCCCCGCGCAGATTTCAAGAGCCGCCACCAGCCGGTGAGTCATTGGCCAAAGGCTATCCGCCGCCGATGATCGATCACGCCCGGGAACGCCAAGTCGCTTTGGAAATGTATCGTCGGTGACTGACATCCGCGGGCGAGATTTGCGAAGCTGCTGATTCCTGATGTTCTTCCGCTGCCGCCGCTTATCGTTGGTCTGCGCCGCCACCTTTGCTGCTCTGCTTGTTCCGGGCTGCGGCGATCGGCGCGCCCGCGCGGAGGAAACGTTGGGCGAAGTGGGAGCCTCGCAACTCCGGAGCGACGCGGCGCTGCTCTACAAAGGAGCTTTTGCCACGCCCGGTGCGGATTTCGTCCTCGTTAAATCTTCCCAATGGCCGGCGTCCTTCCACCGTTTCCAGCCGATCCGCGTTGGCGCCTTTCGCGACGGAATCAGCCTGACGCTCCTCACCAGCTCCGGAACAGAAGCCGGTCTCTACATCGTCCCGCAGAGCATGGATCAACCGCCGAGCAAGTCGCGCGGCGGCACCTTCGAACCAATCGGCGAAGGCGTTTATTGGT
>DASVRR010000063.1:0-17058 GCA_036388515.1 Chthoniobacteraceae bacterium | reverse complement strand
TTGTGGATCATGCCGGTGTAGAAAAGAATGCGCTCCGTCAACGTCGTTTTGCCGGCATCGATGTGCGCAGCAATGCCGATGTTGCGAGTGCGCTCCAGAGGGAACGCACGATCCGGAGAGTTCGGATTCGCAGTAGCGGATTTAGCTTCGAGTGTGGCGGACATAGGAAAAAATTTAGAAACGGAAGTGAGCAAAGGCGCGGTTCGCCTGAGCCATCTTGTGGGTGTCGTCGCGCTTCTTGATTGCACTCCCCTGCCCGTTCGCAGCTTCCTTGAGCTCATTAGCGAGCGCCTTCATCAGGGAAATGTTCTTCCGCGCCTGCGCATAGCCGACGATCCAACGCATGGCCAAAGCAAGTTGACGGGCCGGAGGCACTTCCATCGGCACCTGATAAGTCGCCCCGCCGACGCGGCGGCTCTTCACTTCGAGGCGCGGCTTCACGTTATCGATGGCCTTGTTCAGGATCTCCAACGGATCCACCGCATCAGTGCCGGTACGGGTTTCTTCGATCGCGTTATAGACGATCCGCTCGGCGAGAGACTTTTTGCCGTCCTGCATCACCGAGGCGATCAGACGCGCGACGATCGGGCTGGCATAGCGGGCATCCAGCTTCTCTTCTTTATGAATGACTCGGCGACGACGTGACATGGTGCGTGAGAAATTAGAATCCGATTACTTTTTGCCCTTGGCCTTGCCTTTACCCTTGGCCTCGGCTTCCGCGCCTGGCTTCGGACGTTTGGCGCCGTACTTTGAACGGCTGCGGCGACGACCGTCCACCCCGAGAGCGTCCAGTGTCCCCCGGACGATGTGATAGCGGACACCGGGAAGATCTTTCACGCGGCCGCCGCGGACGAGCACGATTGAGTGCTCCTGAAGGTTGTGACCCTCGCCCGGAATGTAAGCGATCACCTCGTGCCCGTTAGTGAGGCGAACTTTCGCCACCTTGCGCAACGCCGAGTTCGGCTTCTTCGGCGTGCGGGTCATGACCTGCGTGCAGACGCCGCGACGAAATGGACAGTTTGCCAGAGCCGGTGATTTGGACTTCACCGTAATCTTTTTGCGTCCTTGGCGGACGAGTTGATTGATGGTTGGCATTGGAAAAGTGATCGGTTCTGGGACTGCATTCCCCGCAACATCCGGGGACTGAAAACCCCGCCGGGCGGGAATTCTCAAACCCACCGGGAGCGGGGAGCGCGGACACTAGGGAAATTCACCTGACGTGCAAGGATATTTCTTCGTGCGCCGCAATTTTCCTTTCGAGCCTGCTCAGTCCAGCCTCCACTCGTCGAAGCCGCCGGCTGAACCGGAGCCGCGAGAGCATGAGCGTGAACTCAAGAGAGCGCGAAAGGGGTCGGATATGTAGTGGAACTCCCCGAGTCGCACAACAGAAAACTAAACTTTTTGCCGGCCCCGCAGAAAGCCCCGGCTCCTGGCTGATTTAAGGGCGGTTTTCCCCAGCGCTTCCGATGATCTTCAGCTGGAGGTTGTGGAAACGCACCACCGCTTCGTCCGGACTGGCCGACGCACCGAGACCGAGGCGCATCCCAGCTACCGTCGAAGCGGGAAGATTCAGGGGAGCGTCGATCATTTGATCACCGAGCACCTGCACCTGGACGCGACCACCGGACAAAACGACGCTGAAGGAAAAGCGCGACGGCAAGTCCGCTCGTTTGACGGTTCGTTGCGCATCTTCCACCTGGAAGGTCACCCCGTCGCCATACTGCTCGTGCTGGAGGAAGCGGATGATCGTCCAGGCTGACTGACTCGGGCCGATGACGCGGGAAAGCATTACCTGAGCCTCGGAGGCATTGGTGGTTGGAGCAGCAAATTCGATCTCGCCGGTGAGTTCGAATTCGTTGCCGGGAGCAATATCTGAGACCAGCACTCCAGTTCGGGCTGCAGCAAATTGCAGCACTCCTGCCTGGGGCACGGAAGCGTAGGCGCCACGGCTTTCCCATCCCGCCAGGTCCGTGCTGGGGAACAGCGGCTTCGGAGTCGATCGTGCCAATGCCTGCTGAGCGGTGAAGGCGCTCTTCCTCTCTTGGAGATAACTTCGTCCAGGTGCATCGAGCTCCGGCACCTCCAACGCCGCAGTGATCTTCTCGAGCGCCAGGGCAGATTTTTCCTCCAAGGCTGCTTCTTCCGCGGCCTCGAGGAGTTCCGCGGCCGGCCCGCTCATCGCCGAAAGCCACCGAATCTCGGATCGGGTGTCCACATTCCAAAACGAGCCCACGGAAGGATCCAGCTGGAAGGCGAGGCTTTCGAGATAGGCGCGACAATCTTTGGGTTGGTTGCATCTGCCCGCGAGGATGGCGAGGTGGCTGCGGAAGAACTTCTCTGAGCGCAGTGAGGAGCGCGCGTTCAGGTAGCCTTCGCAAACCGCCTTCAACTCCGCGTAGGGCGCCTCTTCCGCATAGAACGCCGCCGGATCATCCCACTCCGAGGCGACGTCCTGCGCAGCGACCATGCAATACCACGGCACCCAAGTGTCGAACCGCTTCGTCGCCAGACATTCACGGCCGAACGCCAGCATCGCCTCGTGGCTGCCGTGCCAGCGTGGTCGAAGGCCCCAGAGAAACGCCTGGTAGGCGGGCGCGTGATCGAAGCGAGCCGCCACCGCTCGATCGAACCAGATCCTCATTTCCACGGCCTCTCGGTTCCCGATTCCCATGACGACGCGGATCATATTCGTCGCTGCTGCGGGATGTTTCGGATTGAGCTCCCACGACTTCACCAGGTGCTCGCTCGCCGAGTCCAGATATTCATTAAATCCGCGCCAGCCTTCCGGCTTCACCTTCTCCGCGTACTCCGCTCCACGCGCCTGCCAGGCCAGCTCCACTTCCACGGCTCCCCGCAGCCCGAGTTTCAGCCAATCTGCGACCTGAGGCGAGGCATCCACCACCGCGCAGAGCGCTTCTCCGTGCGCTTCCAGCAGATCTCCAGAAGCTCGTCGGGTGAGCAGAAACTGCCAGACTTCCTGGTCTTCCGCGCTCATGGGTCCTTCGGAAAGAGCGAGTTTCAAGGCGCCGAAGCTCGCTGGGACCAGGGCGGCGGCGGCTTGCTCGGAGTCTTGCCTGGCATTCAGCTGCTGCCAGAGTTCCACCCGCCCCAGGTAAAGCAGCGCGGGCGAATATTTGCTGGCCGCGAGCCCTTGCACGGCGGTTTGCAAGGCTTCTTCCCGCGGAGTTCCTCGCGGCATCGCCGCCGCCCGGAAGAACAACACCAGCGGATCATCACAGCCTGCCGCGACCGCTTTGTTTCCGAGTTCCTCCAGACCGCGGTCCCGCATGGTCCCTTCCACCGCGATCCACTTCCTCATCGCCCTCCCGATCAGCTCCCGAGCCGGCTCGTTCCACCGCTCGTCTTTGTTCCCGTGAGTCTCGTAAGCTTCGATCAACTTCGCCTGCGCCCAGCGGTCGAAGATCGTCTGGCGATCCGCCCACTTCGGCGTGTCTGCCGGCACGACAATCGCCTGGCGGGCTGGTGCCACTCCATCATCCCCACCGCCTGCGGCCGAGCGCCGGATCTTCCCCAAGCGATCGACGAGGTGCGATCCGCTCTGAAACCCCACGTGTGCCAGGAGCGCGAGTGCGAGGAGGTTTGCGAGCAAGGCGCCGGTCAGGAGCAACTTAGCGCGGCGCGGGGCCGAGTAGCCGACGCAGGCGAACACCAGCCCGCAAATTGCCAGCAAAACGCCACTGGCGACGCTCAGGAGCACGACGAACTCCCATCCCGCCGGCGCGGAGATTGCCGCGCCCGCCAGCGCCAGCGCAATGCTTCCGCACAGCAGACCGAGCACTGGCCAGCTAGCCGCGCGCGGAGCCTGCGTCGCCGGCAGAGGAGGAGGCAAATCCATGACGCGCTGCCGTATCATCCGGGTGCCGGTTGAGCAAGGGACAAAGCAGATCCCGCGGCGACCCCGCTGCTTGCGCGGCAGTCGCTTTCCCGGTATGCCCGCCTTCCTCATTTTGAAAGTCGTCCGCACCATCGCCGCCACTCGCCGCTCTTGCCGTGCGCAGAGCGGCCCGGTCGTGTTGGTTCCCACCATGGGTGCGCTGCATGCGGGTCACGTGGCTTTGCTCCAGACTGCGCGGCGGCTGGCCGGAGCGGATGGATGCGTGATTGCCAGCATCTTTGTGAACCCGACTCAGTTTGGTCCGAAGGAAGATCTCTCCCGTTATCCGCGCCCTTTCGCGGCCGACCGGAAGATCTGCGCGGCTCAAGGCGTGGACCTCATCTTCCATCCAGATGCGGAGGAAATGTATGCCCCGGATTTTTCGACCTATGTGGAAGAGGCGAGCGTCTCCTTGCCGTTGTGCGGAGCGTCACGGCCCGGACATTTCCGCGGCGTTTGCACCGTCGTTTTGAAACTCCTGAACATCGTCCAGCCGCACACCGCGGTCTTCGGCCTCAAGGATTACCAGCAATGCGCCGTGATCCGCCGCATGGTGCGGGATCTGGATCTCCCGGTGCGGATCGTCGCGGTGCCGACCGTGCGCGAGTCCGACGGCCTCGCGCTGAGCTCCCGCAATCTCTTCCTGAGTGCGGAAGAGCGCGCCCAAGCACCCGTGCTCCGCCGCGCCTTGCTCCGAGCGCAGGCCGCCTGGCGCACGGGCGAAAACCGGCCGGCCCGGCTCCGGAAGATCCTCGCTCTCGAGCTCGCCAGGGCGCCGCTCGCCCGGATCGATTACGCCGAGATCATCGACGGCGATTCTCTCCAAGCCGTCACCAAAGCCGACCGGAACACCGTCATCGCGCTCGCGGTCTTCTTCGGCACCACTCGGCTCATCGATAATCTCCAGCTCGGTTCCTCCCGCTAATGCAACGCTTCGACTTCGTGGTGATCGGCTCCGGCATTGCCGGCCTCAGTTTTGCCCTGAAAGCCGCGGCGCACGGCAGCGTCGCCATCGTCACCAAACGCGCGCGCAACGAATCCAGCACCGCCTGGGCGCAAGGTGGAATCGCCAGCGTGACGAGCAGCGAAGACACCTTCGAGCTCCACGTCCGCGACACGCTCGATGCTGGTGCCGGTCTCTGCGACGAACGCGTCGTCCGCTCCATCGTCGCCGACGGACCCGCGCGCATCCGCGAACTCATCGAGTTCGGCGTCCAGTTTGACGAGCGGGAACTTCCTGACGGCTCCTACGAACTCGACCTCGGCCGCGAAGGCGGCCACTCGAAGCGGCGCATCCTCCACGCTCGCGATCTCACCGGCCGGGAGATCGAGCGCGCTTTGCTCGACGCCATCGCCGCGCATCCGTCCATCTCCGTGCTGGAAAACCACATGGCCGTGGACCTCATCACGCTCGGGAAACTCGGCTACGCCACCGGCGACCGTTGCCTCGGCGTTTACGTCCTGGACGAAGCCACCG
Organism: Chthoniobacteraceae bacterium; assembly: GCA_036388515.1. Lineage (GTDB taxonomy): Bacteria > Verrucomicrobiota > Verrucomicrobiia > Chthoniobacterales > Chthoniobacteraceae > Chthoniobacter. The sequence goes on along the minus strand of DASVRR010000063.1, from coordinate 11,686 downwards.
GCCAGGTCCTCACGCTCCGGAGCGACCGCCTCGTCCTCGCCACCGGCGGCTGCGGCAAGGTCTATCTCTACACGACCAATCCCAGCATCGCGACCGGCGACGGCGTCGCCATGGCTTGGCGCGCCGGCGCGAAAATCGCCAACATGGAATTCATCCAGTTCCATCCGACTTGCCTCTTTCATCCCGAAGCGCGGAGTTTCCTCATCTCCGAGGCCGTCCGGGGCGAAGGGGCGCGCCTCATCGATGAGCAAGGCCGCGAGTTCATGGGGAAGTATGATCCCCGCGGCGCCCTTGCTCCACGCGACATTGTCGCCCGCGCGATCGACGCCGAGATGAAGCGCACCGGCGCCCGCTGCGTGTATCTCGACATCACTCATCAGCCCGCCGAGTTCATCCGCGAGCGTTTCCCCAACATCTACGAGACCTGCCTCCGCTACGGCCTCGACATCACCATCCAGCCGATCCCGGTCGTGCCCGGCGCGCATTATCAGTGCGGCGGCATCCTCACGGACGAAAACGGCGCGAGCAGCTTGCGCGGACTTTACGCCGTCGGCGAAGTCGCCTGCACCGGGTTGCACGGCGCCAATCGGCTGGCGAGCAACTCTTTGCTGGAAGCCTGCGTCCTGGCGCATCGCTGCTGCGAAACCATCGTCTCCGAACCTCCCGCAAACGGCGACGCGCGGCTCGAAAACCTGGAGCTTCCGGAGTGGACCAGCGGCGATGCCCACGACGTGGATGAACTCGTGGTGATCTATCACAACTGGGACGAAATCCGCCGCCTCATGTGGGATTATGTCGGCATCGTCCGCACCGACAAACGCCTCCAGCGCGCCGCGACCCGCCTGCGCAATCTCGAGCGCGAGATCCAGGAGTTTTACTGGAACTTCAAGATCACCACCGATCTGCTGGAGCTGCGGAACCTTGCCACCGTCGCTGCGCTGATTGTCGATTGCGCCTTGCTCCGGAAGGAAAGCCGCGGCTTGCACTACACGCTGGACCATCCGCAGACCGACTCGCGTTTCCTCCGGAATACCGTTCTCCGGCAAAGCTAGAACAGAAGACGGATCCGCAGATCTTCCGGGCACCCTTCTCGCATCTTTCAGTTCCGCTGCGGTGCATCGGTATTGCCCCGCATGGGGAAGAACTTACCGCGCGAGCAGCATCGCCGCGGCCATGATTGCCATGCCGAGATCTTCCAGCAACGCGACCGTCGAGAGCGGCACCTTCAACACCGTGCCCATGCACGCGCAATCGAGATCCAGGCCTTTGCGCAGCGCGCTGAAAACCCCCAGCGAACCAAAGAGCATCAAGCCGATCGTCGCCGCGTAGATGAAACCGGGTTGCCAGTGCGCGAGGTAGCCGAGACCGAGTCCGAGTTCGAGGAACGGATAGACGTGAGCATAGGTTCGGACACGCTTCGCGAGGAGGTCATACATCTGGAAGCCGTCCGCAAAGCCTTCCAGGTTGAAGAACTTGAACATGGAAAACAGCACGAGGAAGAAGCCCATGAAATCGTGCATCCACGTCATTCCGTTCCAACTTCCCGGGTATGCAGCTTGTTTTGCGGAAGCACCCAGGAGCGTCAGCGCAATGATGACCAGGAGCGGAATGTAATCCGTCCATTTTGTGCCGCGTCCTTTCTGCCGGACTTTTTCGGTCAGAGCGGCGGCCGGAGGCGGCAGCACAGGCCCGCGGTCACTCCGATTTTCGGGCGGCAAGGCCGGGTTTGCTGGAGCTCCGCCGCAGCAGGAGCCTTCCGCACGATCGATTTCGGGATGAGTTGAATTCATGGCGGGTTAAGAGTGGGAACTGCAGTGGCAATCCAGGCAACCGTGGCTCGCGCACAGCTGGCACGTTTGTTCCAGACGTTCGCGCAATTGCCGACGGGCGCGATGCAGGCGCACCTTCAGATTATTGCGGGTGATGCCGACTTCCCTCGCGACCACTTCCGCCGGATGACCATCCAGATCCGCGAGTTGGAGCACTTCGGCGTATTCAGGCCGAAGCGTTGGCATCAACTCGCGAAAGCAAGCGCAAGCGGTTCGCTCCACATCCGCCTCGCTTTCGCCGCTGATTGCCAGCTCCTCCGCAAACCGGCTCAGCGCCTTGTCCTGAGTCGCGCGGCGGCGGTGCAGATCGGTCAGGACATTGCGCAGGATGCGGTAAAACCAGGCGAGCAAGTTGGCGTCATGCGCCAGCGAACGCTCGCTTTTCAGTGCTCTCAGCAAGCTTTCCTGAACCGCGTCGGCGGCAAGCTGTTCGTCACCGAGCCGCCTTCGGGCAAAGCTCTGGAACGCGGCCAGATTGGCGAGCAAAGTCGTCGCGAGAGCGTCTTGCAGTTTCGGTTCGGGAGCTGGCACGAGTGAGTTCATTCTACTTATGCCAACGCAGCTCGGTCAAAACGGTTACAGCCGCACCGGCTCGCGCGCTCCGGATTCCTGCTCGAGCTCCCTGGAGCGCAGCCAAACGAAAATCACCGGGGTGACGATGAGGATGTGCAGCAGACTGCTGACCATTCCGCCAATGACTGGCGTGGCCAGCGGTTTCATGATTTCGGCGCCGGTGCGCGTGCTCCACATGATCGGCAGGAGACTCGCAACGATCGTGGCGACCGTCATGACTTTCGGGCGCAAACGGAGCCGCGCGCCTTCCTTCACGGCCGTGATCAGATCCGCGTAGTTGAAGGCGGAACCGCGCTCCTTTTTCTTCCGCACCACGGCTTCCTCCAGATAGACGACCATCACCACGCCGGTCTGAATCGCGGTCCCGAAAAGCGCGATGTAGCCGACCCACACGGCGACGCTGAAGTTGAAGCCCATCAGGTATTGCAGGAACACTCCGCCGCTCAGCGCAAAAGGAACGGCGAGGATGACGTGCGCCGCTTCCCTGGCGTCGTGATAGACGATGTAAAGCAGCAGGAAGATGATGAAGAGGACGCTCGGGACAATCAGCCGCAAGGTTTTTGCCGCACGGATTTGGTTCTCAAATTCGCCGCTGTATTCGATCGTCATCCCTTTCCCCAAGGTCGGGACGATTTCCTTTTCGAGCCGTGCTTTGACTTCTTCCACAAAGCCACCGAGATCGCGGTCCTGGACGTTGGCTTGCACGAAGACGCGGAGCCGTCCGTTCTCGCTGGCGATCTCGCTCGGACCTTCCACGCGCTTGATCGTGGCGACTTGCCCGAGCGGAATGACGCGCCCGCTCGGGGAAGAAACGAGCACATCCTTGAGTCGCGTCAGGTCTTCGCGTTCCCCACGTTCCAGACGCACCTGGATCGGATAACGCGCGCGGCCTTCGATGGTGGTCGTGACGTTTTTGCCGCCGAGTCCGGCCTCCACCGTGTCGAGCACGTCCTGCGCTTGCAGGCCATAACGGGCCATGGCCTCCCGATTCACCTCGATCTCGAGGAAGGGTTTGCCTTGCACCCGGCTCGGCGCGACGCCGGCCGCGCCTGGCACCTGGCGGACAATCCGCTCGACTTCAAAGGCCTTTGCCTGCAGCACATCGAGATCTTCCCCAAGAATCTTCACCCCGAGCTGCGCGCGAATCGCGGTGGAGATCATCAGCACGCGGCTTTCGATCGGCTGGAGAAAGCCCGGGACGACGCCGGGAACGAGCCGCAGCTTCTCCGTCAGCTCCGCGACCAACTTGGGTTTCGTCATCCCCTTCCGCCATTCGCGCTGCGGCTTGAGCATGATCGTCGTCTCGATCATTTCGGTCGGCGCGGGATCGGTCGCGGTATCGGCGCGGCCGAGCTTGCCGGCGGCCGAGAGAACTTCCGGCGTTTCGGCGAGCACGCGATCCTGCCACGCCATCACGCGCTTCACTTCGCTCAGAGAAGTCGCGGGGACGAAAGTCGGCATGAAGAGCAGCGAGCCTTCATTGAGCGGCGGCATGAATTCTTTCCCCATGCCAGCCGTGAGTCGTTGGATGGGCGGAATGCCGGCAAGCGCGCGGTTGATTCGCTCCGGAAGCCCGAAGGCGACGATCACCGCGGAAGCCAGCAGCAGCGCAGCTAAAACAAGGATCGTCTTGCGCCGACGCAGCGCGAAATCGAGCGCCGGATCGTAAAACCGCAGCAGCGCGCGCATGACGATATTCCGATCTTCCGCATGGAACGGCCCGCGCACCAGCCAGGTGCAAAGCACCGGGACAATCGTCACCGCGAGGAGCGTCGAACCGATCATCGCAAAGGTCTTGGTGAAGGCCAGCGGGTGGAAGAGTTTTCCCTCCTGACCGGTGAGCGCGAAGACGGGGACAAAGGCGAGGATGATGATCGCCATCGCGAAGAAAATCGGCCTGCCGACTTGCCTGGAAGCAATCAGCACCACGTCGAAAGTCTCTGCGCTCGTCAGCCGACTGCCCTTGGCTTTCTCCGCATCTTCCGCATGGCGGATGACGTTTTCCGTGAGCACGATCGCGGCGTCCACCAGCACGCCGATCGCAATGGCGATGCCGCTCAGCGACATGATGTTTGAGGTGATCCCAAATTGCCGCATGAGGATGAACGAGATGAGGATCGAGACCGGCAGCGGGAAGGTCACGATGAGGATCGAGCGGAAGTGGAAGAGGAAGACGATGTGCGCCAGCGTCACCAAAATGATTTCCTCCGTGAGCGCGTGTTTCAGCGTTTCGATCGTGCGGTCGATGAGTTCGCTCCGGTCGTAAAAGGGTTTGATTGTAATCCCCGGCGGCAGGCTGGGGCTGATCTGCGCGATCTTCGCTTTGATCCGCTGGATGACCTCGTGCGCGTTTTCCCCAGTGCGCATGACGACCGTGCCGCCGACCACTTCCCGGCCATTCACATCCAGCACACCACGCCGGAAGTCGCCGCCGAGTTCCACTCGCGCGACGTCCTTCAGATAGATCGGCGTCCCTTCCTTTTCCATCAGCACGATCTTCTCCAGATCGCCCACGCTCTTCACCAAACCCACTCCGCGCACCACGAACTCCATCCCGCTTTCCTCGATTGTTTTGCCGCCGACATTCAGGTTCGAGCGGCCCACCGCTTCCATCACCATGTTCAGCGAAACGCCGAGCGCCCGCATCTTCTGCGAGTCCACCTCGATCTGGTATTGCTTCACGAAGCCCCCGACGCTGCCGACTTCCGCCACGCCTTGCACCGCGTTGAGCTGATAGCGGACAAACCAATCCTGCACCGAACGCAGCTCGCCAAGATCATAGCCGCCGTTTGGCGACTGCGCCGGATCGACCGCCAGATAGTATTGATACACCCAGCCCAGGCCCGTGGCATCCGGACCGAGCTTTGCCTCCACGCCTTGCGGCAAGACGCCGCCGAGATAGTTCAGCCGCTCCAGCACACGCTGCCGGGCGAAGTAATTATCGACCGAGTCATCGAAGATGATCGTGATCAGGGAGAAGCCGAACATCGAGTTGGCGCGCACCGTTTTCACGCCCGCCAATCCCTGCAGATTCACCGACAGCGGATAGGTGACCTGGTCTTCCACCTCCTGCGGACTGCGTCCGCTCCAGTCGGCGAAGACAATCACCTGATTTTCGCTCAAGTCTGGAATGGCATCGACCGGCGTCGTGTAGATCGCCCGGATTCCGGCGCCGACGATCAGCAGAACGGCGCACGCGACGAGAAAACGGTTGCGCAGCGACCACTCGATCAGGCGATTGATCATGGCCGCCTGGTTTGCTGCGGAAGAGCGGCGTCTCGCGTCCTGGGGAAGAATGGAATCCGGCCTGTCGATGAGGAAGAAACCACGAGATGCCGGTTCGCCACGTCAGGCGTCGCGCTCGTCTTCCACGGGGCGCTTCTCATTTTACCTCCGCACCGCAGTCGATCATCTCACGCCCGAAGAAAGGGTTCCGCAGATCGGCGGTGAGCTGAATCCACTTCGCGTTCTTGGGCATCCCCTCGCCTGCCTGATCGGTCATCGGGCAACGGAAGATTTTCAGCTTTGGGAAATGTCCACGCACCGTCTTCGCATACTCCGCGACACTTTCGCTGAGGGGCAGGAATGCTTTGCGAGCGCCGACCAGATCGGCCGAGGACTTCGGCGCCATCACGGTCAGGCCCTTTGGCGGCGCGGGAAGTTTGGAAAGTGCCGCATTGAACGCTCCGAGATTGTCGCTCGCCAGCGCTTCGGTCAGAGCCGCCACCGCAGCGAGATATTTCTCCAGCTCGCCGTGCTCAGCCGCGTTCATTTCCGCCGCGGGATCGTGGGCGATGATGGTCTCTTCCACCGGAGCCGCGAGGTTGTTGAGCTGCGCCTGGCCATCGATCAGCATTCCGCCGCTCGCCACCACGCGTTCACCGGCTTTCACGCCCTCCAGCACCTCCCAAAACTCGTCCCCGGAGCGACCCAGGATCACGCGCCGCTGCTGATAAGAGCCGGCACTTTGCTCCACATACACGCGCGCCTCACGGCCCGTCCACAGCACCGCATTGCGCGGGACCGCGACGACTTCCGGAGCCTCGAGCGTCACGGTCGCATCGGCATACAGCTTGTGCAGCACCTCATGTTTCCGGTGCAGACCGGCTTCGCTCATCGGATTCTTTACTTCCACCCGCACGCGAGCCGAGCGCGTCGCTCCATCGAGCGTTGGATTGATGAACTTGATCGTAGAAGTCAGCGCGCGCCCCGGAAGCGAAGGGGTGCTGATCGTCACCGGCAGCCCTTCCTTGAGGAACGGCAGGTCCTGTTCGTAAGCGACGAACTGAAACCACATCGTCGAGAAGTCCGCCAGTTCGAAGAGCTTTTCCCCTTCCTGCACATACTGGCCTTCGTAAACGTAGCGCTTCACCACCGTGCCAGTGATCGGCGCCAGGATCTCCACGAAAATGTCGCTTTCGTCCCGCTGCGGTGCCGCCGCAATCTGCGCCTTGCTCATCCCGAGCTGTTGCAGCCGCATTTCAGACGCCGTGAGCAGCGGACTCGGGCCTTGCTTAAAGGCGATCTTATATTCACGCACCGCGCTCAGCAGTTCCTTGCTGTAAAAGCTCACCAGCGGCTGCCCGGCTTCGACTTCCGCACCTTCGAAATTCACGAAAAGCTTTTCAATTCGTCCGCCGGAATAGGCGCTCAAAATGCGGTGCCGCGACTCGTCGTCATCGATCGTTCCGGCCACGCGCAAGGTCCGCGCGAGCGGCTGACGTTTTACCTCCACCACTTTCACTCCAGCGATGTTCGGACTTCCTTCCGGAAGCATGACGATGTCAGTCGTCGTTCCTTCCGCAGCAGAGCCGCCTTCCCTCACCGGCACCAATTCCATTCCGCAAACCGTGCAAGTCCCCGGCTTCTCAGACTTCACCCAGGGATGCATCGGGCTTTGGTAGAACTTGATCTTCTGCCCGCCAGAGTCCGCGACGCTGGACGAGGCGGAGTGATCATGGCGCGCTCCCAGCCACCAACCGCCAGCGGCGGCAACGAGAAGGCCGATGACTACGAGAGAGATTTTCATTTGTGTAGGGAAAGTGAAGCGCCAGGTGCGGATCGGACGCACCTGCCGCACGCAAACTGCCGCGCTACTTTTTCGGTGCCGCGTCTTTTACCGCTTGCGCAAACTTCGCAGGCGTTTGGTTGAACTTCTTCACGCAACTCTTGCAGCAAAGCCACACGTCGGTGCCTTCGTGAATCACTTTCACCGCGACCATTCCCCCGCTGCCGTACTCCTCCTGAGAGACGGGACATTTCTTCAGCGGATAATCGGCTGGGACGCCGGGATCAGCAAAGGCCGCGACATTCCACAAGCTGAATGCCGCCAGCAAAGTGGAAACGAGTCTGATTGGTTTCATCGGTAATGAGTTCTTTCGTTGGTTGGAAAACGCCTGCTCTTGGTAAACGGCTGAGTGCGCAAGCGGTGACACTCAGCCAAAGGAATTCCGAGTCTGCGCGGACGCGGGGCGTGACGCAGGGAAGAGAAACGGAAGTGGAAATCCGGCGGCCAGCCGGCACTCCGTCAGACCCTCAACGGCGGAGCGTGACTCAGCAGGCTTCGCTGCAAAACCACTTCGGCAAACGAAGGAACCTCCGCACGCATCTTCCCCGCGACCGTTGATTCCAGCGAGCTCACACCCTCCGGGGAAGTCGTCAACCCCGCCCAAATCCATCCTGTCACCAGCGGCGCCTCATTCGCTTCCACCACCTTCGCCGCGCCTTCAGTCGGAAGCGCTCGGATGGACTTGCAGCACATGCCTTCCGAGCCGTCGGCAGGCTGCTCCGAGTCCCCACCTTCCGACGAACAACAATTCCTCTGAACCGAAGCATCCGTTTGCATCGAGACGCCGCTCACCCGAGCGAGCGCGCAATGATTTGAAACCGCAAACCATGCCACCAACAGCATCATCACGCCCAAAGCGCGAAGGATGCTGAGGAAAGGCCGCCGGTTCATCCCAGCTGCGACACACCGAAACCGCGTCCCGTTCATTTAAGAACTGAGCGGCCCACCGACAAAAGGTCGCAGACAAAATGCCGGAGAGGGGACTCGAACCCCTACTCCTTGCGGAACCAGATCCTAAGTCTGGCGCGTCTGCCAATTTCGCCACCCCGGCTGCTTTGTTTCCCGGCGGGAAGCTCGTTGGAAACGCGTGGGCGTTCGTCCGAGATTCATTTTCGCTGAGATGTGGCGAGTCTAGGAGCGGGCGTGATTCGCGCAATGGCCGAGTTGCTCGAAAGTGGAGCCGCGCGCGTGAAGAGTCGCGTTCTCCGGAACACATCCAGGTTTCCGTTCCAGAGTTCAGCGAGTTAGGTTCCACCAACAATGTCTGCACCGCTTCGTCCTCTGTTCCTCTTTGCTCATGGAGCAGGCGCGTCGTCGGCTCATCCGTGGATGATTCGCTGGGCAAAACTACTCGGCTCGATTGGTGAAGTTCATCCGTTCGATTACCCGTACCTGGCGGAAGGGCGGAAGCGTCCGGATCCTTTGCCCCGGCTCATCGGAGCGCATCGGGCGGCGCTGGCAACTGCGCGACAGGCGAACGGTGGACCAGTCGTGCTGATCGGCAAAAGCATGGGCGGCCGCATCGGCTGCCATCTTGCGCTGGAAGAAGCAGTCGGGGCGGTGATCTGTCTCGGATATCCACTCTGCGCCGGCGGGGATTGCGCGAAGCTGCGCGACGAAGTTCTGCGGAAGATGACTACGCCGATTCTGTTCGTCCAGGGAACTCGCGACTCGCTTTGTCCGCTGGAGGTGCTCGCGCCGATCCGCGCGGAATTGCAGGCGCCGAATGAGCTGCATGTGGTCGAAGGCGGCGATCACTCATTGCTGGTCACGAAAAGTCATCTAAAGCAAAGCGGCCAGTCGCAGGATGAGGTGGAGCGCGGCATTTTGCAGGTGATCGGATCTTTCCTGGCCCGGCACGTCCTGGCTTTGTTTTGACGGCATGCTGAAGAAGCGCGTCATCCAAGTGGACGGTCGGGAACTCGCGCTCTCGAATGCGGAGAAAGTTTACTTTCCGGAGAGCGGTTTCACCAAGGGCGAGGTCGTCGCGTTCTACTCCGAGATTGCCGACGTGATTCTGCCGCACCTGCGCGATCGGCCACTGACTCTGAAGCGTTTTCCGGACGGCGTCACCGGGGAGCATTTCTACGAAAAGAATGCGCCCAAACATACGCCGTCATGGGTGCAGCGATTCGCGGTTCCGCGGAGCGAAGGCGGAGCGGACATCCACTACGTGCTTTGCAATGATCGGGCGACGCTGATCTGGGCGACAAACCTCGGGGACATCGAAAAGCACATGCTGCTCGCGCAAGCGCCAGCGCTGCATCGGCCGACTTCGATCGTCTTCGATCTGGATCCCGGCGAACCGGCTGGAATCCTGGATTGCGGGCGCGTCGCCTTGCATCTGAAGAGTGTGCTCGACGCGCTGAAGCTGGAATCATTCGTCAAAGTTTCCGGATCCAAGGGGCTGCATCTGAGCGTTCCGCTGAACAGCGAAGTCACCTACGAAACAACTCAACCGTTTGCCAAAACGATCGCGGAACTGGCGGTGCAGCAACTCCCTGGCAGCGTCGTTGCGGAGATGGCCAAAAACCTGCGGCAGGGGAAAGTTTTGATCGACTGGAGTCAGAACTCGGACTTCAAAACGACGGTCGCGGTTTACGCGATGCGGGCGAAACGGGGCGAACCATTCGTCTCCATGCCAATCACTTGGGAGGAGCTGAAAAAGGCGGTGAAACGGGGCGACGAGAAGGCGCTTTTTTTCTCCCCAGCAGCGGCTGTGAAACGGCTCCAACGTCTTGGAGACTTGTTCGAACCCGTGCTGACGCTCTGCCAGGAGTTGCCCGCGGTTTTCACCCAGGCGCTGAGTGCGGGGCCAGCTCCCAAGCTTTCCTCATGGCCGCGAAACCGCAGCAAATCAGGGGAAGATCGCGACAAGAGCCTGCGGGAATACGCGGCGAAACGGGATCACTCACAAACACCCGAACCGGCGGCTCGATCCGCAAGGAATTCTTCCGGAAGAAAAGGCGTTCATCGATTCGTGATCCAAAAACATGCGGCGAGTCATCTCCACTACGATTGGCGGCTCGAGATGCAGGGTGTGCTCCGCTCGTGGGCCGTCCCGAAAGGTCCACCGACCAAGCTGCGCGAGGCGCGGCTGGCGATGCATGTGGAAGATCACCCGCTCGAGTATGAAGGATTCGAGGGGACGATTCCGGCGGGAAATTACGGCGCCGGAACCGTGATGATCTGGGATCGAGGCGAGTATGAAGACCTCACGGGAAATCCGGCCGCCGCCTTCCACGCGGGCAAAATGCATCTGATTCTTCGTGGGACGAAACTGAACGGCGAATGGATCCTGGTGAAAGATCGGCGTGAGGAAGACAGCAACAAATGGCTGCTCATCAAGGCCGGTGAACCGATGCCGCTGATCCCCACGGCTGTAGATGACCGATCGGTCGTCAGCGGACGATCGATGCGCGAGATCGCGGAAGCCAATGACGCGCAGTGGCAAAGCAACCGCCCGGCAAAGGGCGCGGGAAAGAAACCGCCGCGACTTGTACAGCCTGTTTTCGTGGCTCCGATGCAGTGCAAACCGGCGGCCGCTTTGCCTGGGGAAGGATCGTGGCGTTTCGAAATCAAGTTTGACGGCTACCGATGTATCGCGGTGAAACAGGGTTCCACCGTGACGCTCTTCTCACGCAACGAGAAGATCCTCACCGACCGCTTTCCCGAGATCCAGGAAGCGCTCGGATCTGTGGCCGGCGATTTTGTGCTGGATGGCGAAATCGTGGCGCTGGATGAGCAAGGCCGGCCTTCTTTTCAGCTGCTGCAAAACCATCGCTCCACGGCGCTCTCCGCTTTCTACTATGCCTTCGATTTGCTGCACCTGGACGGCGCTTCGCTGCTGGCTGAAGCGCTCGAGCGTCGGCGCGAGCAGCTCGACGAACTGTTAACGGAACCTCCCCGCGCGGTGCGCCTCTCGCCGCTGCTGGACGCCTCCGCAGATCAAGTCCTGGAGGCGGTAAAAACGCTCGGACTGGAAGGCGTGATCGGCAAGCGCGTCGGTTCTGTTTACGAAGCTGGGGAACGATCTGGAGCCTGGATCAAGCACCGGACGAACCGCGAACAGGAGTTCGTCATCGGCGGCTATGTGCCAGGGGCGCGCGGCTTCGATGCGCTGCTCGTGGGCGTTTACGAGAAGAAGCGGCTGCACTTTGTGGCGAAGGTGAAGAATGGGTTTGTCGGCCGCAACCGAGCCGAAATCTTCGCCTTG
>DASVRR010000062.1:0-18386 GCA_036388515.1 Chthoniobacteraceae bacterium | reverse complement strand
TTCCAGCCTGCGTCAGAAGCGTATCAAGACGAAGCGAGGCGAAGAGCAGGCTGGAAAGCCCGCACCACAATTATTGCCAGCTCAGGATCACCTTCCCGCTCTGCCCGCCCTTCATCGCCTCAAAGCCCTTCTCGAACTCCGTGCACGGGAAGCGGTGCGTAATGACCGGGCTGAGGTTCAACCCGCTCTGGAGCATCACGGTCATCTTGTACCACGTCTCGTACATCTCCCGGCCGTAGATGCCCTTGATCGTCAGCATGTTGAAGATGACCGTGTTCCAGTCGATCGCCATCTCGCCGCCGGGCGGGATGCCGAGCATCGCGATCTTCCCGCCGTGCGCCATGTTGTCGATCATCTCGCGGAAGGCGGCGGCGTTGCCGGACATTTCCAGCCCTACGTCGAAGCCTTCGTTCATCCCGAGCTTCTGCTGCACCTCGGCGATGGAACCGCGCCGCACATCGAGCGCCACATCCGCACCGAGTTCCAGCGCCAGTCGGAGCCGATACTCATTGAGGTCGGTGATCACCACGTAGCGCGCTCCGGCGTGTCGCGCGACCGCTGCCGCCATCAGCCCGATCGGACCAGCCCCGGTGATCAGCACATCCTCACCGAGAAGATCAAAGCTCAGCGCCGTATGCACCGCGTTTCCGAGCGGATCGAAAATGCTCGCGACGTCGAGATCGATGGCCGGCCGATGATGCCAGACATTCGTCATCGGCAGCGCAATATATTCCGCAAACGCGCCCGGGCGATTCACCCCGACGCCACTGGTCTGCGCGCACAGATGTCGCCGACCGGCCAGGCAATTCCGGCAGCGTCCACAAACGACGTGACCTTCCCCGCTGACCAACTCACCGGGAAAGAAATCGGTGACGTTCGCCCCGACCGCCACGACTTCGCCGACAAATTCATGACCCACGACCATCGGCACCGGAATCGTTTTTTGCGCCCATGCATTCCACTCATGGATATGCAAGTCCGTCCCGCAGATGCCGGTGCGATCCACCCGAATCAGCACGTCGTTCAGCCCCACTTTCGGTTCTGGAACATCTTCCAGCCAAAGCCCGGGCTCGGCCCTGCGTTTCACTATCGCCTTCATCGCTAGTCTTTCATCCGGCGTTCGCGGAAGAAAGCCTGGAGCATCCCGGCGCATTCATCCCGTCGAACACCGGAGGTCACTTCGCAAGAGTGATTCAGCCGGTGATCTTGCAGCAAATTCATCAGGCTGCCGCCCGCGCCGTCCTTTGCTGAGGCGCATCCGAAGATCACCCGTTTCATCCGCACATGCACGAGCGCTCCGGCACACATCGGACACGGCTCTTTGGTGACAAAGATCTCGCATTCGTCCAGCCGCCAATCGCCGATCACGCTTTCCGCCTGCGTGATCGCGAGCATCTCGGCATGAGCGGTGGCGTCGTGCAGCGTCTCCACCTGGTTGAAGGCCCGCGCGATAATCCGGCCTTGGTGCACGATCACTGCGCCGACTGGAACCTCCTCCTGCTCCCAAGCGCGCCGAGCCTGCCGCAGAGCTTCGCTCATGAAGTAGCTGTCGCTGTGGAGATCGATGATGTCTTCCATGAGGGCGCTGAAAATTGAGTTGCGCTGCCCCGCGATCAAGCTATTACTCCCGTCCCTTTTCCACCTCGTCTCAGGAACCCAAGACCATGTCTATCATCGCCAAGATCAATCAGGAGCAAATGAAGAAGGACATGAAGCCCTTCAATGTCGGCGACAGCGTGCGCGTGCACACCATCGTCAAAGAGGGAGAGAAGGAGCGGATTCAGATCTTCACCGGCATCGTGATCGCTCGCAAAGGCACTCTGATCGATGCGACCTTCACCGTTCGCCGGATCAGTTATGGTGAAGGCGTGGAGCGTGTTTTCCCGCTTCACTCCCCTCGCATTTCCAAGGTGGAAGTCGAGACTGCTGGCACCGCTCGCCGGGCGAAGTTGAACTACCTCCGCGATCGCAAGGGCAAGAGCGCGATGGCGGTTCGGGAAAAAGCAGTCACGGCTGCTTAGGCGCTTCCGGAAGGAGGAAGCTGCAGTCTGCGCTCGGATGAAGTGCAGCTTTCGCCACGAACGCGCACTGCGGGCACAGGGATTCTTGCGCATCGCGGGAATCGATGAAGCCGGTCGCGGCCCGCTCGCTGGTCCAGTGGTCGCTGCGGCGGTGATTCTTCCGGAGAAGTTCAGGCATCCAACGCTGACCGATTCGAAAAAGTGCACGCCGCTCCTCCGTGAACGGCTCTTTCTGGAGCTCACGGAACATTCTTCGGTCCAATGGGCAGTCGCCCAGGCAGATGTGGAAGAGATCGACCGAATCAATATCCTCCGTGCCTCTCACGAGGCAATGCGTCGCGCGGTCCTGTTACTTCCTGCTCCGCCAGATCATGTGCTGATCGATGGGCTGCCGGTTGCGCCGTTCCAGGTTTTGCAGACAGCGTTGATCGGTGGCGACGGCTGCAGCTTCAGCATCGCCGCGGCGAGTATCATCGCGAAGGTAACCAGGGACCGCATCATGCGGGAGATGGATGCGCAGCATCCGGGTTATGACTTCAGTCAGCATAAAGGCTATGGGACTGAGTTGCACCTTGCTAGGCTCCGGACGCATGGGCCTTGTCCGATTCATCGCCGGTCTTTCCTCCCGGTTCAGCAGGCGCTTCTTTCCTTCGCCTGAGCCCGACGATCGATCCAGTCAATGGCTGGGTCGCTATGGCGAACGCCTGGCCGTGCGGTATCTGCAACGCCAACGCTATCGCGTCCTCTATCAGAATTTCCGCGCGCCCGGCGGCGGGGAGGTAGATATGGTTTGCCGCGACAAAGCGGCGAATACCCTGGTCTTCGTGGAAGTGAAAACCCGCCGCACTCTGGAGTTCGGCGCACCCGCCGAGGCGGTGACTCGCAGCAAACAAACGCTCATCGCCAAGGGCGGACTGGCGTGGCTTCAGTTGCTAAACAACCCGGAAATCCTCTTTCGCTTCGATATCTTGGAGATTGTTGTCACCGACGGTGAACCGCACTTCAACCTTATCCGGAATGCGTTCGCTCTTCCGGAACCATATATCTATTGAGCAAGATCTCGGCTGGGAGTTGGACAAAAAAAGGGCGCCCAAGCGGGCGCCCTTTGTCTGGAATTCTGCTCCTTACGATACCAGGGAGTAACGGGCAGGACCGAGCTTCTTGATGCTCTTCTGTTTCTTCCCAGTCGTAGCAAACCAGATGTAAATGTTCTTGTACTTGGCATTCATCTGGGTCGCGAGATCCGCGACTGAGATGCCTTCTGGACCCGCGCTTTTCAGAGCCTCAAGGATTTGGGTGCTCAGCTCTCCCCGCCTTGTTCCGCCTCGGCGCTTCGAGCGGGCTGCGGGCTTGGCTTCCCGCGCTGGCTTCGCACTGGAGGTCGAACTCGAACTAGAACCGCCACTTGTATTCAGCCGATAATGACCGCCGCTAACTTTCGAAATAGAGTTCTCTCTCTTCAGCGCGGAATGAAACCACGAATGAATGTTGACTGGTTTTGTCCCGAGCACTTGCGCCAGTTCCTTCACCTTGATCCCAGCGCTTCCAGCCGCTTCCAAGGCTGCCATGATTTTGTCTTTCATTAACCCGCGCCGGTTGCGCTGTCTCCGCTCCGGCTTGGCTGCCGTCCGCGTCGATTTGGAAGTTGTTGATTTCGCTGCCGCTGGCGCGGAGTCGTCGAAAAGGCCGTCTTTCAGCGACGACAGTTCTGCAGAAAGGGAATCGAGTTCCTGCTGGAGAACGGCGCGGCGTTCTTCCAGAGCCATCATTTGCTTCAGGCGTTCGATTCGAGGATTCAGGGTCTTCATTGCGGCCAACCTACAGCTTCAATCTAACTAGTCGCAAGACGAATTAGTGACGACGCCAGTGCTTTGCTGGTTCCGGTGATTGCAATCAGCAAACCTCCCGACTAATCTCCGCCGCTGTCCATGCTATCTGTCCTGCTCCGCTCAATGCTGTTTGCTGTTCCGGCGCTCTGTCTGGTTAGCGGCTGCGCAATCCGGCCACGCCCAGCACCTGTTCCGCCTCGAGCGGCCACCCCGATTGCAAAGGTGGAGTCCTACTGGAAAGGCGCTCCGGCGAAGGGTTCGGCTTCCATCGTGATCCGGCTGGGGCAACAACGAGCCTTTTTCTACAAGGGGAAGGAACTCGCCGGGGTTTCGAAAATTTCCACTGGCCGCAAGGGTTTCGATACCCCGACTGGAACCTATAAGGTGATCCAGAAGGACAAAGATCATGTTTCCTCCCTGTACGGAGACTATGTCAGTGCAGATGGTGGTGTGGTGAAAAGTAATGTGGACTCGAGGAAGGACCGGGCTCCATCTGGATCCAGGTTCAAAGGGGCAAGCATGCCTTACTTCTTAAGGTTCTATGCCGGATACGGCCTTCATGCCGGACGGGTGCCAAACTGGCGCGCGTCACATGGCTGCGTGCGCCTGCCAAGCTTCATGGCTCGCCACTTTTTCGAGAACGCCTCCCACGGAACGCCGGTGAAGGTGCTGCCGTAAACGCGATCCAAGTTTCCTCTGCCGCTTGCGCGAGGGGCGCGCCTCACTTATAGATCGGCCGTTCGGGCAGTTAGCTCAGTGGTAGAGCGGCTCGTTTACACCGAGTTGGTCGGGGGTTCGAATCCCTCACTGCCCAGGTTTGCACTGGTTTTTGATTCAGTGGGATAAAGCTTCGTTTTCCTCCAGCCGGAGCTGCTTGATTTTGAAGGTTCCTGCTTGTCGAACGAAGTTGGCGGAGACCGCCACGTGCGGCTGCTGGGAGAAGGTCGCCCGCAGGACTACGAGTGCGGCCTCTGCTGAGATCGTGGTTTCCTCAAAGTTCAGTTGATGGGAGACGTACTTTCCCAATCTCTTCCGGTGAAATCCCCGAAACAAACTCTGGTGAGTTTCCGCATTTGGCGGGGGCAAAGCATCGGCCGCGAAGTCTCGGAAAAGCGCGCTCGCGTCGTCGCTGTTATAGCCGTTTAGGGCGCCCACCAGCATCGCTTCGAACGGCTTTGCTTGAACCGCCAGCGTAGGGTTCCGGACCGCCATCCGCCAAAGCCGGCCGCGAACACCGGGGCGACCGAACAAAGCCACCGCGAGCAGGAGCGCCGTAATCAGGGCGATCAGGACTGTCGTTCTTCGTTTGCTCACGGAACTGATCTTCCCCGTGCTTTGAACGATCGTAAGAGCGCCACGGCCAGCAGCGTTCCAGTGATCAGGCTGGAGCCGATCGGGAGCCAGTCACCGAAGCGGGTATAGAAGGTGAGATGATTGCTCGTCGGAACAGAGATTTCGCCGGAAACAAAGCCTTGCTGGAACGGTTTGAGGAAAGGAAGAACGCCAGGAATGCGGAGGTTGGGGCGTTTAGATTCAAAACCCACGGTGCGACCAAATGCATCGGTGGATCCAGTGACTCCCGTGTTCCCGCAGCGCACCAGCGGACGGCGCGTTTCGATCGCGCGGAAGATTGCATTTGCGAAATGCTGTTCGGCCGCGGGTGAAGTCGCGAACCAACCGTCATTGGTAATATTCACCAGCAACTGTGCGCCCTTCGCGACCGAACGACGGGCGAGATCGCCGAGCGTATCTTCGAAGCAGATCAAGGCACCAATCCGCAGTGCTGGCCGCTTGAGATCCAGGATGGCAGGCTCCAGACCCGCGGTGAAATCGCCGGGCACCAGCTCTCCCAAAAACCCAGCGAAGAAGGGGCGCAGCGGAAGATATTCACCGAACGGCACCAAGTGCATCTTTCGGTACGATTGCAGAGTTTGCCCCTGCTCAGTGAAAAGCGCAGCAATGTTATAGTCTTCACCGCGGACGGGATCGGAATCCAAGGTCCCGATGAGCAAACCAAAGTCGCCGCGTTTTGCCTGCTCCAGCACAAAGCCATAGTTCTTGGCATCGGCGAACATCGGTCGCGGGGTGGTTGCTTCAGGCCAGATCACCAGCTGCGGAGGCGGCTGGGTGAGCAGGGCGAGACCAGTGAGACGATCCAGCGTGGCGAAGACCCGATCCTCGAAGTTTGGGTCAAACTTTTCCTGCTGGGGAATGTTTGGCTGGATCGCTGCCACGCGGAGCGGCAGTTGGGATTTGTCGCCGCCGGCAATGAGCGCGCGGACTCCGTAGGCGAAAACGAGGACGACCAGCGCCACGCTGAAGCTGAACTCCCAGCGAATCCGTTTTAGAAAAACCGGACCGAACTCGCCGACGATTCTTCGGATCACGATCACCGCCATCAAGTTGATGAAGGCGACCAGCCACGTGAGTCCCCAGACTCCAGTGATGTCCGCGATCTGCATCATCGCCACATCCCGGTGCAAAGCCACGCCCAGCCCGTTCCAGCCAAATCCGCCGAAGAGCCAGCCGCGCGTCCATTCCAGCGCCACCCAGACGCAGGCACCTGCAGCTCCGATCCAAAGGTTCCGCAGCGAGCTGGGAAAGGTGCGAATTGCCGCCGGTGCGAGCAGCTGGCTGAGCATCCAAGTCCAGACGGCGAAGTAGCTGGAGAGGACCAGCGCTAGAAGGACCGGAAGAGAAAGTAACAGCGGATTTTCGTAAAGTGCCGCGAGCGTGCCCAGCCAGTAAAAGGTGCCGGTGAAGAAGAACAGCCCGGCGACATATCCGAGAGCGAGGCTGCGCAAACCGGGTTTTGTTCCGGATGAAAACCAAACCGCGCAGAGCAGCGGCGTTAACGCCACCCACACCAACCAGCCTTGATTAAACGGCGGGAAGCAAAGGACGAGCAACAAGCCGCTCAGCGCCGCTGCGAACCACGGCCAGGCTCGTTGTAAGCTCCGCGATCTTCCGGACGTTGCGCGGGAGGAACCCAACGCGGGTCCGCTATTCACGCCGCACGCGTTTGCTCTTGGGTTTGGCTCGCTGTGGATCGAGCGCTTCCCGCAAGTCTTTGGTATATCCGGAATTCACTCGAAAGCCGATCGGCTTGATTTCCTCAATGCTATGAAAGTTCGCGCGATCCGCGACGACGTAACCCACCATCATCAGCCCTTTCAAGGTATCCACCAGCTCCGCGCTCATGATGTCGGAGCACCGCGAGATCAAATCCTCCCCGCTGATCTCGCTTCCGGAGAGCCCGATGGCTTTGATCACGGAGGTTTCCGCTCCATCCAGATTAAGTTCTCGCCCGCTCATAACGATTCAAAGTTCTGCTCACGACCCGAGCCGAATTTCCGCGTCGGACTGGATCCATGACCAGAGTTGCTCCAGCGAAGTGGTAACATTCCCCTTAATGGTCGCGAGTTCCTCGCTGGTAAAGGGTTTTCCAGCTTCCGGCGCTTGCCGGGCATACAGGTAAAACTTGATTTTCGGTTCCGTTCCGGAGGGACGAACGGCGAAGCGTCGGCCATCCGCGAGGTCGATCATCAGCATCTTTTCTTTCGGGATGACGGCGCCTTCGATGTCGGTGAAAGACTGCGTGGCGAAGTTCCGGAGCAGGCTCACCGGGACACTGTTTACTTCCGTCGGCGGAAGCGCGGCGTAGGACTCCACCAGCCGCTGAATCTTCGCTGCACCATCGGCGCCTTCAAAGGTTAGGGAACCATTCTTCTCCGAGTAAAAGCCGTAGTTCGCGTAGATTTCGTCCAGCAACTCAGAGAGCGTGAGCCCGCGGGATTTCGCATACGCGGCGACTTCGGCGAAGACGACGGCGGCTCCGTTGCCATCTTTGTCCCGCACAAAATCCGCCGCGCTGTAGCCATAGCTTTCTTCCCCACCACAGACGTAAAAACTTGAGTGCTCCAGCCGCAAGGCTCGGGTTTCCG
This sequence comes from Chthoniobacteraceae bacterium, assembly GCA_036388515.1. Taxonomy (GTDB): domain Bacteria; phylum Verrucomicrobiota; class Verrucomicrobiia; order Chthoniobacterales; family Chthoniobacteraceae; genus Chthoniobacter. The sequence goes on along the minus strand of DASVRR010000062.1, from coordinate 10,592 downwards.
ATTCCGGCAATGATCGGTAACGGAGGCGCACATCTTCCGGAAGCGCGGCTTCATACTGCCCGAGTTTTTCTCCGATGTATTTGAATCCCGTCAGCGTTTCCACGCAGCGCAGGCCGTGTTTTTCGGCGATGGCCTTTTGCAGATCCGTCGTCACCAGCGTTTTGATGATCACGCATCGCCCGGCGTTCTCCGGAGTAATTACGCCCTGCTCGATCAGACGTTTGACGCGGTAATACGCCATCAGCGAACCGATCTGATTCCCCGTAAAGAGTTCCATTTCGCCGGCAGAATTGCGCGCCGCGATCCCCATTCGATCACAATCCGGATCAGTCGCGATCACGAGGTCGGCGCCTTCCGCATTCGCCAGCGCGATGGCTTTGGCGAGAGCCTCGGCGTTCTCCGGGTTGGGTGATTTGACGGTCGGGAAACGTCCGTCCATCTGCTCCTGTTCCGGCACCGTGAGATAGCTGAACCCCAGCCGGTCCAGCATCGGCTTGATGATCACTCCGCCCGTGCCGTGGATGGAGGTAAAGACGATCTTCAAGCCGCCTTTGGCCGCTGTGGCGACCATTTCGCGATCGAGGACAAGCGACTCCAGGCGATCCATATACGCGGCGTCAATTTCCTTCCCCAAAGTAATCAACTCGCCTCGTTCTTCTTCCGGAACCGCCGCGTACGCATCGGACTCGATGGCATTGACGTTCGTGATGATCGCGCCGGCATGAGGCTCGACGACCTGCGCTCCGTCCGAGAAATAAACCTTGTAGCCGTTGTCGTGCGGCGGGTTGTGCGAGGCGGTCAAAACCACGCCGGCGGTCGCGTTGCCGTGGCGCACCGCAAAGGAAAGTTGCGGAGTGGAACGCGGTCCGGAAAACAAGCCGGCGTCGCAGCCGAGATCGGTCGCAATCTTCGCCGCCAACTCCGCAAACTCCCGGGAAAAATGGCGGGTGTCATGAGCAATGAACAGCTTGGGCCGACCGGGAAGATTGCTTTTGGCAAACCACTCTTTGCAGTAGCCGACCAGCCCCTGAGTCGCGCGGCTGATGTTGTAGAAATTCATCGCATTCGTCCCGACGCAAGGCCATTGCGGACGATCCAGCGGCTGCGGCTGACCGCGTTCATCGCTGGTGATCACCCGCCCGATCGACCGACCGCGCAGCCCTCCTGTCCCGAAGGCGAGAGTCTTGTAAAATCGATCATTGAGTTCCTCCCAGGCGCCCGCCTGCACCAGCTCGGCGATACTTTGCTGGACCACTGCGGAAGCGCTTCGCAACAGCATTTGCTCGATATTGGTGGCGCTGCTGCGGAGCAGTGAACCGGCTTCCACTGCGGAATGAAGAAGGGTGCTTAGATCGTCCATGCGCGCCGATGTTAGGGAGCTGGACGAGGAGAGCGCGAGTTTCAAAAGTAACGCCGGCGCCGCTTGCGCCGGTGCCTTTGCTCTTGAGGTGGGGAAGGTCGCACCTAGACTCCGCGTTCCTTTTGGCCATGTCCGGAAATCACAAACGCATCGTCCTGAAATTTGGTTCCGGCGTGCTCGCGAGCGCGCGGGGTTTGTCGCTCGACGAGAAACAGTTTGCCCGCATCGCGGCGGAAGTTTCCGCACTGGTTCATGCCGGACATGAATGCTGTTTGGTTTCCAGTGGCGCCGTCGCCGCCGGACTCGGAGTGCTCGGCCTGAAGCAGCGTCCGGAAGAACTCGCGGCGCGGCAAGCCTGCGCGGCGATCGGCCAGTCAAAACTCATGCAGCTCTATGCGGCGAACTTTGCTGCACACGGGCTGAACGTTGCGCAACTCCTCCTGACGCACGGCGATCTCGACAGTCGCACGCGCCACGCAAACGCGAAGAATACCCTGGCTCATTTGTTCCAGCGCCGCACCGTTGTCCCCATCATCAATGAGAACGACTCGGTTGCGGTTGAGGAGTTGCGCTTTGGGGACAATGATCGGCTTTCCGCCGAGGTGGCGATGCTCGCGGAAGCGGATCTCCTGATTCTCCTGACCAGCGTCGATGGCTTGCTGGATGAGCATAAAACCGTCGTTCCTTTGGTGGAGAACATCGACTCGGTGGTGCAGTTTGCCCGGGAAGAAAAGGGCCAGTTTTCGGTCGGCGGCATGGTCTCGAAACTTCAGGCGGTGAAGCTGGCCGTAAACGCGGGCATCGAGACTTTCATCGTCAGCGGCCGGAAGGCAGGCCGAGTTGCGGCGGTCCTTGCCGGAAAGTCGGTGGGAACTCGGTTTGTTGCCCGGAACGCCGCGCTGGAAGAACGTTAAAACCGATGAGCGATCTGAAAGAGCAAATCCATGATTTCGGTCGGCGCGCACGAGCGGCTGCGCGGTTGTTGCGTCAGGCCTCATCCGAGCAAAAGAACCGCGGTCTGCTGGCGATGGCCGATCAACTGATCTCCCAGGAAGGGGAGATTCTTGCGGCGAACGCGCGCGACCTTGAGCAGGCAAAAGCGGACGGACTCAGCGCAGCGATGATGGACCGGCTGACGCTGGACCGGAAGCGGCTGGAAGCCATGGCGGCGGGAATTCGCGAAGTCGCCGCGCTGCCCGATCCGGTGGGGGAAATTTTGCGCGATTGGACGCGGCCAAACGGTTTGCGAATCCAGAAGGTGCGCGTGCCGATCGGCGTGATCGGGATCATCTATGAATCGCGGCCGAATGTGACCAGCGATGCGGCCGTGCTTTGCACGAAAACCGGAAACGCCACGATCTTGCGGGGAGGACGCGAAAGCCTGCATTCCAATGTGGCGGTTGCCCGCGCTCTGAGCGCCGGTTGTGCCAGCGCGGGATTGCCGGAGGACGCCATCCTGCTCATCCCGGTGACGGATCGGGAAGCAGTGCGACACCTCTGCGAGATGGATCAATATCTCGACTGCATTGTTCCCCGCGGCGGAAAAGGATTGATCGAAACTGTGGTCAGCCACGCGCGGATGCCAGTGATCAAGCACTATGACGGCATCTGCATCATCTACGTGGATCAAGACGCCGATCTGGAGATGGCGGAAGCCATCGTCCTGAATGCCAAGGTGCAGCGCCCCGGCGTCTGCAATGCGGTCGAGACAGTCCTGGTGCACTCGGCGATTGCGGAGAAGTTTTTTTCCACAACCGGTGAAGCCTTGCTCGAGCGCAAGGTGGAAGTCCGTGGGGACGAACGCACGCGGACCTTGCTGGGCGGGCGCGCCAAGGCGGCCAGCGCCCAGGATTATCGCACCGAGTTCCTGGATCTGATTTTGGCGGCGAAGGTCGTCAACAGTCTGGATGAAGCCGTCTCACACATCGAAGATCACGGCTCGCATCACAGCGACGGAATCGTGACGAGCAACGCGGCCACCGCCGAGCGATTCCTCGCCGAGGTGGACAGCGCGACGGTTTATTGGAACGCCAGCACGCGTTTCACCGACGGAGGTGAGTTTGGCTTCGGGGCAGAGATCGGCATCAGCACGGACAAGCTGCACGCGCGTGGCCCCATGGCTCTGGAAGAACTCACGACCTACAAATATCTCCTGCGCGGCAACGGCCAGGTGCGGATCTAAAGCGGACGACGCTGGCCATTCGGCCCTCGCAGTGCCAAAACAAAGCCGCTCCATGAGCACGCCCCCCGCGAACGCTGACTTTCCCCTGGCGAATCTTGACGCCTTGCTGCGTCGAGCGGTGGTGTTCAATCAGATCCACGATGCGGTGGTCATCACCTCGATGGAAGGCGTGATCACGGACTGGAACTCGGGAGCCGAACGGATCTTCGGCTGGCTTCGCTCCGACGTCATCGGGAAGACTCCGACCATCTATCTGGGCTTGAATCAAACCTCGTTCCTCACGGAGATTTTCGGAGCACTGGAAGCGGAAGGGAAGTGGGCGGGCGAGATCAGCTTCATCCGCAAGGACGGATCGACCGGTCGCTGCAATGCAGTGACGGTGCCGCTGATCGGCGCGGCTGGGGAAGAATTGGGGACGCTCACGGTGCAAAGCGAAATCGCGGAGAAAGTTGCTTCCGCGCCAGTTGCTCCCGCGGCGTCAAACGGCTCGGCTCCGGATGCCTCCAGCTCCGCTTTGGCCGACGAGCTTTATCTCCTCCGGACGCTGATCAACACCGTTCCCGATCCCATCTTTTGTAAAGATCGCGCTGGCCGCTTTCTGCTTCACAACCAGGCCGGACGAATGAATGACGCCAGCGATGGCGTCTCCGGAGCACGTGTCGGCAGGACGGTCTTCGAGATCGCCGATACTCAGGAACACGCCGATCGCTACCACAGCGATGACATGCAGGTGATCGAAACCGGCGAGCCAGTCCTGAACCGCGAGGAACCGTTCCGGCGCTCGGATGGAAGTCGCGGCTGGCTGCTGACTTCGAAGTTTCCGCTGCGCGACGAGAAGAACCAGGTCATCGGCCTCGTCGGAATCGGCCACGACATCACCCGGATCAAGCAGGACGCGGATGAACTCCAGGAGGCGCGGATGCGGTTGGTGGATCATGTGGAGAATTCTCCGCTGACCGTGATCGAGTGGGATCCTTCCTTCCGCGTGCTGCGCTGGGCGGGACAGGCGGAGGCGACGTTCGGCTGGAGTGCGGAAGAAGTCCTGGGGAAGCACTTTCTCGCGTGGCCGTTCGTTCATCTGGATGAACTGGAAAGCGTCCGCGGAATCTGTGCGCGCCTTCTGGATGGCAGCGAACAGCGCAATGTCTCCCAAATCCGCAACCTGACCAAAGCGGGCCGGGTGGTCCATTGTGTCTGGCAAAATTCGGTGCTGAATGATCGGGAAGGACGGACCGCCTCAATTCTTTCCCTGGTCCAGGATGTGACCGACCGGGTCATTGCGGAGCATTCCTCAAAGAAGATCGCGGTCGAACGTCAGGCGCTGGAGAAAAAACTCCAGGAAGCGCAAAAGCTCGAAAGCCTCGGAGTTCTGGCCGGCGGAATCGCGCACGATTTTAACAACCTGCTCACCGGTGTGCTCGGGAATGCCAGCCTTGCGCGGATGGATCTGCCGGCCGATTCGCCGATCCAGAGTTATCTCGAGCAGGTCGAGTTTTCCGCCACACGGGCGGCGGATCTTTGCAAGCAAATGCTCGCCTACTCCGGCAAGGGCCGATTCGTGGTCAAGCATCTCGATCTCAACGCCGTGATCCAGGACACGGCACGTTTGCTCCAGGTCTCGATCAGCAAGCGCGCGGTGCTGAAGTTTGATCTGGCCGAAGGTCTTCCCGTGGTCCTCGGGGATGCAACCCAACTGCGGCAAGTCGTGATGAATTTGATCATCAACGCCTCCGAAGCGGTCGCGGAAAAAAGCGGCTTCATCAGTCTCAGCACCGGTTTGACTCGGGCGGATCGCGCTTATCTCGCGGGCTCCTATTTCGCGCCGGATCTTCCGGAAGGAGACTACGTTTACCTGGAAGTCGCGGATAACGGAGCGGGCATGTCGCAGGAAGTTTTATCCCGCATCTTCGATCCGTTTTTCACGACGAAGTTTACTGGCCGTGGACTTGGTTTGGCCGCGGTGCTCGGGATCGTGCGCGGACACAAAGGCGCTCTGAAGGTGTTCAGCGAAGAAGGGTGGGGAACCACGTTCAAGATCCTGCTGCCTTGCGTGGAAGGCACCGCGGAGGAATCGGGAGAGCGGCCGACGATCTCCGCAAATTGGCGGGGCAGTGGCCGCGTGCTGGTGGTGGACGATGAGGAAACGGTGCGCGTGACGACGGCGCGGATGGTCGAGGCGTGCGGCTTGCAGACGAGTCTGGCGGATGATGGCCGCAGCGGACTGGAGCAATTCCAGGCGACTCCGGATGATTTCACGCTGGTGATCCTGGACCTCACGATGCCGCACATGGACGGACAGGAAGCATTCCGCGCCATCACCGAACTGCGCCCGAATGCGCGGGTCTTGCTGATCAGCGGATTCAACGAGCAGGAAGCGATCGCCGGCTTCACCGGCAAGGCGCTCGCCGGTTTCCTCCAGAAGCCGTTCACTTTCCCGGCGCTGCGGGACAAGCTGCAGGAGATCTTGAAATGACTTCCGCTACTCGAACCGAATGGCCGCCGATCGGCCGTGCGCATCGAGTCCTTCCAGATCGCTGAATTTCAAGATCGTCCCGACGGATTTCCGCAGCGCTTTTGCATCGAACTCCACCACGCTCGTGCGCCGCTGGAACATCTCAGCGGTAAGTCCGGGGAACGACTTGCCCGCGCCGCCCGTCGGCAGCGTGTGGCTGGGGCCGGCGAGAAAATCGCCCGCGGCGACCGGCGAATAACCGCCGATGAAAATTGCTCCGGAGGTTCGGAGTTGCGGCGCAATCTCCTCGTCTTCCGCGGTCACCAGCGAGAGATGCTCCGGAGCAAAGTCGTTGGTGATCTTCACCGCGTCGGCCAGCGTTTTTACCAGGATCAGCGCGCAATCATGCTCCAGGACTCCGGCGAGTGCGTCCTGCCGGCTGAGTTGCTGAAGCTGGACGCCAATCTGTTTTTGCACCGCCCCGAGCAGCCGCGCCGAGTTCGTCACAAAAAGAATGGAGCTGTGTTTTCCGTGTTCCGCTTGAGCCAGCAAATCTGCGGCTACCCAGCTCGCATTGGCGCTGGCGTCGGCGAGAACCATGATTTCGCTCGGACCGGGAAGAAGATCGACCGCGACCTGACCGAAAACCTGGCGCTTGGCCTCGACCACGTAGGCGTTCCCCGGACCGAAGATTTTTTGCACCGGCCGAATCGACTTTGTTCCGTAAGCGAGTGCCGCAATCGCCTGAGCGCCGCCCGCCTGGTAAACTTCGGTCGCTCCGCAAAACTGAAGCGCGAAGAGCAGCGCTTCGTTCACTTTGCCGTGGAGGTCCGAAGGCGTGGTCACGACAATCTCGGGAACGCCAGCCGCTGCGGCGAGCGTAACGGTCATTACGGCAGTGGAAACCAGCGGAGCCGTCCCGCCAGGCACATAAATCCCGACCCGCTGAAACGCGTCGAAGCGTTCGCCGACCCGAGCACCTTGCGCATTCCGTGAGCTCCAGCTTTTCCGCAAACTGCGGCGGGCAAACTCGTGAACGTTGGCGTGCGCTGTGGCGATTGCTTCTTTTGTTCCGGCGTCCACTTCGGCACGCGCCTGGACGCGCAGCTGGCTTGGTTTCAGCCGCGGTCCGCCAAACCGTTCCGTCAGCTTCAGCAACTCTGCATCGCCGCCGGTGCGGACCGCCTGGATGATCTCACGGACGGTTTGCTCGACTTCCGGGCGCGGCGTCGCGTGGCGTTGGAGATCCGCCAACGCCGCGGCAAAGTCGGGATCGTGGAAACGAAGGATGCGCATGAAAGGATCGGCGTGCTGAAGAGGAGGTGGCGCTTTGATCTGCTCTAAGGCTGCCCGTCGAACTTGAAGAGCAGCGTCTCGACCAGATTGTCAGTCGGATAGTAGAGCTTCAAAGCACCGTCCCGATTCCGGACATCGAGCGGCACCGCTTTGCTCGCGCGGCGCGAGTGGATCTGGTGCAAACCGATGTGATCTCGAGCGTAGAGATCGCCCCAGACTTCCGCCCGGATCGCCGCCTTGCACTTTGTCAGGAGGAGATTTGCCACCGCCTCGTGCTCGTGGAATTCATACGCGACCTTCGATTTTGCCTCCAGCTTTCCGTAGTCGAATCCGGCGCATTCCTCCAAGCCAGTCGGCGGCTTTTCCTGATACGTGCCGCTGATTATCCCCAGCCGAACCCGGCCGTCGAAGCCGGCCTGACGGCTGATGCGGGAGAGCGTATTCACGGCGATGCGGACCCGACCGAAAGGCGGCACTTCCAGCGTCAGCCAAACGTGATCGACTCGCTCCGGATCGGAGCAAGCTTCCAGCTCCACCTGGTAGGGAACACCGACCAGATGCACGAACTTGGGCGGCGAAGTCCGGATCCGCTCAAAGAGAATGGCGCGCGGATCCGGTCGCCTAGCGGCCATTGTCGCGGTGCGTGCCGCTCACCGAACGCCCTGAACGCCCGCGCTTCGGTTTGCTGATGTCGGTGCGATGCTCGATTTTGGCGACCTGCCCGTGTTTGAGATACTGCTTCCTCAGCTCCTCATATTGCGCCTCGCGTTGATCGTAGAGTCGCTTGGGTTTGCGCGGCGCCACTTTGCTCAGGACGTACGCCGTAATCAGCGGAAGAGTGATCGTGGAGTCGGCGTAACAGACCACGCAATCCGGAAGATTTTCCGGATCGATTTTGCCCCAGCTGACCGCTTCTCCCGGAGTGGCGCCGCTGAGTCCGCCAGTATCCGGCCGGGCATCGGTACACTGGAGGAAGTAATCGTGTCCGCGCTCTTCGATCCCCATGACCTCCTGGATCTGCGGCTCTGTCTGGAGCATGAAGTTCTTCGGTGAGCCGCCGCCCAGGATGAACACGCTGGAAGTCGAGCCGCTCGACTTTGCTGCGTAAACGATCGCGGCGGTTTGATTCACGTCGCGGTTCACGTCGATGAAAAGTTTCGCGTCGCGCAGGCTCATCGCGGCGACATTCATCCCGATCGAACTGTCGCCCGGTGAGCTGGTGAAGATCGGAACCCCGAGCTGATAAGCCGCGCTGAGCACGCTGGTTTCCTTGATCCCGAGCTTCTTCTCGCGTTGGTGGACGTAGCGGCCGAGCAGGTAGTGAAACTCGTCCGTGGCCATCGTCTTCTGGAACTCCGGACCTTGAATCACCTGCCTCACAAAGGCGTCGGTATCGAGCAGCACGTCGTAGTCAAACAGCACATCGTAGATGCGGATGATGCCGTCGCGGCGGAGATCCACGTCGTTCAGGAAAGGCGAGCCGGCATAAAGATGCATTCCGAGGCCGTAGTGGAGATCGTGATACAGATTTGCTCCAGTCGAGATGACCCAATCGACAAATCCCGCTTTCATCAGGGGAACAATCGCCGCTCTTCCCAGTCCGGCGGGAGTCAAGGCGCCGGTGAGAGACATCCCGACGGTGCCGTTTCCCGCGACCATCTTTTCCGAAAAGAGCCGGCAAGCTTCCGCCAGCCGACCGCCGTTGTAGGCCTTAAACGCTCCGTCGATCAGTTCCGTGACCTTCATCCCTTTGCGGATCGGCTCGGGAAGAAGCCGCGGAAACTGCTTGTTCAAGGAACTCATGAAGCCGGGGAAGCTAGCTGCGGAGCAAAGGAGCGGTCAACCGCCTTGTCCGGGAAGAACCCGCTCCCGGCGAGAAATCGCGGTTACTTCACGGTGCCGCTGCCGCCCAGCTTGGGCGAGCCGAGCCGTTCGGCGCCGCGATTGCCCATGTCTCCGGAACCAGCCGGCGAATCAGCGCGCGGAGTGGCTTTTGCCTGTGCGGCAGCTTCTGCTGCAGCGCGTTCCTGTGCTGCACGCTGCTCGGCCAGCCGAAGTTCCGCACTCGCGCGTGCCGCCGCAGCTTGCTGCTTGAGGCGATCCTGCTCTTCACCGCGCACCACCGTGTCGGTGGGAAAATCGAACGTCTCCGCAAGTTCCGGAGGCAGCTTGCCGACGGGCACTTTCTCAATCCCGGTGCTGGTTTCGATCGATAGTCCGGCGGGAGCAATCAGCCGGAGAATTCCCTTCACGTTCCGGCCATCGTTCGTCGTGAACTCGATCGAGTCGCCGTATTTCGGTGGCGGTTTGAGATTCGGATCCTGGAAGCGTTTTTGCAATTCCGGTGGCAGATCCGCGATTCGCACGGTGGCAATGCCGTTGCTGGTCATCAGCTCCACTTTTCTCCCCAGGACGCGGGTGACGAAAACCTTGTTGAACTCGCGGCCGTCGCGCGCTTTGAAGGTCAGCTCTTCTTCCGCAATGGCGACGGCAGCCATCGAGACGAAGGCGCAAGTAAAGGAGAGCAAAGTTTTCATAACTATTTTTCGTCCGGAGGGTTGCTCGCGAGTGTGAGGAGAAAATTGACCGGCGATCACTGAGCCGTGATCTCGCGCACGTAGATGTTTACCTGACCATCCGCGCCGCGGCGAATGTCGCGGATCTCGAATGGACGTCCGGAATCCCGACTGAGCGAGGTGTTTTCCCCCGGCGGCAGGGCGCCCGCTGGATATTCCACGATGATGCGGACGTTTTCGCCGGGAGCCGGATTGGCTGGATCTGCATCGGCGGGACGATCACGGAGGACCGCGCGATTTTCTCCGGACGCCGTCACTCGGAAGTCGCCGCGCAGGTAGAGTTTCTCGCCGAGATCGCCGCGTCCAGCGAGGGAAGTTGCTTCCGCAGGCGTGATCGAACGGGCGGCTGGAGCTTGTCCAGGCGCATAGGTCCGCCACGTCGCCCCCGCGACCGGAGGCAAAGTGCCCGGCGCCGGCGCCGCGGTGATAAACGGCTTGAGCGGAACGCCGCTGGGCGAAACCGACGGCGTGCCGGTAAGTGGGACGGAAGCGATTGGCGGCGGTGTGCTCGTCGCCTGGATCGGAGTCGGTCCAACCGGCGGAACCACTGCGGGACGCGGCGGAGGAGTATTCAGCATCGCCAGCGACACCGGCGGTGTCGGGCTCGGAGTGGGAACGGCGGGACGCAACACCGGTGGCGGTGGGGAAGAAACTGCCAGCCGTGGCGGAGTGGAGACCGGCGACGCGGAAGCAATTCGCCTCGGCGTCGGCTGACCGGCAATCGGG
>DASVRR010000061.1:0-2399 GCA_036388515.1 Chthoniobacteraceae bacterium | reverse complement strand
TGCTGCAAGTTCAGGCCGAGCGACGCGACTTTATCCCGATCAAAAACGATCTCCGCTTGCGGCATGTCGTACTTCAGATCGGTGTCGGCGAAGATGAACACGCCGCTTTTCATCGCCGCCTCCACGAGCTTATTGGCGTATTCGAGCAACTCGCGCGGTTCCGCAGTCGAGGCGATGACAAACTCCACCGGAAACTGTCCGCCGCCCGGCAAAGGCGCCGGTGTCGTCGCGATGACTTGCACGCCGGGAACCGTGCTCAACTTGCCGAACGCTTCGCCCAAAATCTCCTCGGTCCCGCGCGTCCGATCGCTCCACGGCTTCAGTCCCATTCCGGAAAAGCCGCCGAAAGCTTCCGTGAGCTGGAAGGTGTGCCGCGTCTCCGGAAAAGACATAAAAATGTCGTTCACCTTTTCCGTGTAGAGCGTGGTCTGCTCGATCGTGGAATTCGGTGAAGCGCGGACGATCCCGAGGATCACGCCTTGATCTTCCTTGGGCGCCAGTTCGCGCGGCGTCATGAGGAAGAAAGGCAGGATCAGCAGGATGAAAATCGCGGACATCGCGAGCGTCACCGGGCGCCAGCGCAGCGTGTTGGTCAGCGTGTTTACGTAACGCTGGCGGAGTCCGTCGAAACGGTGATTGATCCACCCAGCAAAGCCCTTGTGCGAATCTCCGGCGCGCAAAAGCTGCGACGCCATCATCGGCGACAAAGTGAGCGCGACGATTCCGGAAACCACGACCGCGCCCGCCAGCGTGAAGGCAAACTCGCGGAAGAGCGTCCCGGTGAGACCGCCTTGAATGCCGATCGGCGCGTAAACCGCCGCGAGCGTGATGGTCATCGCGATGACTGGCCCGACGAGTTCCCGCGCGCCTTTGATCGCGGCTGGGAAAGGACGCAATCCGTTGTGCAAATGTCGCTCGACGTTTTCCACGACGACGATCGCGTCATCCACCACGAGCCCGACCGAAAGCACGATCGCGAGGAGCGTGAGCAGATTCAGCGTGAAACCGAACATCAACATCAGGAATGCCGCGCCCACCAGCGAGATCGGGATCGCGACGACCGGAATCAGCACGGAACGAAACGATCCGAGGAAGAGGAAGATCACCACGACGACGATGAGCAAAGTCTCGATCAGCGTGTGCAGCACTTCCTTCAGCGCGTCGTCGATGTACTTCGTCGCGTCGTAGGGAACACCGAGTTTCATCCCCAGCGGGAGCTGTTTCTCGATGTCCGGCAACTCCGCGCGCACCGCTTTGATCACGTCCAGCGAGTTTGCCGTGGGCAAAACCCAGATGCCCATGAAGGTCGCTTTTAATCCGGAGAACCGCACATCGCTGTCGTAATTTTCCGCGCCGAGATCGATGTCCGCCACATCGCGCAACCGGACGATCGCACCGTTTTCTTCCCGAAGAACGAGATCTTTGAATTCATCCGCAGTCCGCAAATCGGTGTTCGCGACGAGGTTGATGCTGGTCATGGAGCCTTTCGTCATCCCCACGGCGGAAAGGTAATTGTTTGCCGCCAGCGCCTGCCGCACTTGCGTCGGCGAAATGTTCAGCGCGGCCATGCGATCCGGCTTCAGCCAGACGCGCATGGCGAAGGTGCGCGCGCCGAGAATGTCCGCCTTTTGCACTCCGCTCACCGCCGTGAGTTTCGGCTGGACGACGCGGGTCAGGTAATCGGTGATTTGGTTCGGCGTCAGATCTGGGGAAGAAAACGAGATGTACATCTGCGCGAACTGCGTGTCGCTCAGCGTCAGCTCGATCTCGGGCGCTTCGGCTTCCGGAGGAAGATCGTTGCGGACCTGCGCGACCTTTGCCTGGATCTGGGTCAAGGCCGCGTTGGTGTCGTAGTTCAGCTTCAGATGCACCGTGATGATGCTGAGTCCCTGCGAGCTGGAAGAATCGATGTAATCGATGCCATCCGCGCTCGCGATGACGCGTTCCAGCGGAGTCGTGACGAAGCCGCGGACGAGGTCCGCATTCGCGCCGATGTAAGCTGTTTCCACGCGCACCACGGCGATGTCGCTCCGGGGATATTGCCGCACATTCAGCGAGCGGATCGACTGGAAACCCGCGAGGAGGATGATCAGGCTGACCACGGTCGCCACGACCGGGCGGCGGATGAAAAGATCGGTGAACTTCATGAGTGAATCCGGCGGGTTTGCCTCAGGTGTTGGCCGGCTTTGGCTCGAGTTCGTTGCTCGGCTGGGTGCTGTTGTCCACCTTCACCGGCGCGGCTGGCCGCAGCTTGAAGACTCCGGAAGAAACCACTTCGTCGCCCTCTTTTAATCCGGAAAGAACCGAAACCTGATCCCCGCGTTTCGGCCCGAGCTTCACGAGTTGCTGCTGCACTTCGTGGATCGGCTTGCCGTCCTTGTCTTTGGTTTCCTTGACCA
>DASVRR010000060.1:0-1767 GCA_036388515.1 Chthoniobacteraceae bacterium | reverse complement strand
ATGCGGGACCGCAACCCAGCGCCCGCTGCCGGACCTTTCTCAAAGGCCGCACTCGCGCAGGAAGACATGCTCCAACTTGCCGCAAAGAAGCTCCGCGGGAAGATCGTCATGGAGACTGGTGAAAAGGTGCCAGGCTGGTTGCCGGTCGGCGGGGTGAAACCACTGCGCCTGTCCGGGGATCAAGCTGCCGAGCTGGTTCGCACATTTCCGCCGAAGGCAACTCTGCCCGCCGCAACTGCGTTGATTTACACCACCTCGGGCGACATCGTGCCGGGAGAGCTGAAGTCGTTCGATTCCGCCGGATTGGAGTTCGCCTCCTCAGTGACTGAAGTGAAGCGGTTTCCCGCCACGAGCATTCAGGCGCTGCAGCTCGGCGGCACGCGGCCCTCCGGGCTGAGCGGCTTCAACAGCCCCGAGTGGCGTCTGCTCAAAGGCTCGGAGAAAGACACGGACCGCACGGAGAATTCACTAACACTGGAGCCGGGCGCCACGATCGGAAACGCCAGCGCATTGGAGAGCAACGAGATTAGCTTCAGCTTCAGCGAGAGGAACAGCTTCGCGACGTTGCGCCTGCGGCTCTTCAGCAATGGGACGGACGCGTCGCCGTCTACCGCGCTGCTCCTGGCGAATTTCGGCGACAGCTTCTACGCCGGTCTCGAGACGGCGGAGGGCCAGATGAATCAGCGCGCAGAAATCCCGATCTTTCGCGGCAAACCTACGGCTGTGCGGCTGGTTTTTTCGGAGAAAGATGTGGAGCTCTTCGTCAATGGCGCACCGACCGAGAAATTCCCGATCGATCCAGCAAAACGCGCGGGCGCAGGTCTGATTCTCGAGGTCGGCTCTTTGTGGGGTAATACGCCGCGGAAAGTCCAGATCGAGAACTTTGCCTCGGCCGCTTCCTTCGGTGCCCGGACGCTCGCCGATGTTCCCGCGGAAACGCGACGGCAGGCGCTGACCGTTCCGCGCTTCCGCCGGGAAAATCTCCCGCGCCACATGCTGCTGGCGATGAATGGCGATCTGCTGCGCGGCGAAATTCAGGCACTCACTTCCACGCACTTTGCCTTCCGCGCGGGCCTCGAGGAGCTGCGCATCCCGCGCGACCGGGTGAAGGCGGCAATCTGGCTAAAGAAGCCGGAGCCGGGCGCGCCGAAACCAGCAGCCGCGGAAAGCCCACTCCAGAAAACGCTGCAGCGGAAACTCAGGGAGCAAATTCATTATACGGATGCGAACCTCACGACTCTGCTCAGTGTGATCAGACAGCAGGCTCCGCAGTTGAAGATCACCGCTCCGAAAGATCCGGATTTCAACAGCGAGATGCCGTTTGGGGATCAGAGCATTGGCCAGGCTCTCGAGCAGATTGCCGGCCTGTTCAATCTCCGGATGCGAGTGGTCGAACCGGATACCGTGATCCTCGAGCAGGGTGTCTCCACGAACGCCGACCTCGTGACTCGCGCGTATTGGCTGAAAGAAGCCGCTTTCCCCGCCGAGGGTTCACCGAAGGAGATCCTGGCGGCGAAGGGCGCCGCCTTTGCCAAAGAGGCTTCCGCGTCGTGGGACCCCGCCGGTCGACAGCTGATCGTGATCAACGCGCCGGGCAATTTCCTCGCACTCGAGGAAGTGCTGACGCGCGACTTCGGCGGGAGCCTCGGTTCGCCGACGCACTGGTTTCAGCTCACGAGCGGCGCGCGGTTGGGAATGGCGGTGGAGCGGTTTGCGGCTGATGCGGTCACCGGCTCACACTCTTTATATGGGCGCTGCGAGATTCCA
>DASVRR010000059.1:0-21791 GCA_036388515.1 Chthoniobacteraceae bacterium | reverse complement strand
GTGATCCAGCAGCAGCGGATAGGCGTCCAGCGGATGCAACTCACGCTTAACCCGCTCCTCGAAGATGAGGTCATCCAATGAAACGGTCTTCTCCGGTTCCGGCGTGGGCTCGACATCGCTAAAACGCTGCCCACGCGCCGCCACTCCAGCGAAGAATCCGCTGAGATATTGGCTTTGCTCCGCGCTAAGCGCCTGACCGGCAATCGAGTCGACGGGAAGAGTCGAGTGGCTCATGGGGAAGGAAGGAGGGCGCCAGCAAAGAGCGCCGTCGAGCACGGGCCACGGCGAGCGTTTTCGGTCGAGACAGACTCGCCGCTTCCTGCTGGAAGGAGGATCCAGTCAGACAGGCGTTCGACCGAAAACTGTATGCGCAGACGATCAGTAAACATCGCGCTGGTACCGTTTTTCGTTTTTCAGCTTTGCCACGAATGCGGCCGCTGCTTCCGCACTCAGACCGCCAGCAGTTTCCGCAATCTGATGCAGGGTCGCGTCCACGTCTTTGGCCATGCGGCTCGCGTCACCACAAACATAGAAGTGCGCGTCTTCCTGCAGCCACGCCCAGAGTTCGGCGCCGTGTTCCCGCATCCGATCCTGGACGTAAATCTTCTCCGGCTGATCGCGCGAGAAGGCGAGGTCGAGACGGGTAAGATGCCCGCTGGAAACCCAGCCCTCCAGAGTCTCCTCATAGAGGAAGTCCGTCGCACGCCTTTGATCCCCGAAGAACAGCCAGTTCCTGCCCTTCGAACCGGTCGCGAGCCGTTCCTCCAGAAACGCGCGGAAAGGCGCAATGCCCGTCCCCGGACCGCACATGATGATTGGGATGTCTGTATTCGCCGGCAATCTAAAGCCGTGCGAGACCTGGATAAAGACAGGCACTGGCGTGTGTTCCGCGCAGCGGTCGGCGAGGAAGGTCGAGCAGACGCCTTTCCGCCCGCGTCCATGCGCATCGAAACGCACTGCGCCGACGGTGAGATGAACTTCGTCCGGGTGCGCCTTTGGGCTGGAAGAAATCGAGTAAAGTCGCGGTTGCAGCTTCTTCAGCAGGAGGACGACTTCTTCCGGCGTAAACTTCGTGCGCATCCCGTGCAGCACGTCGATGACTTCGCGGCCCCAGAGCCACGTTTTAAGTTCCGCCTTTCGCGATGGATTGAGCAGGTTTCTGAGTTCGCCACCGGCGCTGCGCTCCGCGGCCGCATGGAGCAAATCGGCGGATGGCCGGCTGATATCGAACTGATTTGTGAGCGCCGCTCGGAGAGCGATTTCGGACCCATCTGGCGCTTTCACGGCTTCTTCCCCATCGCAGCCGAGCGCGGCGAGTACCTCGCTGACTGCCTCTGCGCAGTTGCTCGGGAGAATGCCGAGCGCGTCGCCAGCTTCATAGCTGAGGCCGGAGCCAGCCAGACAGATTTCGAAGTGTCGCACCTCCTTTCCGGAAGCCTCGCCGGTCAGCTTGCGGTTCACGAGGAGACGCGCTGGATAAGGATTCTTCCGGTTGTAGTCGGGAACAGTTTCCAGCTCCGGCGCCGGTGCAGAGCTTCCATTGGTCAAAGCCGGTCCAGCTGCCGGAGCGGTTCCGTTCGTGAAGGCCGCAAACACGCCGTCCGTCCAGCACGACGCGGGAGTCTCGTAATCCAGGTCGCAATCCTGCCGCGGATGCACTCGACGAGCTCCCAAAGCTTCCAGGCGAGCGTCGCACTTTTTTCCAAACTCGCAGAATGCCGGGTAGTTCGTGTCGCCCAACGCGAGTACCGAAAAGGTGAGGTGATCAAGCTGCGGCGCGGACTCACTGCTCAGGAAGTTCCAGAAGCTGTGCGCATTATCCGGCGGCTCTCCATCGCCATACGTGCTGGTGATGACGAGCACTCGCTCTTCCTCCCGGAGATCCACGCTCTGGTATTTGTCCATCGGCACCAGCTTCGGCGCGAAACCACGTTTCACGGCTTCCTTCGAAGCCTTCTTCGCAATGGCCTCCGCCGTTCCCGTCTGTGATCCATAGAGCAGCACTAGCGGCTTCGGGGTTGCGGCCGATGCGGCACTGAGACCGGCCATCGCCGCGCCGGCCCGTCCCGCATCGGAAAGTAGCCCTGCGAGGTAGCCATTCAGCCAGAGACGCTGTTCGGGCGAAAATGGTGCATTTTCCGGGATGAAAGGGATGTGGGTCATCGACGCGTGTGCAGGCGGTCCCTTAGCTGTGCCCGTGCCAGCAGAGCATTGGTGGCGAGATAGCCACGTTCATCGTCTTCATGGCCACCATGAACGATCCTCATTCTGTCTGCTCCGGCTGATGGTGCCGGCGGCGGGGCCCAACCGACCATCACCGGATGCTGAGTTTCGCGTCGGCGATGCTTCGCGCCTTGTGGCTCCGAGCCGTGCGGTTCGATCCAGACGGCTTGTTGCATCTTGTTCAGGATGGCGAAAATCGGAGTCAGCGGATGGTTCCAATTCACGGTCGGGACTGGAGTTGCCATCGATGGCTTGATCTGTGGAACGATCGCGGCGCTGCGCATCAGCAGGCGACTGCTTCCACCGGTGGAACTTTCCGCACCGTTTGTGCCGGGGGTGCGGGATGCTTGTGCGCTTTGACTTCCAGGAAGTAGATGAGCTGCTCGCGGAGCCGATAATAATCCGGATGCTCCATCACGGCTTTTCTCTCGCGCGGCCGGGGAAAGCTGACGTCCATTACTTCGCCGATACCGGCTTCCGGACCATCCGTCAGGCAGAGGATGCGGTCGCTGAGGAAGAGCGCTTCATCCACATCGTGCGTGACCATCATCGCGGTGATCTTCTCCCGGCGCCAAAGTTGGATCAGGACTTCCTGCAGCTCATAGCGCGTCAGCGAATCCAGCATGCCAAACGGTTCGTCCAGCAAAAGCATCTTCGGCGCGAGTGCAAAGGCTCTGGCAATCCCCACGCGTTGGCGCATTCCTTGCGAAAGTTCCACCGGCCGTTTGTGCATCGAATCCCCAAGCCCGACGAGAGTTAGATAATACTCCGCAATGTGCTGTCGCTCGATCTTCTCCGCCGGATAGAAAACTTGATTTACTCCCAGCATCACATTCTCCAGCGCGCTCATCCACGGCAGCAGCGACGGCGACTGGAAGACCACGCCTCGATCGGGTCCCGGACCTGTAAGTTCCTTCCCCGCGAGGATGATTGCTCCGGATGTAATGCTACTCAGGCCAGCCGCCATCATCAGGATGGTTGATTTGCCACAGCCGGAGTGACCAATCACCGTCACGAATTCGCCTTTTCGAAACTTGAAATTGATATCTTTGACGATCACCGCCTCGCCTTTAGGTGAGGTGTAGCTTTTAGTTAGCTGGGAGAATTCTAGATAGGCCTGGTCGCTCACGAAGTGATCACCTCCACGATTTCCCGCTTCTCCTCGCTGCGACGTCTCGGACGACGCTTTGTGCCGAAGGGGCGCCGCGGCTCATTGAGATCTTCGGGGAGGAGATCTGGCAGGACGAGTTTGCGGGAGAGCGCGGTCTTCCGCTGGTCCGTGGCACTCAGAAGATAGTCAATGACTTCGTTGCGAGTTCGCTTGAAGTCTGGGTGATGATTGATATCCGCGCGGCTGCGGGGCCGCGGGATGCTGACTGGAATCGAAGGTCCCAGCGTCGCCCTCGGGCCGGCAGTCAGCGGTATCACGCGATCCGCCAGCAGGATCGCCTCGTCCGGATCATTGGTGATGAGCACGACCGTCTTTCTTTCCACCTGGCAGATGCGATCGATCTCATCCTGAAGATTCGCTCGCGTCAGCGCATCGAGTGCGCTGAGTGGTTCGTCGAGCAACAGGATCTCCGGGGTGGTCGCCAACGCGCGGGCAACAGATACCCGCTGCCGCATACCGCCCGAAAGTTCGCTCGGAACCTTCCGCAGCGCGGAAGTTAGGTTCACCATGGCAATATATTGTTCGGTGTGCTCGCGGCGACGCTCCGCCGTCCACTCCGGAAAGACCTGGTCCACTGCCAGGGCGACATTCTCGTAAACGGTGAGCCACGGAAGCAGGCTATAGTTTTGGAAAACAATCCCGCGATCCGGGCCGGGCCCCGTCACGGGTAAACCTTTGAGCAAAACCTGGCCGGAATCTGGCAGGAGCAAACCCATGATCAACGACATCAGCGTCGTCTTCCCCGAACCGGAGTATCCGATGATGGCAACGAATTCACCTGGTTCAATTTCGAGATTCAGATTGTGCAAGATTTCGCTCCGGGTTGCGCCGGTGCCGAAGCCTTTGCTCACGCCTTTGAATTCGAGAAGAGGCATAACCAGGATTGTTCGCCGATGGTCAGCCTGTCTTGAAGCGGCCTTCCACAAGGCTCATCAGTCGGTCGAGGAGAAAGCCGATGACGCCGATCGTTAGGATGCAGAGAATGATGTGGGCAAAGCTGGAGGCATTGTATTGCTGCCAGAGGAAACCGCCGATGCCTGGTTTCCCGGTCAACATTTCGACTGCGACAATCACGAGCCAGGCAATTCCCAGCGAGAGGCGGAAGCCGGTGAACATATACGGCAAAGTCGCGGGGAGCAGCACCTTGAAGAGCGTCTTGGTGCGGGAGAGTTTCAGCACCTTGGCGACGTTAAGATAGTCTTGCGGGATCGCGCGGACGCCGACGGCAGTGTTCATCACCGTGGGCCACATGGAGCAGATCGCGATAGTGAAAAGTGCGGCAGCATCGGAGGTTCCGAAGATGACTTGATTGGCGCCGTTGGTCAGCTTGACGGTGCTGAAGACGACGTAACCGAGTGGCAGCCAGGCCAGGGGAGAAACCGGGCGCAAGACCTGAAAGATCGGGTCGAACATCTTGGAAAACGTTTTCGACAATCCAAGGCAAAAGCCGATCGGAGTGCCGATGATCAGCGCGATTGCGTAGCCTTGAAGCACCAAGCTCAAAGACAGCCAGGTGAAGCGCAGAATTCCTTGATCCAGCTCCCCGCGCTTCGCCATCGGCTGGGTAATATAGATTTTGCTTCGGTCCCAAGTCTCGAGAGGACTCGGCAAATCTGCGGACAAGCCGACCCGCTGCACCTTGGTGATTTTGTCGCCGAAGTCGTCCAGATATTCCGTCTTCTTCTCCTTGCCGGCAACGATGGTCCAAAGAAGAAGACAGATCGCCACTCCGATGGCAGGCAGAACCAACCAGTCGAGGCGCTTGAAGGCTGATGCAGTCATGAACAGGGGAAGAAGAAGCGATCTGTCGAGTTCTCGCCGGCGGAATAGACGGGATGCGGAATCAAGCTTTGCAACTGTGGATGGGGAAGCTTTTGGCATAGGCTTCCAGGTCGGCTTTCGGGTCAAACTTCACGCCGTCGAACAGCGTTTCAGGACTTTGGTCGATGCCGCCGTGCTGGTAGCCGATCTCCTTCATCGCCTCCGCGTAAATGTCCCCACGCATGACTTGCTTCGCGACGCCTTCGTAATCTGGCGTGCTGTCCACCAGACCCCAGCGGCGAAATTGCGTGAGCCACCATTTCGCATACTTCGTCTGCGGAAAGTTGCAGTTGCGCTGGCTGAAGATCATATAGTTCGGGTCGCGCAGCTTACGCCCATCGCCATACAGATACTTCCCCTGCAACCGGCCTAGGATTACGTCTTCCGGGCAGTTGATGTAAGCTGGAGAACCAACAATCTTTGCCTGTTCGGGACGGTTTTCCATGACGTCGAGCCAGACGCTCGCTTCATGCAAGGCTTTCAGCGTGGCTTTGACGGTCTTGGGATTTCTTTCCGCAAACTCCGCGGTGAACGCGCAGACTTTCTCCGGATGATCCTTCCAGATCGCCTGCGTGTTGATGCTGGTGAAGCCAATGTCATCCGCAATGGCACGGGCATTCCAAGGCTCGCCCACACAATACCCATCCATCTTGCCGACCTTCATATTCGCGACCATTTGCGGCGGCGGCACGGTGATCAGCGAAACATCCGTGTCTGGATTGATTCCTCCCGCGGCGAGGTAATAGCGCATCCACATGGCGTGTGTCCCCGGAGGAAAAGTCATGGCAAAACTGAGAAGCGACCCGGCTGCCTTTCCTTGCTCCACAAAGGGTTTCAGCGCCTTTGGGTCGTCTGCCACCTTGTCTTTGAACTTGTTAGCCAGCGTGATCGACTGGCCATTGCGGTTGAGGAGCCACGGGATCACCATGGGCTTTTTTGGCGCGCCCATCAGGCCCACCGTCGAGGCGAGCGGCATCCCGAGCAGCATGTGGGTTGCCTGGTTATCCCCATTGGAAAGGGCGTCGCGAATCGCCGCCCAGTTCGCCCCTTTGTTCACCGTCGAGTTGATGCCGTACTTTTTGAAGAGGCCTTTCTCGTGAGCAATGACGATCGGCGAGCAGTCGGTCAGCGCGATGATCCCGAACTTCATATCCGGCGCTTCCGGTGAGTCGTCGGCGAATGCGCTTCCAACCCAGCCTTTTGGCAAGCCGTGGAGCAGTGCGGCAAGACCAACGCTCTTGGTCGTAGTTGACAGGAAACGACGCCGAGTCACGGGTGAAGTTGAGGCGAGAGTAGGTTTCATGATTCGGTGATGAGCTGTTTTGCCTGATGGAAAATGTCCTCCCGGAAACATCCGGCGGCGCGGTCTGATGGGAGCATCGCCGGGTCCGGCACGACTCCGCTCTGGATGAGATTGTTCCTGACCCAAGCCGCACGTTTCGGAGTCGGAGCATTGGCGTTGTGTTTGGAAAAGATGTGCAGGCCGGGAAGCTTTTCCCGGCGCCCGTGCCCGAAATCATAGAGCCCACCCAAGCCCATGCGGAGCGCTTGAATCGGCGCGTTGACGTATTTGGATTGCGCGAGCGTCTCCACGAGACGCTCGCGGTTCTCCGGCCGCTCACAGAAGGCGCAAGCCTCCATCAAAGCCGCAATGACTCGGAGATGTTCCGCCTCCCGCATTTCCGCAAATTCCTTCCGGACCATGAGGACCTTTTCGGGATGCAACGGCGCGAGATCCAGGCTGGTGGCGACCGTCCAGCCAGTCTTGGAGAGGACCGCGAGCGAGTTCCAAGGCTCGCCGACACAGTATCCATCCAAATGCCCGGCGCGGAGATTGGCGTGCACCTGCGCCGGCGGGACCACGGCGATCTGCACGTCCCGCTCGGGTTCGATCCGATGTTCCCGCAGCCACATTCGGAGCAGGCAGCTATGCGCGGAGTAAAGATGGACCACGCCCAGGGTGGAGAGCCGGGAACTTTGGGTGATCACCCGCCGCAGGGAGGCGCCGTCGCGCACGCCTTGCTTCCAAAGATCTTGCGAAAGCGTGATAGCGTTGCCTTGCAGATTGAGGATTAAACCCGTCACGCAGTCCGCCTGGATCGAGCCGAGCCCGCAGTTTGCCGCCATCAAGAGCCCCGCTGGAGCATGAGCGGCATCGAGTTCTCCATAGATGATTTTGTCCCGAATGGTCGCCCAACCGACTTCGCGATGCAGCTCCACCTCCACGGCGTACTTCCCGAAGAGCCCAAGCTCCTGGGCCATGACGAAAGGCGCGCAATCTGCCAGCGCGACGAAGCCGAGGCGCACCGAACGGTGCGGAGGCGAAGTCGAAGGACGTGCAGGAGCAGGTTTCGTGGCGATGGCGGCCCACTAGCGTTCAGCATGCCACGGCGGCCACAGGGAGTTAGAAATGGATTGCGACTTTTACATCCCTGCGATGAATTACGCTCATAGTGGCTCAACCTCTTGATAGCAGACAGCTTCGCGCGTTTGCGGTGCTCGCCCGGACCGGCAGCTTTACCCAGACGGCGAAGGAACTCCACCTGACGCAATCGGCGATCAGCCACGCCATGAAAGCTCTGGAACGTGATATCGGCTGTCGCCTTTTGGACAGAATGGGCAAAACGGCGGTGCTCACGCAAGCGGGCGAGCAGTTGCTGGTGCATGCGGAAAAGATCCTCAGCGAGATGACGGTGGCCCGCGCGGAGCTGGGTCATCTCGGGAAATGGGGAAGCAGCCGGCTCCGGCTGGGCGCCAGCACCACGGCATGTCAGCACGTGCTGCCGGGCGTGTTGCGGGAGTTTAAGGAAAGCTTTCCGCAATGCGCCATCTCGCTGGAACCAGGCGATACGCCGGAGATGATCGAGGCCCTGCGCGCGCATCGCATCGACCTCGCGGTCAATCTGGAACCGCATCGCGCCGAACCCCTGGAGTTCCGACCGATCTTCACCGACGAGCTGAAATTTCTCCTCAGCCCTTTGCATCCGTGGGCGCGCGCCGGGAAAGTCACTCGGGAGGAAATCGGCCGCCAGCAATACATCCTCTACGGCAAAACCAGCTACACCTTCCGGATGATCGAGCAGTATTTCCGGCAGGACGACATTGTGCTCCAGAGCCTGCTGGATCTGGGGAACATGGAAGCCATCAAAGAACTGGTGAAGCTGGGACTCGGGATCAGCATCGGCGCGCCTTGGACGGCGCGGAAAGAACTAGGGGAAGGTTCGCTGGTCGCGCTTCCGCTGGGTCGCCGGAAGCTCAAACGGCGCTGGGGCGTTCTTTACTGGCGAGGACGCCGCCTGAGTCTCGCGGAAGAAACGTTCATCGGCCTATGCGAATCAGTCGCCGAGCGGCTGGGCTGACTTTCCAGAAAAAGGCGCGGCGTTTCACCCGAAGATCCGGAAGAAAGTCGGGAACTCCGGATGGCGCATCAGGAAGAAAGCCGCTTCCAGATCGGGACGTCCGCTTTCAGCCGATCAATCGCGGCTGCGATGCAGCACAAGGCCGGGCCGCGATGTGCGGCCAGCACGCGGACAAAGAGGGATGCTTCCCCAACCGGCACCCAGCCGAGCCGATGAACAAAAACCACGGCGGCGCAATCGTGCTCCGAGCCGAGTTCCAGGAAGATCCGCGCGAGCTGGCGTGCGGCCATCTTTTCGTAGGCTTCGTAGTGGAGGCCGGCGAGTTCGGTCGCTCCTTCCGTGGCGCGGACGATTCCCCAGAACTCCGCGCACGCTCCGATTTCGCGCGAAGGCAGACGCAACGCCGGCGCGGCGATCGGTTCCCGGGTGAAGGAAATTACCTGCTCGATCATCTTCAACCGCCGCTCACCGGCGGGATCAGCGCCACTTCCGAAGCTTCCCCAATCGGAGCATCCCAGTCGTGGTATTCGCAATCCACCGCAACGCGGAGTGCCGTCAGCGGAAAGCTCGGAGCGAGTCTGGTGAGCAGCGTCCGCGGAGATTCTTCCGCATTGCACGTGACGATTTGTTCCTCAAAACCCAGAAGGTCGCGCGCTTGAGCAAAGGCGAGGAGTTTGACCTGCATGCGGTTCGGTCTAGAGGCGCGCGCGGTCGCTCGCAAGGCATTCGCGCTGGCCCGGTGGAACGTTGCGCCTAAAATCTTCCGCATGATTTCTGTCGAAGAAGCCCGCGCGGTGATTGCCCGCACGGTACGAGCGCTCGATCCTCTGCGCTGTGAGCTGCTCGATTGCCGCGGCCGAATTCTGCGGGAGGACGTGATTGCTGCCGAGGAGCTGCCGGCCTTTGATCGCGCGGCCATGGACGGTTATGCGGTGGACCTTCAGGATTCTTCCCCGCAGTTCCGCGTGGTGGCAGAAATCCAGCCCGGCGCCGCGCGTGCGGTGACGCTGCGAGCCGGGGAATGCGCGCGCATCTTCACCGGCGCCGCACTTCCCGCCGGAGCCTCGCAGGTGATCATGCAGGAAGAGGTGGAGCGGCGAGGGGAGTTCATGGTTCCGCTGCGGCGCACGAGGAAAACGCACGTCCGCCAGCGCGGGGAAGACGCCGCGCGCGGCAGCACGCTGCTCCACGCGGGTGCGCGACTGGGTCCCGTCGAGTTATCTTTGCTGGCGCAAATCGGCTGCATCGAGCCGCTGGTTTCGCCGCGGGCGCGGGTTCTTCATCTGACGACTGGCAATGAGCTGGTGGACCCGCGCCTTGCACCGGAGTTCGGACAAATTCGCGATTCCAACTCGACGCTGATTGCAGCGCTGCTGGCCGAGCGCGGCGCGCTGTTGGTCGAACAGGATCGTTGCTCCGATTCGCTGGAAGCCCTCGTCTTCCGGATAAAGAACGCCGCTGCGCCGTTCGATCTGCTGCTGATTTCGGGCGGAGCCAGCGTCGGCGATTACGATTTCGGCGCGCGCGCGCTGGAGGCGCTCGGATTCGAGATTCACTTCCGCCAGTTGAACCTCCGGCCGGGCAAACCGCTGGTCTTTGCCAGCCGCGAGCGGCAACTCGCGTTTGTTGTTCCGGGAAATCCGGTTTCGCACTTCGTCACCTTCCATCTGCTCATCAGTTCGGCGCTGGATCGTCTGGAAGAAAATGCCTCCGAGCGTTCGCTGGTGCGCGCAAAGCTGGCGACAAATCTTGCGGGGAACCCGCGGGAAACCTGGTCGCCGGCTCGCGCCCACTTCGGATCGAGCGGGCTGATTGCTCAGCCGCTGCCGTGGCAAAGTTCCGGTGATCTCTGTGGCATCGCTGGCGCGAATGCTTTGCTCCGGATCCCGGCCGGCTCGGTTGATCTTAATGCGGATGATTCCGCCGAATGTCTGTTGCTCGACCGCCGGCTCTGAATGCTCCAGCATCGCGGCATGCCTTCTTCCTTTTCGCATCTCGATGAAGACGGCGGCGCGCGGATGGTGGATGTTGGCCATAAGCCGGACCAGCGGCGCACCGCTTCGGCGGAAGGAATCATCCGCTGTCGTCCGGAGACAATCGCCGCCTTGCGTGCGCAAGCGCTGCCGAAAGGCGATGTCCTCACGGTCGCGAAGATTGCTGGAATTCAAGCAGCCAAACGCACGGACGAATTGATCCCGCTTTGCCACTTGCTTCCGCTCAGTTCGGTGGAGCTGCGTTTTGAGATCGAAGAGGACGCAGTGCGGATCTTTTCCACAGTGAGCACCACGGCGAAAACCGGCGTGGAGATGGAAGCGCTCACCGCGGTCAGTGTCGCCGCGCTGACGCTTTACGATATGTGCAAGGCGATCGATAAGACGATGGTGATCGGGGAAATCCGCGTGACGCGGAAAGAGAAGGCGCTTCTTCCGGAATCATGAAAGTCGCACGGGTGACGCTCAGCGATCGGGCGAGCGCGGGCATTTACGAAGATCTGAGCGGCCCGGAAATCGAGCGGGTTTTCGGCCAGGCGCCTCCGGAAGAAATCGAATGGCTGCGGCTGCTCATTCCGGATGATCGCGCGACCATCGAGTCGGCTTTGCGGCGACTCTGCGATGAGGAAGGTTGCCAGCTGATCCTGACTACTGGAGGAACGGGTCCGGCTCCCCGCGACGTGACTCCGGAAGCAACTCGCGCGGTGCTGGAGCGTGAGTTGACCGGGTTCGGCGAAATCATGCGGAGCCAAAGTTTTCTGAAAGTGCCGACCTCGATTCTTTCCCGCGCCACGGCAGGCACGCGCTCCCGCACGCTGATCGTTAATCTTCCCGGTAATCCCAAAGCCATCGGCGAATGCCTGCCGTTGATCTTCCCCGCGATCCTGGAAGCGCTGAAGCATCTGCGCCCGTAAACAGCGCGCAGGGAAGTGGTGAGTCGTTAGCCGCCGATGCGCGCCATCTCGACCTTCGTCTTCCCCATCGGCGACGTCGCGCGGATTTCCGAGTAGCGATCGCGGCGCAACTGCCAGATCCGGCGGATCATTTCCGTCAATGTCGCGTCATCCGCTCCGGAACGAAGCGGTGCGCGAAGGTCAAACCCGCTCTCCGCAAACAGACACGTGTAGAGCTTTCCGTCGGAAGACAAACGGGCGCGCGTGCAGTCGCCGCAAAAAGGCTGCGTCACCGAAGTGATCACGCCGACTTCGCCGCCGGCTCGGGTCCGAAAACGTCGGGCGACTTCCCCGGGATAGTTGGGCGGCAGCGCGGTGAGGAACATCTCCGCCGAGATGCGCTCGAGTATTTCCGATGCGGGGACAACTTCCCTCAAGCGCCAGCCGTTGGTGTTCCCCACGTCCATGTATTCGATGAAGCGGACGATGAATCCCGGCCCGCTGAAATGCCGCGCCAAATCGGCGACCTCGTGATCGTTCACTCCGCGTTGCACCACGCAGTTGATCTTGATCGGACCGAAGCCAGCCGCCTTTGCTGCATCGATGCCCCGAAGCACTCGATGCAGCGGAAAGTCGGTGTCGTTCATTGCGCGAAACGTCTCCTCATCCAGCGAATCGACGCTCACCGTCAGGCGCTGCAATCCAGCCGCGCGCAAGGCTGGAGCTTGCTCCGCGAGCGCCGAGCCGTTGGTCGTGAGAGTGAGATCCTGGAGTCCTTCGATCGCCGCGAGCTGAGCCACGAGGGCGGCGAGATCACGCCGGAGCAACGGTTCGCCTCCGGTGAGTCGCACCTTTTCCACGCCCAAAGAGACGAAGATTCGCGTGAGGCGTGCGAGTTCCTCAAAAGTCAGCAATTCGGCGCGGGGAAGAAACGCGTGATCGCGGCCGTACACCTCCTTCGGCAGACAGTAAGTGCAGCGGAAGTTGCAACGGTCCGTGACCGACAGACGCAGGTCGCGAAGTGGACGCTGCAACTGATCGAGGTTCGGTGGAATCACGGAAGCTTACGCGTAAGCGCGGAGTTTCCAGCTGGCAAGCGCCGCTCGCCGGGACCTCTACGGGTTCGCTTTTGGCCGATGTTTGTCGGCGACTTCCTTCATCTTCAAGCCGAGCGATTCCTGTTTGGTCACGGCGTATTCCTGCCCGATCTTCGCGCCTTCCTGCATGATCACCGGCAACTTTGCCAGCGCCTTGCGGCCGGACGGAGTGCGATAAAAGGCGAGCAGATCCTGCAGTTCTTTCTCCGTGAATTCCTTCGCGTAGAGCTCGACCATCTTCGGCTTGAGATCTTCCCACTTGATCTCTTTGTCGAACCACTCAGCCATGGCGGCGCGCATTTCGGCTGCGGCTTCGACCGGCATTCCCCGCTGCTGCATGGTCGTGATCATTGGTTCCACCATGGCGCTGAAACCGGACTTCATTGCTCCGGAAGCATTGGTCAGCTCGAGGATTTCTCCCGCCGCGAGACGGCTCGCAGCTTCATCCGCACGCAACAGCGTGGGGGCGACGAGGGAGAGAATCAGCAGGGAAAGGATCTTCATAAGGAGAACAGCGCCTAGGCGAATCCGCCGGTGCAGGCAAGCAGCATTCCACGTGTGTCGGCTCGTGATTGGTCCCGAGCAGCTTATTTCGACTGGAGCGGGATCTTCACTTTGGGTCCGAAGAATCGCGGCTGCGTCTGGAGCAAGTAAACATCCAGCCAGGCTTTCACTCGCGAGCCGATTTCACGTAAGCGCGTTTTCTTGGACCAACGCCAGGGAACAGGGCGCGAGGCGAACCCGGAAGCTTCCAGCCCATGGCGCCGCGCGAGGAAAAGCGCGCGCGGCAGATGGAAGTCGTCCGTCACCAGCGTGCAGCGAGTGATCTCGAAGACAGCGTGTGCGCGAGCCATCGAGTCCAGGGTGCGAAAACCCGCGTAGTCCGAGGTCATTGCTTCCGCCGGAACACCGCGCTCCAGCAGCGCGTGGTGCATGGCGGTCGGTTCATCATATTGTCGCCGGCCATTATCGCCGGTCAGGAGCAAGTGACGCACTTTGCCGGCGCGATAAAGACTGGCCGCCGCGTCCACGCGGTTCACGAAGAATGGGTTCGGCGTTCCGCCGGCCAGCAGCGGCGAGGTGCCCAGGACGATCCCGACGTCGTTTGCCGGAAGGTCCGGAAGGCTGGCATAAACTGCAGCCTGGCTGGTGCGCAGGATCCAGTAGTTTGTCAGCCCGACAAAGGCGGCTCCGGCGAGAGCAAGTCCGGCGAGAAGGAGTAGATAGATGCGGAAGCGGCGCATGCGTTCCGGTTAGTCTTCCAGAGATAAAGCAGCAGCAACAAAGTGATCGGCTGCCGGCGAGATGGCGCCGCTGCGGCAAACCGCACCGACCACCACCGGCGGCGGCGCAGGAGTGAGCGTGAGGACTTTCAGCCGCGGTCCGGCCATGCAGGTGATGCTGCTGGGAACAATCGCGACTCCGCGCCCGGCTTCCACGGCGGCGATCAAGCTGGTCACGCTGTCGTGCTCTTCCGCGATCTTCGGCGTCTGCTGGATCGACGCGAAGAGTTTCTCCAGACTGCGGTGATACTCTGGATAATCGGCGGCGCTGTAAGCAATCAGCGGCTCGGTTGCGATCCGGCGGAGCGCGACCGTGCGGCGCTTCGCCAGAGGATGTCCCGGAGCAACGCCGACGCAGATCGGGAAGCGGGCGAGCTCCCGGAAACGCAGGCCCCGCAGCCGTGGTCCGAGTGGTTCCACCCGAAGCGCGAGATCGAGTTTTCCGCTGCGCAAGCCGGCGAGCATTTCCTCCGTGGAGAGATCGTGGAGCGAAACGCGAACACCCGGATATGCCGCCTGAAAGCGGCGCAACGCTCGCGGCAGGATTTGCACGGTAAGAGAAGGCGCGTAGCCGACGTGCAACTCGCCGCGCAGACCGCCCGCGACATTCCGCGTGTGTTCGATCGCCCGAGACGCGCGATCAAGCACCGCGCGAGCTTCGGAGAGGAAGACGCGCCCCGCTTCGGTCAGGCGTACGGCTTTGGCGCTGCGTTCGAGCAGCGAGATCCCGAGTTCTTCTTCCAGGTCCCGGACCTGCCGGCTGACGGCTGGCTGAGCGACGCGCAAAGTGGCCGCGGCGCGTGTCACATTCTCCGCTTCGGCGACCGCAACGAAGTAGCGAAGGTGGCGGAGTTCCATGAGCGGCGAGCATGCCTTCCGCGCATGGTAAGGCAAGGAACATGATATTTCCGGAACCGCGCCTTCAGGGACTAAGCTGCGTCCATGATCACTGTAAGAAAAGCGAATGAAAGAGGCCATGCGGAGCACGGTTGGCTGGATACCTATCATAGTTTTAGTTTTGGCGACTACCATGATCCGGACTGGATGGGCTTCCGCAGTCTGCGCGTGATCAACGACGATCTGGTGATGCCGGGGATGGGCTTCGGGAAGCATCCGCACCGCGACATGGAAATCATTACCTATATTCTCAGCGGCGAGTTGGCTCATGAAGATTCCATGGGCAACGGGCGGGTGATCACGCCGGGTGAATTTCAGTACATGAGCGCGGGAAGCGGCGTGCTGCACAGCGAGCGGAATCCATCCGCAAAAGAAGCAGTGCATTTGCTGCAGATCTGGATTCAGCCAGACACGAGGAACACGCCGCCGCGCTACGCAGAGAAGTCGATGAAAGACGCCGCGCCGGCCCAGTTGCATCTGGTCACGAGCAAGTCGGGGCGGGATAACTCGATGGCGATTCACCAAGACGCGGATCTGTGGCTGGCCAAGCTGGAGCCCGGGCAAAGCGCGGCGCATTTGCTGGCCTCCGGGCGGCACGCCTGGCTGCATGTGGCGGAAGGCGAAGTCGTGGTCAACGGGCGCAAACTGATGGCTGGGGATGCTCTTGCCGCGACCGAAGAGACTAGCCTCCAGATCACCGGGAACAAACCTTCCCAAATTCTCCTTTTCGATCTCAACTAAACCACACCGGACCAACCTTAATCTAACTACCATGACTAAACTTCTCGTTCTGTATTACTCCATGTACGGCCATATCGAAACCATGGCCGGCGCGATTGCGGAAGGAGCGCGCAGTGTGGAAGGCGTCGAGGTCACACTGAAGCGAGTGGCCGAGACGCTTCCGGAAGAAGTGGCGCGGCAACATCACGTGAAACTCGACCAAAGCGCGCCGGTGGCTTCGCCCAAGGAACTCGGGGAATACGATGCGATTATCTTTGGCACCCCGACGCGCTTCGGAAACATGACTGCGCAGATGCGGAACTTCCTCGATCAAACCGGAGGTCTTTGGGCGAAGGGCGCGCTCGTGGGGAAGGTCGGCAGCGTTTTTACCAGCACCGGCACTGGAGGAGGGAATGAAAGCACGATCATCAGCTTCATGAGTAATCTGATGCACCACGGGATGATCTACGTCGGCCTGCCGTATTCGTGTCCCGAACTTGCGGATTACAGCGAAGTAAAAGGCGGTTCGCCCTGGGGCGCAGCCTGTATCGCCGGAGCAGACGGTTCGCGCCAGCCTTCAGAGAAGGAACTCGCCCAAGCGCGCTTTCAGGGAAAGCATGTCGCCGGGATCACCCTGAAACTCACCCGCTGACTGCCAATCCGACTTCCATGAAATACGCCGCCCTCGCTGCGCGCTTGCTGCTCGCGCTCATCTTCATCGTCTTCAGCCTGAACTTCTGGTTGAAGTTCATTCCTATGCCGCCTCCTCCGCCGAAGGACACCGCGATGGGGATGTTTATGGGTGCGCTTTTTCCCACCGGATATCTGGCTGCGGTGAAGGTGCTCGAGTTGCTCGGCGGCTTGCTGATGCTCAGCAGGCGCTGGACTCCGCTTGGCCTGCTGGTTCTCGGACCAATCATCCTGAACATTTTGTTCTTCGATGTCTTCATCGCCAAGGCTTTCAATCCCGTGAGCACTCTGGCCGCGGTGCTTGCTGTGTTCCTGCTCTGGGTTTACCGGGAACGTTTCGCGCATCTGGTGAAAGCGTAACGACTCGCCGGCAAAACACCGCTTCCTGGCAGGCCGGAACAAGGCTGCGGCGCGATGCAGTGGACGAACTCATGCGCGCCGTCCTGATCATCAATCCAGTCTCAGGAGACGCGGAACCAAACTCGGACAAGGTCCCGGTCATCGAGAGATTGTTGCAGGCCGCAGGCTGGTCGCTGGAAGTGGCTTACACTTCGGAACAGCGGAAGGCCTCGCAGCTTGCGCGGGAAGCTGTGAGTCGCGGAGTCGAGTTCGTCCTCGTGGGCGGCGGAGATGGCACGGTGAGCGAAGTGGCCCGCGAGGTGGCTCGAAGCTCCACGACGCTCGGCATCCTGCCGATTGGGACCTTCAACAACATCGCGCGGTCGCTGGCGATTCCGACGGAGCTGGAGGAAGCCTGCGGAATCATCGCGCAGGGAAAGGTGCGGGCGATGGACCTCGGCGTGGCCAATGGAACGGACTATTTCTTCGAAGCAGCGGGCACCGGGTTGGATGCGACTTTGTTCCCCATCGGGGAAGAAATCAAAGGCGGGCGCTGGACGCGGGTCTTCCAGGCCGCCCGGCTGACTTTCCAGTACAAGGTCCAGCC
This sequence comes from Chthoniobacteraceae bacterium, assembly GCA_036388515.1. Taxonomy (GTDB): domain Bacteria; phylum Verrucomicrobiota; class Verrucomicrobiia; order Chthoniobacterales; family Chthoniobacteraceae; genus Chthoniobacter. The sequence goes on along the minus strand of DASVRR010000059.1, from coordinate 4,700 downwards.
GATTGCGATCACTTTTGACCGCCCAGTGGGCGAAGCGCTCGCGCCGGGAAGCCGCGTTCGCTTGCCCCGCCGCGTGCGCGAGTCGCGCACGATCTACCGAAATGCGCTGCTGGTGGTGGTCGCAAACGGTCCGTATTACGGCGGCGGCTTCAATGTTTCACCGAACGCGCGGATGAGCGACGGGCGGCTGACCGTTTCGATCTATCGGAATTTCTCGAAGGTGGAGCTGATCCGGCATTTTTGGGCGATCGCGTATGGGCGGCATCGTTATTCCCCAAAGATCGAGAGTTACTTTGCCAAGGAGGTGCGGCTGGATTCGCCGGTCCTGCTGCCAGTGCATGTGGACGGCCAGCCGTATGGGCAATTGCCGATCAACCTGAGCACGATTCCGGGCGCGCTGAAGGTGCTGGCGCCAGCTCGCTCGACTCCGCGCGCGGGGGATGCCGTGGCGCTTCCCGGAGAAAGCGCTGTAAAACCAGGAGAAGTCGGAAGCCATGCTGCCTGAGCCGACTCGAGGCAACTCGGATTCTGGGGCGGAGGCCACGGTGAAGACTGCGTTGGAGCAAGGCCTGGCCGAGATCCAAACCCCAGCACAAGCGGAGCAAGCCTTGGTTCAGTTGGAGCGCGCTGCGGAAGAAATCGCGGAAGGTGATTTGCCGACCGATCAAAATGTCGCTGCGGCAGATCAGGCTGAGCGGATCGCGGCTGCGGCAGATGAGACGCCCGGGGACCAGCGGACGGTCGCGGTGCTCACCGAGGCAGCTGCTCAAATCGCTACTGCGCCGGCCGAAAATCGCGAGATGCTGGACGACGCTGTCGCGCAAGCAGTCGGCCCGACGGACGCCTTTACTCCGGAAGGCGGCGCGCCGCCGCCGCAACGCGTCATCCGCGCGCGACGTCTGCTCCGCCGGGCTTTGATCAAGCGCCTGCGCCCGTTTGATGCGGTGGATTCCATGCTTTTCCTGAGCATCAATCATCTGCCTCACACGCGTGGAGTCGATCGCGCGATGAGCCGCTTCTCCTGGGCGATGACCGGCGGCGCGGGCTGGATGATCGTGCTGCTGGTGCATTTGATCCGGGATCGCCGCGAGGGCTGGCGAGCGGTGCGGGAAATCGCGCCGCCGCTTTGGCTGGCAACGGTCGCGGTGGAATATCCGATCAAGTATTTCTTCCGGCGCCGGCGTCCATTTTTGGCGATCGTGCGCGCGATCATCGTCGGGAGAAAACCAGCGTCGTATTCTTTTCCATCCGGACACAGTGCGGCAGCCTTTGCCGGCGCCACGCTCCTGGCGCGGCGGTATCCGCGGGGAGCAGCCGCTTTCTATTTGGTCGCCGCTCTGGTCGGGTTTTCCCGAGTTTACCTCGGCGCGCATTATCCGGGAGATGTGCTCACCGGCGCGGCCAGCGGTGCGAGCCTCGCCCGGGTTTTCAGCCGATTGCTTGGCGGGCGGCGCTGAGGGTTTTCTTCCGGAAGAAGATGCGGCTTTAAGGAACGCGTCGGCGAAGGGTTTCCTTCCATGTCACCCTTCGGCGGTCTTCCCGGCGGCCGCGAGATCAGGCAAGTTTCCCTTTCATCCCCATGTTTTTGCGACCGCTTCTCCAGACTTCCTTCTTCTTGATCTCCGCCACTTTGCTCCACGCGGCGGATCAACCACAATGGGGACAAGCCTGGACCCGAAATCTGGTCTCGGAAGAAAAAGGTTTGCCCGTGGATTGGGACCTCGAGACGGGGCGCAATGTGAAATGGAGCGTCCCGCTGGGGACGCAAACCTTTGCCACGCCGATTGTCGCCGGAGGCCGCGTTTACATCGGGACGAACAACGAAGTTCCGCGTGATCCGACGCACCTCGGCGATCGCGGCGTGATGCTGTGTCTGGATGAAGCGGACGGCCGTTTGCTGTGGCAACTGTTGGTGCCGAAGCGGGACGAAGATCAGTATTACGACTGGCCGAAGACTGGCATGTCTTCCCCGATCACCGTGGAAGGTGAGCGCGCCTACCTCGTGAATAATCGCGGCGCAGTGGTGTGCCTCGACGTGCGTGGGTTGCAAAATGGCAATGACGGGCCGTTTCAGGATGAAGCTGCGCAGTTGACGCCGCGTGCCGTCGCGTCGGCCTTTACCGGCGGCGCCACTCCGCCGGACGGAGGCGCGACGGCTGGTCCGAGGCCTCCGGAACCGCTCAGCGCGACCGATGCGGACATCATCTGGCACTACGATCTTCCGTCCGGCGCCGGCACCTGGCCGCACGATGGCGCCCACACTTCCATCCTCATCCACGGCGACTATCTCTACCTGAACACCGGCACCGGCGTGGATAACACGCATCGCGTCATTCGCACTCCGGATGCTCCGAGCCTGGTCGTGATCGAGAAAAGCACGGGGCGACTCGTGGCTAAAGACGACGAGCACATCGCGCCGAATATCTTCCACGCGAGCTGGTCTTCGCCCGCGCTGGCCGAGGTCGGCGGGCGGACCCTGATCTTCTTTGTGGGAGGAGACGGGATCGTGCGCGCTTTTGCTCCAGTGACGAAAAGTCCTCCGGCTGGCGAAGTCGCGAAGCTCAACAAAATCTGGCAATTCGATCCGGATCCGACGGCGCCGAAAGAGCAGGTGCACCGCTTCACGGGGAACAAACAGCAAGGTCCGAGCAATGTTTACGGGATGCCGGTGTTCGCCGGAAATCGGCTCTTCGTGGCGGGAGGCGGCGATCTTTGGTGGGGAAAAAACGAGGCGTGGCTGAAGTGCATCGACGCCACGAAAACCGGCGAAGTCACGGGAACCGCGCAGCGCTGGTCCTATCCGCTCGACCGCCACACCATGTCCACGCCGGCGGTCCATGGAGGCTTGGTTTTCGCCACGGACACCGCGCGCAAGCTGCACTGCGTGGATGCCGAGACGGGTCAGCCGCTGTGGACGCACGAAGCAAAAGGGGACTTCTGGGCTTCGCCGTTGGTCGCGGACGGAAAAGTTTTCGTCGGATCAAAGAAAGGAGACTTCAGCATCCTCGCTGCGGCCCGGGAAAAACAGCTGCTCGGAACGATGGATTTCAAGAAGACCATCAACGCTACGGCCACCGCCGCGAACGGAGTTCTCTACGTCGCGACCATGACTCATCTGCACGCGCTGAAGAGCGCCGCTCCTGCCGCAGCTCCGGAGCAGCGGTAATACAGTCGCTGCCGCGCGAGGATGCGATTTGTGGCAGCTACGATGTTCCTCCCTAATTCCTCCCGGACTACTCTGCTTCTAGGTTTTGCCCTCCTCTTGACGGGCTGTGGCTCGCCTGGACGCCTGGGGAAACCGCTCGCTCCGGCGGCAAACATTCGCAGCGCGCACTTTGCCAATGCGACCGGCTCCGTGCTGGGCGCCACTTTTACTCCAGGCAATCGCATCGAGACGCTCAACAACGGAGCGGAAATCTTCCCCGCGATGCTCGCTGGCATCCGGAGCGCGCGGAGCACGGTGAACCTCGAGACCTTCGTCTTCTACCATGGGGAAGTGCCGCAGCAGTTTGCCGAAGCTCTCGCCGAGCGGGCGCGAGCCGGAGTGCGGGTGAAGGTGATTCTCGACGCAGTCGGCTCCAAGAAATCGCGCCGCTATCACTCGATGCTCCGTGAAGCCGGAGTGGACCTCGTGGTTTACCGGCCTTTGTTCTCGATGGATTTTCAGCGCTACAACCACCGGACGCATCGCAAGCTGCTCATCGTGGACGGCAAGCTCGGCTTCATTGGCGGAGTCGGGATTGCGGATGATTGGGATGGGCACGCGCGCAATCCGGAGGAATGGCGCGACCTGCATTATCGCGTGCGCGGTCCGGTGGTTGCGCAGCTTCAGGCGGCGTTTAATGACAATTGGTTCCTGGCGAAAAAGGAGCTGCTGCAGGGTCCGGAATATTATCCGACTCTGGCGCCGGCGGGGAATGCTCGGGCGGGAATTTTCTACAGCTCGCCCGTCCGCGGACGCGCTTCGGTGGACTTCCTGTATCACCTCACGATTGCTTCCGCGCGCGAGTCGCTGCTCATTGCAAATGCCTATTTTCTTCCGGATAAACCGCTCGTGGATGCACTCTGCGCGGCTGCTCAGCGCGGGGTGACAGTGAAAGTGATCATCCCCGGGGAACACATGGACCAAAAGGCGGTGGCTCGCGCATCGCGCAAACGCTGGCCGAAGTTGCTGGCGGCAGGAGTGCAGATCTACCAGTTCGAGCCGACGATGATCCACACGAAGCTGCTCATCGCCGACGGATCATTCGTCTCAGTGGGTTCGTCGAACTTTGATCCGCGTTCCCTGGCGATCAATGATGAGGCAAACATGAACGTCCTCGACGTGGATTTTGCCCGCGAGCAGACGCAGATCTTCGAGCGGGATCTTCGCCGCTCGCGGCCGGTGGAAGTGGATCCCACGAATCCTGGGCGCCTCAAGGATTTGCCCCAAAGCATGGCGGAGAAGCCGCTGGAATCTCAGCTCTGAGCCGTCGGCCAGGTCGAGGCGCTTTCAGTTGATCTTCCAGCAAAGCGGAGGAGCTCTTGCGGCTCCACACGATTGAGCTGATCAAGGGCTTGGAATCGTCTGCTGGGCGGATAGTCTCGCCGGCTCAAAATATGACCGAGCCCGCCATCACTCCCGCCCTGATCGAGAAGCACGGCCTGACTCCGGAGGAATACGAGCGGATCAAAGGAATCCTCGGACGCGAGCCAAACTT
>DASVRR010000058.1:0-2767 GCA_036388515.1 Chthoniobacteraceae bacterium | reverse complement strand
GCTGGATTCGGCGGGGCGGTTGGTGGGCTTGTTTACGCCGGAGAATGTCGGGGAGTTGCTGATGGTCCGGAAAGCCCTGGCGAAAGTTCCGGGAACCGATCTGGTCCGGCGCCGCACCGATCCGCCGCCGTTGCCGGTGTGATGGAAAGTTGCCACTCGAGGTCTTCGCATTAAGGAAGAACGAACAAACTCTCGGATCTATTTTCTAAATCAACATGAGCTTTCTCTCCATACTTCTGTTCCTCGGAACGTTGGGCCTTTCACTCTGGGCCGCGGCTCGGGTGAAGAGCGTTTACCGTCGCTTCAGCCAAATCCCCGCTTCTTCCGGAGCCACCGGCGCCGAGGTCGCCGCGGCGATTCTGGATCGTGCGGGAATCCACGACGTCGAGATTATTCCCCACAATGAATTCCTCGGCGATCACTACGATCCGATGAATAAACGCCTCGTGCTTTCGGAAGACAACTACTACGGCAATTCCCTCGCTGCGCTCGGCGTTGCCGCTCACGAGTGCGGGCACGCCATCCAGCATCAGATCGCATACGCGCCGCTGAAATGGCGAATGGCTTCCGTCGGCGCGACGAACTTCGCCAACCACATCGTCACGTGGTTGCCGATGGTTTTTATCTTCACGCAAGCCGTCTCGCTTTACACCGGGACGCTCCTCATGGCGGCGGGTTGGGGAATCATCATGATCTTCAATCTGATCACGTTGCCGGTCGAGTTTGACGCCTCCAGTCGGGCGAAAAAGATCCTCTCCGGGATGGGTTTCATCGGCACGGACGAAGAGATGATCGGCGTCCGGAAGACGCTGGATGCTGCTGCCTGGACTTACGTGGCGGCGTTCATCACTTCGCTGGCTTATCTGCTGTATTACCTCGCGCCGCTGTTGTTCGGCGGACGGAGCAGCGACGAATAGCCTGGCGTTTCTGCTCAGGCGTAAATCTTCCGGATGCCTGAGCTCGCCGAGGTCGAATACTACCGGAAGCTGTGGGATGCCGGGCTGCGCCGCCGGATTGAGCGCGTGGCGGTTCACGCGGAAAAGCGGATCTTCCGCGGGGAAGACACCGCCGCTCTGGCTGGCGCGCTCAGCGGAGCGAAGTTGCTCGGTTCGGAGGCTCGGGCGAAGCAGATGCTCTTCCGCTTTTCCGGAGGAAACTGGCTGGGCGTCCACCTCGGGATGACCGGCCGGTTGCGCGTTGAGGAAAAGGATTTCATTCCGGCGAAACACGATCACCTGGTTTTGTTCCAGAAAACGCAGGCGCTCGTGCTGGCCGATGCGCGGCTTTTCGGCCGCGTGCGCTTTCACCAAGGCGCTCAGCCGCCGGCTTGGTGGACCGATTTGCCGCCAGCCGTGACTTCTCCGGAGTTCACCGAAGAACTCGTCCGCGACTTCCTCCGGAAACGTGCGCGGCTCGCAGTGAAGGCGGCTCTGTTGGTGCAAACCCGATTTCCGGGAATCGGAAACTGGATGGCCGACGAGATTCTCTGGCAGGCGAAGATTGATCCGCGAAAGCTCTGCGGAACTTTTACGAAAGCTCGAGCGGACGTGCTTTGGCGCGAGACGCGGAAGGTTTGTCAGGCAGCAATGGAGACCGTCGGAGTGGATTTCTCCGATCCGCCGGCGGGCTGGTTCTATCATGTCCGCTGGAAAGCCACGGGGCGCTGTCCGCGTTGCCAGGCGAAACTAAAAACCGCCACCGTCGGCGGAAGAACGACTCGCTGGTGTCCGAAGTGCCAGCGCTAAACCGAAGCTGCCGCTGCCACGATTTGACACTCCGAAACGTATCCTTTACCCATGCACTCTATGACTGGCCCGTTCTTCCCCGCCTGTTGGAATCCTCGTCGCGCGGCATTGCTCGCAGCCGCTGGATTCGCTCTCCTGCCGACCTTTGCCGCGGCTGATTGGCCGAATTATCGCGGCCCTACACAGCTCGGAGTTTCCAGCGAAAAGATTGCCAGCCAGTTTCCTCCGGAAGGCCCAAAGGTCCTCTGGAAGGCAAACGTCGGCGTCGGCACCTCGGCGGTGACGGTGGCCGGTGATCGCGCCTTCACCATGGGGAATGTCGGCGGCAAAGACGTGGTGGTTTGCTTTGACGCAAAGTCCGGGAAGCAAAACTGGAAGCATGAATATCCGCTGGACCTGGATAAGCGGATGTTTGAGGGCGGCACGGCGGCCACGCCAACCATCGACGGCAATCACGTTTATACCGTCAGCCACCAAGGCGACCTTTTCTGCCTCGATGCGGCGACCGGACGGAAGATCTGGTATAAGCATTACCAGAAAGATTTTGGCGGGAAGCGTCCGCAATGGGGGTTTGCCGGGTCGGCGACGATCGAGGGGAATCTCGTGTTGCTCGATGTCGGTGGAAAAGACGCCTCGACCGTGGCGCTGAATAAGACGACCGGAGATTTGGTCTGGAAGTCCGGGGACGATCCGGCGGGATACGCGACGCCGGTGGTGGCAAACTTGGGCGGCAAACGGACGGTGGTGATGTTCAAGGGAACTCATCTGGTGGGCTTGGATCTGAAAGACGGGAAAGAACTTTGGCGTTCTCCCTGGAAGACCAGCTACGAGGTAAATGCCGCCACACCGCTGATTGTTGGCGACCGGATTTTCATTGCGTCCGGATACGGCAGCGGCTGCGCGCTGGTGGAGATCAGCGGCGGCAAAGCGGTCGAGAAGTGGCGCAACAAGAACCTCGAAGCGCAGATCAATTCACCGATTTATTCGAATGGTCACGTTTACGGAATCCACGGGAAAGTCGC
>DASVRR010000057.1:0-14165 GCA_036388515.1 Chthoniobacteraceae bacterium | reverse complement strand
GACGGTGGAACTGGCGGCGCAGATCGAGAGTTCGCTCGCTGGGGAAGGTTCCGCGCGGCTCTTCGAAAATGGGATCGAAGTGGAAACGCAACGCGTCCGGATGGAAGTCGGCCAGGCGCAAACCGTGGTCTTCCGCCGCACTCCGGAGCAACGCAATCTCTACAGCTATCGGGTGCAACTCGAAGGCTTTGCCGGCGACGGCGTGCCGGCAAACAACGAGGCGCTGGCGCTCGTGGAGGTGCAAGGCCGGCCGCTGCTGCTCTACGTGGAAGGCGAGGAAGGCGAGGCGCACTATCTCGTGGAAGCAATGGCCCGGGAAGGCTTGCGGCTGCAGACACGCCCGCCCAAGTCTCTTCCCGAATCCCTCCAGGAATTGAACGGCTTCGACGCGGTGATTCTCTCCGATCTCTCCGCGCATTTGCTCGGGGAAAGAACGATGACTTTGCTCCGCGACTATGTGGAGAAACTCGGCGGCGGCCTGGTGATGATCGGCGGCCCCAATTCGTTCGGTGTCGGCGGATATTACCGCACGCCAATCGAGGATTTGCTCCCGGTGAAAATCCGCGCGCCAGATGAGGAAGAACGGCAGAGCGTGGCGCTCGCGATGGTCATCGATCGCTCCGGTTCGATGTCCGGAGAAAAGCTGGAGCTCTGCAAATCCGCCGCCACGGCAACGGTGGAGCTGCTGGCCAAGCAGGATCACGTGATGGTCGTGGCTTTCGACTCCGACGCGCACACGGTCGTGCCGATGACCAAACGCGGAGACGGCGGCGCGATCGCGAGCCAGATCGCGACGATCAACTCGCAAGGCGGAACCAACATTCATCCCGGGATGATCCGGGCGCAGCAAGGCCTCAGCGGCGTGAAAGCAAAGGTGAAGCACATGATCGTGCTCACCGACGGGCAGAGCCAGGGTTCCGGATACGAGGCGCTTTCCGCGCAACTCAAGGCGGAAGGCGTGACCGTCTCGACGGTCGGCGTCGGAGGCGATGCGGATATCCGTTTGCTCCAGGCGATGGCGGCCGCAGGCGGCGGACAATGCTACGCGAACGTCGATCCGGCGGCGATCACCCGCATCTTCACCCAGGACGCAATGAAGCACATGGGCCGGCTGGTCCGCGAAGAGCAGTTCACGCCGCGTGCGATCGAGCGGCACGCGATGCTGAAGGATTGGGATGCCGCGCAAGCGCCGGCTTTGCTCGGCTACGTGAAGACCACGCGGAAAGCGACCGCGCAGTTTCCGCTGGTCACGGATCTCAACGATCCGCTGCTCGCCCACTGGCGTTTCGGTCTGGGGAAAGTGACGGCGTTCACCTCGGATTGTAAGTCGCGCTGGGCGTCGCTCTGGATCACCGGCTGGGCGGGCTACAGCCAGTTTTGGAGTCAGGTGCTAAGGGAAACCGCACGCGACACGCAGAGCGGCGAAATGGATTTGCGGATCGAGACCAAAGGCGACCGCGCGCGATTGATCGTCGAGACGCTGGAAGACGCCGCGCACTTCCGCAATGACGCGCAAATCGAAGCGGAGATTTCGTTTCTTGCTCCCGGCGCAGTGGGTTCCGCGCTGCAGCCGGTCGCCACGAAGCCGCTCGAGCAAATCGCCTCCGGCCGTTACGCCGGAGAGTTTCAGCTCGGCGAAGCGGGCGTTTATCTGGTCCGCGCGCGCAGCGGAGCGCAGATGGTTTCCGGCGGCCTGGTCCGGAATGTCTCGACGGAAACCGCCACCGGCCGGGTGAACACCGCGCTGCTCGAACGTGCCGCCGCAGTGACCGGCGGCACCTTGCTCGGTGCCGGCGTGACGAAGCTCCCGCCGATGCGCGCGGCTCGTGGGCAACTGGTCGATTTCACTCCCGCGCTGCTGCGTCTGCTACTTGTCGTTTTCCTCGCGGACGTGGCGCTCCGCCGCTGGGATAATGTGCGCGGCTTGCTCGATGCAACCGCGGCGCTCTACCGAAGACTGCGCCGGTCCTGACGATTGTCCATAGTCTCCCTGGGCGATCCCCTGAAACGAGAGATCCTCGTCCAGTTCAGGCCAATGCAGGCCGAAAGGCGAAATCTCGATGTGGTTCAGTTGCGAAGCCGTGCCGCCTGCGAGCCGCGGGTTCTCCGAGACCGCAAAACGGATTTCGGCCCCGCTCCGCATCAGGAAGACGATCCAGCCATCAACGTAGAAGGAAGGGGGAGAATCCACGAAAGACACTAAAACACCGGAAAAGAAGGGAACTGCGCGTTGCAGCCGTTCACCTTTTGGCTGAGCTCGCCGGCACAGGAAGTTCCATTCGTGTTTTTGGTGTCTTTCGTGGACCTGTTCCGGAATTTAGGCTGATCGGAACGTCCCGGACTCCGCCGGATCAGCCAAGGTGTTCATCCCGTCTGCGAACGCTCAGGCCGTCGTTACGGCTTCGCCGCCGGCTCCGGCTGCGCGGCTTGCGCGGGATTGAAGACGGGAGCAGCGGCTTTTGGCTGCACCTTCCAAAACGAACCGGCAAACTTCGGCCAATCCCCCAGGATCTCTTTGGCGCGCTCGCTTTCGGTCGCCTCGAGATGGCGATAGACGAGCTGCTGGAGGATCACGCGATCTTCTTCGCTGAGGCGTTCGATCGACACCAAACCCGGATTGTAGAGGTCCGCGAAACGTTCCTCCAGATCGAGGACGAAGGCCTGACCGCCGGTCATTCCGGCGCCGAAGTTCTTCCCCGTGGTTCCGAGGACCACGACCGTGCCGCCGGTCATGTATTCGCAGCCGTGATCGCCGATTCCTTCCACGACCGCGATTGCTCCGGAGTTCCGGACCGCGAAGCGTTCCCCCGCGCGGCCATTTGCCAGCAAAACGCCGCCGGTGGCTCCGTAGATGCAGGTATTCCCGACGATCGAGTTCAGATGGGGAACAAACGCGCGACGGCCCGGCGGCTTGACGATGATCTCGCCGCCGCTCATCCCCTTGCCCACGTAATCGTTCGCTTCGCCTTCCAGCACGAGGCGCAAACCGGACGCAAGGAAAACTCCGAAGCTTTGTCCCGCGCTGCCCTCCAGCTTCAGTTCGAGCGTTCCTTCCGGCAGTCCTTCCTTGCCGTATTGATAGCCGATCTCGCCGGAAACTTTCCCCCCGACACTGCGGTTTACGTTGCTGATTTTGTAGCTCAGCGAGAGCGGCTGTTGCTCCGTGATCGCATCCTTGGCGTCCTGCAGGATGATGTCGTCGAGCGGGCGCTCGTGCTGTCCATCGTTGCGGCTGCGGGTGCAATAACGGGAGGAATCTTCGTGGTCCGGAGTGATGGCGAGCAGGCGAGAGAAATCGAGCGTGTTCGCCTTCGGATGATTCGGAACGTGCCGCTGCTTGAGGAACTCCGGACGTCCAATGATGTCGGTCAGCTTGCGCACGCCGAGGCTGGCGAGAATCTCGCGCACTTCTTCCGCGACGGCGTTGAAGAAGTTCACGACCATTTCCGGCGTGCCTTTGTACTTGGCGCGCAGCTTTTCATCCTGAGTGGCGATGCCGACTGGGCAGGTATTGAGATGACACTGGCGCACATAGACGCAACCGGTGGCGATCAGCGCAGTCGTCCCGAAGTTGTATTCTTCCGCGCCGAGAATTGCCGCAGTGACGATGTCGATTCCGGTCCGCATGCCGCCGTCCGTCCGGAGAACGATGCGGCTGCGGAGATTATTCCGCACCAGGGTTTGCTGGGTCTCGGCGACACCGAGTTCCCAAGGTGTCCCGGCGTTTTTGATGGAGGAAAGCGGGGAAGCTCCGGTGCCGCCATCGTGTCCGGAAACGAGCACGATGTCTGCGTGCGCCTTGGCGACGCCGGCAGCGACCGTGCCGACGCCGGCTTCGGAAACCAGCTTCACGCAGACCTTCGCGCGCGGGTTTACTTCCTTGAGGTCGTGGATGAGCTGCGCCAGATCTTCGATCGAGTAAATGTCGTGATGCGGCGGCGGCGAAATGAGCATCACGCCGGGCGTGGTGTGACGCAGTTTGGCGATGATCGTGCTGACTTTGTGGCCGGGAAGTTGCCCGCCTTCTCCCGGCTTCGCGCCTTGCGCCATCTTGATCTCGATCTCTTTCGCACTGGCCAGATAAGCCGCGGTCACGCCGAACCTTCCGCTCGCCACTTGCTTGATCGCCGAGTTCGCGAGATCGCCGTTTGGCAGGCGCTTAAACCGCTCCGGATCTTCCCCGCCTTCGCCGGAATTCGATTTCCCGCCGATGCGGTTCATCGCAATCGCGAGCGTCTCGTGCGCCTCCGGGCTGAGCGCGCCGAGCGACATGCCGGCGCTGGTGAAGCGCGTGCGGATGTCTTCCGCCGGCTCCACTTCATCCAGCGGAATCGGCGCGCTTTTCGGCACGAGTTCCATCATATCCTTAAAGGAAATCGGCTGCTGCGCGCGGACTTCCGCGACGTATTTCCGGTACTCTTCCGCATTGCCGCTCTTCACGAATTTGTGGAACGACTGGATGACCGGCGGCGTGACCGCGTGACGTTCCCCATTGCGACGAAAACGATAGTAGCCGGGATCATCCAGCGCCGGGCCTTTGTCGGTCGGCGGTTCGGCGGGGACTGTGGAATAACCGCGCTCGTGGCGCTGGAGCGATTCGCGCGCAATTTCCAGATAACCGATTCCGCCGACCTGCGAAGCGGTGCCTTTGAACGCCTTCTGCAAAACTTCGTCGCCGATCCCGATCGCCTCGAAAATCTGCGCGCCGAAGTAACTCGCCAGCACACTGATCCCCATCTTCGACATGATCTTCAGGATGCCGCCTTCGAGCGCCGTGCGGAAGTTGCTCAACGCCTTTGCGTAGGTCAGAGCTTCCGCCTCCAGGAGCGCCGCGCGGGCCTTGGCCAGCTTGGCGGGATCGTCTCCCGCTTTCACCACCGCCTGTTGCGCCGTGACTTTGATCTGCCCGACGATTTCACGCGCGGAATCGAGCGCGAGATACGGACAAACCGCGCTCGCGCCATAGCCGATCAGACAGGCGATTTGATGCACATCACGCGCTTCGCCGCTCTCGCAGATCAGCGACGCTTTCATCCGCTTGCCGACCCGGATCAAGTGATGATGCACCGCGCCCACAGCGAGCAACATGGGCACCGGCACACGCGCATGATCCACCGCGCGATCGCTCAGGATGATCAGCCGCGCGCCTTGGCTCACGCCCAGCTCCGCGGCGTCGCAGATGCGGTCGATCGCGCGTTGCAAACCGGTTTCGCCTTCGCTCAGCGGCCAGGTGCAATCGACGGCAAACGCAGTGTGCCCTTGGTCCTCAAGTTGCCGCAAGGTGGCGAGTTCGTGTTCCAGCAGGATCGGCGACTCCGCCATGATCAGGCAGGCGTGCTGCGGAGTTTCCGCAAGCAAGTTGCGGCGCCAGCCGAGCGTGGTGTGCACGGACATCACGAGCTTCTCGCGGATCGGATCGATCGGCGGATTGGTGACCTGCGCGAAGAGCTGCTTGAAGTAAGTGTAGAGCAGCCGCGGCTGCAGCGAGAGCACCGCGAGCGGCACGTCGTCGCCCATCGAGCCGATCCCTTCGGCGGCATCCTTGACCATCGGTTTGATGATCATCTCGAGCTCTTCCGAGGTGAAACCAAACGCGAGTTGGCGTTGCGCCAGCGTCAGGATGTCGAGCGGTTCGGCGGGTTCGCCAAGCGGCGGAGTCACAAGCTTTTCCAGCCGCATGAGATGTTGGTCGAGCCAGACGCCGTACGGTTTGCGCGCCGCGAGCTTCGCTTTGATTTCGGCGTCGCGCAGGAGTGTTCCGGAGGCAGTATCGATGGCGATCATCTCGCCGGGCGCGAGACGTCCTTTTTCCACGACATGCGCGTCGTCGAAGACGATCGTCCCGACTTCCGAGCCGATGCTGAAGATCCCGTCGTCGGTCAGCTTGTAGCGCGCCGGACGCAAACCATTGCGATCGAGACAAGCCCCGACCGTGATGCCGTCGGTGAAGCAAAGCGCCGCCGGCCCATCCCACGGTTCGTTGAAGCAGCGGTGATATTCGTAAAAGGCGCGCAGCTCGGGCGACATGTCCTTGTCATTCCGCCAGGCCGGCGAAACCAGCATCGTCATCGCGTGGAGGATCGAGCGGCCGGACATCACGAGCGCTTCGAGCGCATTATCCAGCTCGGCCGAATCGCTGCCGCCGGGCTGAATGATTGGCTTGAGCAACTCGATATCCGTGCCCCAAAAATCCGCCTCCAGTTCCGCCTCGCGCGCGTGCATCCAATTGACGTTGCCGCGCCGCGTGTTGATCTCGCCATTGTGCGCGAGCATCCGGAAAGGATGCCCGAGCGGCCAAGTCGGGAAGGTGTTCGTGGAATAGCGCGAGTGATAAACCGCCAGCGCCGTCTCGTAAGCGGGGTTGTGCAGATCGCGGTAAAACCTCTCCAGCGACGGCGACATCAGCAGGCCTTTGTAGGCGATCGTCCGGTGCGAAAACGACGGGATGTAGAAGTGCTTGATCTGATCGTCCGCCGCGCGCTTCTCGATTTCGTTCCGCGCAAGGAAGAGAAAGCGCTCGTATTCGTCGTCTCCCAAACCGTGAGGGCGGCCGATCAGCACTTGCTCGATCCGCGGCAAAGTGGACGCGGCTTTCTGCCCGAGCACGCGGATATTGATCGGCACCTCGCGCCAACCGAAGAGGAACAAGCCGCGCTTTTCGATCACCTCTTCCACAATCCCTTTCGCCCGGGCTTGCGCGTAGGCATTGTCGTGCGGGAGGAAAATCATCCCCACCGCGAGGTCGGACTCCTGGTAGAGTTTGTGCCCGAGCTTCTGCACTTCCGGCGCGAAAAGTTTGTAGGGAATCTGCGTGGAAACTCCGGCGCCATCGCCGGTTTTCATGTCGGCATCCACCGCGCCGCGGTGCGCCAGATTGCAAAGCGAAGTCAGCGCATACCTGAGGACATCATTGGACCGTTTGCCGCTGACTTGGGCGATAAAACCGACGCCGCAGGAGTCGTGCTCGAAGTCCGCCGAGTAAAGCGACTGGCAGCCTTGCGTTTGGTCCAGAATGACTTGGTTCAGCATAAAAGATTTCCCGGGAAGATCCCGGCTGCCGAAGCTATGATCCGGCCCGCACAATTCAAGACAAAAACCTGCGGCTTTCTACAGAATTTTGTCGCAACGCCGTCGATGGCTGTCTAACTTCGGCCCTTCCGTGACCCAGCGCCCCAATATCCATGCCCCGCGCGAGTTGGACGAGCAGGAACGCCTGATCGCCCGGCACCTCATTCGCGATCCGCGGGAAAGCGACAATGGCATTGGCGAGGCGACCGGAGTCAATGTCCGCACCGTCGGCCGCAAACGCCAGAAGCTCGAGCAGGCCGGCGTGCTCAGCTACTTCACGCATCTGGATCTTTCGATCCGCGGCACTGGCCAGTTTGGCGCGCGGCATCTTTACATCATCAAGTTCCGGATCGGCATCACCTACCGGCAGCTCCTGGAAGACATCCAGCGCGAGCCTTCCGTCCGCTCGGTTTTCACCGAGATCATCTTCGAAAGCCACATCGCGGAAATCGACGGCAAACTCGCGATGCTCCTCTTCATCGATGGCGCGAGCGATACCGACATCGTCCAGACGGTGCAGGAACAGTTGATCCCGAGCTTGCTCAAGAACCACGGCGCCGACTCGATCGAGGAAGTGCAGACCGTCCGCGTCCTCGCTCCGGTCCGCGTGATGCGGAACTACGTGCTCCCGGTGAATATGGAGGCCGGTTACATCAAGAAGGATTGGCCGAACGACGGAATCTACGTCGGCCCGCCGGCGAGCGAGTAGCGGGATTTCTTCCGGAAGAAAATCCGCGCGCCCGGTGCGGAACAAACGTCCGGAAGCAAAGCGGCGGGCGCCAGCTTCGGTGGCGGTTACTTTCCGCCCATCATCTCGCGGCCCATTTTCATCCCCATCTGCTGCATCTGAAACTGCTGTTTCTGCGACGCCTCCAGCGCCAAAACCTGGTCCGGTGAGAGCACCGTCCGCGCGCGTTCGAGCACGCGCCGATTGAAGTCCTGCTGCGATTGTTCCCAGCGGTTCACCGCATCCTCGGATTGCAGCGCCTTGATCTGATTCGCCGGATTGCGATCCCGTCCATCGAGCGGCGACGCGACGGTCCGCAGCCGCTCTTCCTTCATGATCTGGAGCAAGCCGCTCGATTGGCCTTCCTCCAGCGGAGTTCCGCCGGCGGCAAGTTGATTGCTCACCTCGCGAATCGCCATTCTTTCCCCCAGCGTCTTCTCGTAATCCTGGAATTGCGCGTAACGCTCCCCGCCGAGCACCCGGCGCAACTGAGCTTCGTGAGCTTCGGTTGCTTCCTTGTCTTTCGCGGCCGTTGAGACCAGCGCTTCTGCCGCTTCGCCTTCCTTCCCAACAGAGCCCATTACTTTGGTGATCGTTTCCACCTGCCGCTCTGCGAGCAGATCCAGCACTTCCCGCGCTTCATCCGGAGCTAGGCCGAGTTCCTTCGCCAGGCCTGAATACATCATGTTAATCCCCACCTTCTGCTGGGATTTCATCATCTCCTTCATCTTCGGATCGCTGTACATTTTCGCCACGCTCTTCATGAAATCCCCGGGCGCTTTTGCTTTCGTTTCCTCCGGCTTCAAGTCGCCCGCTGGAACAGCTTCCGCAGCCCGTTCCGCGGAGCCGCCGGCCGCGAGCGTTTTGTTGCGTTCCTCCACCGTCACCAGCTCGGCTTTGTAGCTGGCGAGCTGCTCCGAAAGCCTCCCTATCCTGGCCGCATTTTCTTCCGCACGAGCCCGCGCCTGCGCCGCGAGTTGCTCGGACTCTGCTGCCTGCTGGCGCAAAGCGCGGATCTCCCGATGCTGCCACGCGAGTCCGGCGGCCATGGTGACCGCGAGGAAAAGAAACAGAAGCGGGGAGAACTTTTTCATCGATGCGGAGGATAGAAATCTTCCGCGCCAACGACAAGCCCAGCGATCCCAGCCAGGATGCAGTTCATCTGCGCTCGCCCGGCTCTTCATCCGGAGCAATGCCCGCCACTCCCGAGCGGACTCGCCTTTCTTCCCCGAATCCTCAGGAAGAAACCGCGTCCAGCTAAAGAGCGCGGAGAAAATCGAGCGCCGCCCGAGCTGCGCCGGCGAACGGATCCAGCGGACCGCCGCGCGCCTGGAGCAAACCGGCCGCCTTCTCCAGCGCTTCCTCCGCAGCCGCGCGATCACCTTGCCGCAGCGCGAGGCTCGCCAAAAAGCAATGGCTCACCACCGCCGTGCCGGAGTTGAAGCGGCCGGTTTGTTCCGCCTCCAACGATCGCTCCAGCGCATCGCGCGCTTCCGCCAGCCGACCTTGCCGCTCATGCGCCAGCGCGAGCATCCGGAGGAACATCGCCGTCTCCCGCGTCGCTTCACCACGGCTTCCGCTGCTGATCGCCACCGCTTCGGTCAGGAAAAGCACGGCGCCGCGCGCGTCGTGCTGGAACGACACGCGCGCCAGTTCCCGCAATCCCTCGAGCACGCGCCGGTCCGCCGCTTTGCTCCGGCGCGCGATCAGCGCCTGAACGATCCGCGCCGCCGTTTCGTCCGCCTGCGCCTGGTGCCGCGGCTCCGGCGGCAGTGCGGCGAGGGCTTGCAGCTGATTGGCATACGCGGCGCTCACCGCCGGCATATTTTCCGTTCGCGCCGCGTTCACCGCGACACCGCCATGAGCCGCGGCCGTCTCTTCATGGCTGGCGCCAAACTTCCTCATCGCCAGGCTCGCTTGTTCCGCTCGCAGCGGAGTCGCTGTGGAAAAGTCGCCGTGCTCCTCCAGCCAATCCGCCAACTTGCGCAGCGCTGAAAAGTGTTCGGTGGAGTCGGCTCCGAAATGCTTCCGCGTTCCGGCTAAAACCCGGCGATAAACTGCGGATGCTTCCGCGCGCTGCTCGAGCTGGGAATGAAGTTGCGCCAGCCGATCCAGCGCCGCCAGCGTCTGCGGCGCTTCTTTCCCGAGCAGCCGCTCCGAGCGCGAGATCACCTCACGTGCAGTTTTCAGCGCCGCGAGAAGCCGGCCGCTATTTGCCTGGAAGGTCCAGAGATCGTAACCGCTGGACAAAGTCGCCAAGTGTTCCCGACCGAAAGTCGTCTCGTGCCAGGATTTGGATCGCTCGAAAAGCAGCGCCGCCTCTTTCGCTCCGCCCGCGCGAAACGTGGCAATCGCGTGCTGCCGCAGCGCCTCGGAAAGGCCGGCCTGGTCGCCGGGAGCATGCTTTTGAAACCAGCCCACCAGCCGGCCGAAGGATTGCGCGGCGGCCGGATGATCGCCGGTTTCGAGCGACAATCTGCCGGAGCGCGAAACCGCCTCGATCGTGCCCGGATCATCCGGACCAAACAGCTCCGTGCGAAACGCCAGCTCCTTTTCCAAAGCCTCGCGCATCTCGGGCCAGCGCCGCGCCGCTTCGTGCGCCCGCGCCAAACTTCGCCAGCCGGCAATCGACTCCACGCTCGGCGGAGCATCCGCGAGGATTTTGGCCGCCAGCTCAAACCGCCGTTTTGCTGGAGAAAGTCGCGCCTGCCGCTCTTCGAGTGCGCCGAGATCCGCCAGCGCTTCGGCAAATTGCGCCGCATCCAGACCGACCGCTTCTTCCACACCGGCGATCCGCTCCAGCGCGCACTTTTCCGCCGCGCCGAGATCTCCCCGGAGTTCGTGCAACTCACCCAATTCCCGGAGACTCGCGCGGGTGGAAGTGGCGGAAAGCCCGCGCAGTTCCCGTCGAATCGCCAGCGCTTGCTCAAACCATGGCAAGGCTTCGTCGTAACGCGCTTGCAGCCGAAGGATCCAGCCGAGGTTCCGCGCGTAGGCTGCGGTGTCGTCGTGTTTTGATTCCGCATGCTGGAGCTGAAGTTCCAGCGCCCGCCGGAGCAGCGGCTCCGCTTCGCCGTAACGCCGCTGTTCCTTCAGCGCCGCCGCGAGCCGGGTGAGCGAAGTTCGCAGCTCCGGATCGCCTTCCGGCAGCACTTTCTCCTGCACCGCCAGAGCGCGGACAAAGTGCGCTTCAGCCTGCGCCCACTCACGCAGTTCCATCCGCGCGTCACCGAGCGCGATGTCCGCCAGCGCCGTATCCGGATGCTCCTCACCGAGCTTCGCCCGCCGCAGTTCCCGGAGCCGCTCGCCCGTTTTTACCGCCTCACTCCAACGCCGTTCCTTCACGAACCCTGACATCTTCAACCGCACCTCCTCGATCGCCGGATCGTCCGCCACCAAAGGTTCCGCACCAACTGAAATTCCTGCAGCAAAACAGAGCAGGCACAGCAGCTGCGCCGGAAGCATCCGCAGCCGCCGTTTGCTGGATCCGCCACTCCGCAAATTCTCTGGCGGGAAGAAAGCGACGCGCGAGAGCATGAAGGTCGGAACTTCTAAAGCGGGCGTAGAGAAAGTCGGCACAGAAAAGAGAGAATCTGCAGATTACCGCAGATGTTTTGAGAATTGCCGTCCGCTCAATCTGCCGAAATCTGGATCATCTGCGGGCATACTTTGGCGACACCAAAGCGCGTCTTCCGCGCGCAGCCGTCCACAATGTCATTGGCGCGGCACCGTGGCTTGATTAGCGTCCGCGCGCAGGAGTTTTCCCGCACCCTTCATCATCATGGACTGGACTAAACTTCTCTGCGCCGATCGTCTCGGCAGCACGCAACGGCCGGGCGCCGAGCCGCAGCGTTCGCCATTTCAGCGCGATTCGGATCGACTGGTTTTTTCGTCCGCCTTCCGCCGGCTCCAGGACAAGACGCAGGTCTTCCCGCTCTCGGATAATGATTACGTCCGCACGCGGCTGACGCACAGTCTCGAAGTCGCGAGTGTTGGCCGTTCAATGGGGACAATTGTCGGCAGCGCGATCTGTGAACGTGGCGAGCTTCCTGGGTTCCATCCGTCCGATTTCGGCGCGGTAGTTTCGGCGGCGGCGCTGGCTCATGATCTCGGCAATCCGCCGTTTGGGCATTCTGGGGAAGACGCGATCCGCGTCTGGTTTGAAAAGTCGCCGATCGCCCACGACGCGCGCACGCCTCTGCGGAAGGTCGAGCAGGAAGATCTCGCGCGCTTCGAAGGCAACGCGCAAGGGTTCCGGCTGATCACGCGCTTGCAGATGCCGGACAATCCCGGGCTGCGGCTGACCTGCGCGACGCTCGGCGCATTTACCAAGTATCCGACCGAAGCGCTTGTTCCGGATCGTGCGCACACGCATGAAGGTGCGAGCACCAAGAAGTTCGGTTTCTTCCAGAGCGAGCGCGAATTTTTCACCGAAGTGGCAGACCGCTGCGGCTTGATCCGGCGCGCGCCGCTCCACGCCTGGTGGGCGCGTCATCCGCTGGCGTTTCTCGTCGAAGCAGCGGACGACATTTGCTATCGGCTGGTCGATTTCGAGGACGGCTTTCGGCTGGGATTTTTGAGCTTCGATGAGGTGCAGGACAGCTTCGTCGCGGTGATTGGGGACGAAACCGTGCGCGGTCGTGCGGAGAAGATGCGGGATCCCAAGGAACGCATCGAATTCCTACGAGCGTTGGCGATTGGCGCCGCCGTCCAGCAAACTGCGGAACAATTCCTGGAGAACGAAGCCGGGATTTTGGACGGCACTTTCGACGAGCCGCTGATCGATCGAATCGCCTGCGGTGCGGCGCTGGAAGCCATCAAACAACGTTCCGTGGAAACGATCTACGACAGTCCGCGCGGAGTGGAAATCGAGGCCGCCGGTTTCGCCGTGCTCGGCGGTTTGCTGGACGATTTTGTCGCCGCGGTCAGCGATGTCGCGCGACGGGGAAAACACGCGTCGCCGCGCAGCCGCAAGCTGCTCCGCCTGGTTCCGGAACAATCCATCGGACCCGGCCGTGAACCGGATCCGAACCCGTACCAGCGGCTGCTCCGGATGATCGATTTTGTCTCGGGAATGACCGACAGCTACGCCGTTTCGCTTTATAAAAAGGTCCGCGGGATTTCGCTCCCGGGGCAATAGATCGGCCGCTGATTGGTTGCACGGATTGAGCTGATCCGGAGCGGACTTTTTACGGCAGCGGCTTCCGGAGCGGGGAGCCCATGCGTCTCGCATGGTGGCGCGGGCGTCCCCGCCCGTGCGAACTTCCGCGAGCATCCCGGAGAAGCGACCCGCTTGAGACTCCAGGAGCTGCACGGAAGTGCGTCGCGGCGAGACGCCGGCGACCACCACGCGGGACGCGTGGGCTCCCCGGAAGTTCTGCCGCGACTTGATCACTGATTGCGAGGCTCGGAAAGTTTCTCTCCGGACGGACTTCGGCGGAATCAATTTGTTCCCCACCGCGGAATCTTCCGGAGCAAAACTCTGCGAAGTCGCGGGCATGGAAGCTGCATCAGCGGTGGTCGCGTTTAAAACCAACACCATGAAACACGCCCTCCTCGCCCTCTCCGCCACCCTCGCTCTCACGGGCTGCGCCACGGTCAAAGTCGCTCACACCGACGTCGCCAGCGGCGCCACCAAACCGCGGGCCATTTACATCCGCAGCTACATCGCCGATGAG
Organism: Chthoniobacteraceae bacterium; assembly: GCA_036388515.1. Lineage (GTDB taxonomy): Bacteria > Verrucomicrobiota > Verrucomicrobiia > Chthoniobacterales > Chthoniobacteraceae > Chthoniobacter. Next base: position 692 of record DASVRR010000057.1, on the reverse strand, counting down.
GCGAAATTCAAAGGCAACCACGGTCACGTCGGCGAGAAACCGATCCGCCGTTCGCTCGCTCCTGCGGAATATTCCGCAGCGCTGAAGGAAGAGCTCGAGAAGATGGCGCCCGCGATGATCGTGGCGGACGACGAAGTGCCGACCACCGGCTGGCTGGTCGAGAGCGACATCCAATGGGTGCACGCCGGCAGCCCAGCTCTGCGCGCCACGCCGTTTGGGAACGCGGGCGCTGGTCGCTCGCATGTCCGCATTCACGTCCGGGTGACCGATCTGGATGCCGCGCAGGTGGAGATCGACACGAAGAAACAGGTGGCTTCCACGGTCTCGACCCGAGTCAACGGGCAGCACGGTCCAGTGATCTACGAATTCGATCTCGCCGGCGGAAGCCGTCTCACCGGTCACCTCGGATCCATCTACGCGCCGGGTCTCGGTTACGCGACTCCTTTTGATTACAAGAATGCCGCCGAGCGTGTGCTCATGGCGCTGTCGGTCGATCCGCATCGCTACGGCGTGCGCACCTCGCCGGTGATCCGGTAGACGTATTTAGTTCATGGTGGTGGTTCCGGGAGGGCGGGACTTCAGCCGAGTAAATGATGACCAGAGAGTCATCACTCGGCGGAAGCCCGCCCTCTCGATTTTTTTGCCCATCTTCTGGATGTGAGGTACCCAAGGAAGCAACCGATCAGGCAGGG
>DASVRR010000056.1:0-2505 GCA_036388515.1 Chthoniobacteraceae bacterium | reverse complement strand
TTCCGTTTCGCAGCGGCGGCACCACTGGCGCGGGGCCTGACCAGAGATCGTAGTCCACCGAACTCGGGATCGGCTGATCGCCGGTCGTCTTCCCGATGCTCGGCCGCGGCTTGTAGCAAAGCCCGCGCGCAAACTTGAGTTTGCCCAGCGGCGCGGATTTCACCCACTCGAGCGCTTCCGCCAGACCGGCGCCGGAACGACTTTGCACGCCCATTTGCACAATCCGCTGGTGAACGTCCGCCGCCTTCACCAGCTGGCGACCTTCCCAGACATTGTGCGAGACGGGTTTCTCCACATAGACATCCTTCCCCGCCTGGCAGGCCCAGATGGCTCCCAGAGAATGCCAGTGGTTTGGCGTGGCGATCGAGACGGCGTCGATCTCTTTGCTCTCCAGCAGCTTCCGGATGTCAGAGTAAGTCTGGACTTGGATACTCTTGCCGCGAAGCGCCGCCGCGCTCTTCTCCAGCACGTTTGAGTCGGTATCGCAAAGGGCGACGATCCGCACGCCTTTCATCCCCTGGTAATTCTTGATGTGATCCTGCCCGCGGCTGTTGAAGCCGATCACCGCAATCCGAATGTCGGAGTTTGCGCCTTCCGCTGCGGCGCGGACGCGCGCGGGCAGCGACAATGCGGCCGAGGCGGCGAGCGTGGACTTGAGGAAGGAACGGCGATTGATTCGTGAGTTCATGGCTTGGGGGAGTTGGAAAGCGGCTGAGTGTCTTTGGCAAATTGAGCAAAGCGCTCGTTGATCAGGGTGGAATTGGGAGCGCCGGTGTGGACAAAAACGCGATACCGCAGGGTGAGGTCCTTCCCTGCGGCGAGCGTGAAGTCGCCCGCGCCTTCCGGATGCTTTTTAGAAAGATCCATCTCCTTCACGCAAAATGGGTTCGCGGCAAAGAGACCGTAATCGCGGGCATGCCAGCGGGTCGGGTGGCGCAGATTCGCCGGATGATCGAAGACCGCGATCGTGTAAGGCTTGCCGTCGATCGGGCCGCTCATGGCGACCCATTTTGCTGCGGCGCCCCACGCTTTTGCGTCCGTCAGACCTTCGCTGTTCACGATCTGACCTTTGCCCGGCTGATTCTTCGCCTGCTTCAGCCTCATCGATTCCGCGATCCGCATAGCGAATGTTCCCTCCTTTGTGTCACCGAAAAGCACGTCCTTGGTTCCCGCCGTCATCTGCACCTGGAAATCGAAGAGCCGTTCCTCCGGCGGCGTCTGCAGGACGCGGACCGTCTGGATGCTTGTGATCGGCACGGCGCCATCGGGAGCGACCCACCTTTGCGAAGCCGCCACCACTCCTTCACTCGCGCCGCCTTTGGCCGTGAGGATCTTCTCGTGGACGATCGTCCCCACCGGATGCTTCGGCTTCTTCGTGCCGTGCGTGGCGTCTTCGGTCCAAAAATCCACGCCATTCACCAGCCCATGTCCGAACCAAACCGAGCGGTGATGCACGTGATCGTGCTCCTCGCCGGGCGCCTCTTCCATCGGCCAGCTCCGGGTCAGCTTCGCTCCATCCGGTCCCAGCAAAGGCCAGAGATAGCTGTGCTGAGCCCCGCTAAATCTCAGCTCGGTGAAAAGCTTCCCATCCAGCTCGATCCGGACTCGATCCGGAAGTTCTTTGACCGTCACTTCCGCCCATCCTGGCAGAGTGAAGACGAGAGTGCAGAAGACAGCCAGGGCGCGGGGGAGAAGAGACACGGCGGGGGAAAAGTAGAAGCGTGGAGGAACGACTTGCAAGCCAACATCCAGCAAAGCGCGCGTTTGTTAGCATCTTTCCCGGCCCGCGCAGGTCTCTGGTAAAGCAGACGCACCGCTCGGCTCCATTCACCGAGCTGACTTCGAGAGGAAGAAGTCTCGCCGTTTCAAGTCCAAGCAGCTCCGACTCCCGGAGCGGTTGAACAGAACTCTCGCGCGTCTGCTGAAGATTCCTGCAACCTTCCCTGTAGTCTCGAGCGGCAGCTTTTCCGCAGTTGATCCGCTTTCGAATCAGACTCAGCTTTGGCGCGCTGGTTCCGCAATTTAGACCATCGACCCAATGACCAGGATCATCATTTCTGCGCTCGGCTTGGCAGGGCTGGCGGTTCTCGCCTGGGTGCTGGTGAGACAAGCCTCGGAGATCACCCTGCCGTCCAGCGCCAAAGCTTTTGCTGCAGCCTCGCGTGATAAGGGGATGGCAGGAACGGAAGGGGGTAACATCCTGTCGAGGGCACTCTTCCCCGGGGCAGCGAAAGAAGAGGAGGTGCAGATCATCTATCCCTCAAACAAAGGTCACGCCAGAGTAGTGGAGAGACGCATTGCGCGCTATATCACGAGTGGTGATCGCGAAGAGTGGCTGCGGATGTTCAATGAGCTGCTGGATCTGTCGGTGCCACGCGATGAGGCGATCCGGATTGCAAAGAAGTATCTCGATCACCCGGAACCCTTCATCCGCTACGGTGCGGCGAATACTCTCTACAAGATTGGCGATCGCAGCGGCGCGACAACCTTGATTCAACTGGTTCT
>DASVRR010000055.1:0-11689 GCA_036388515.1 Chthoniobacteraceae bacterium | reverse complement strand
AGTTTGTGGGACCGAAAGCGGAGCTGCTGGAACTGATGGGCGACAAGGTCGCGGCGCGAGCGCTGACGCAGAAGCTGAAGGTGCCGACTTTGCCCGGAACCGAAGATCCGGTAAGTGATCGCGCCGTCGCGCTGAAGGTCGCGGCGAACATTGGATTCCCACTGATTATCAAGGCAGCTTTCGGTGGAGGCGGACGCGGGATGCGCGTGGTGCACAAAGCCGGCGATCTCGACTCGCTGCTGGACGAAGCGCAAGGCGAAGCCGAGCGGGCTTTCGGCAATGCGGCGGTGTTCCTGGAGAAATACATTCCGCGAGCAAAACACATCGAAGTGCAGGTGCTCGGCGACCGGCACGGGCACGTGCTGCATCTGCACGAGCGCGATTGTTCCGTGCAGCGACGGCACCAAAAAGTGATCGAGATTGCGCCGTCCGTCGGGCTGGATGAAGGCGTGCGTCGGGAGCTTTGCGAGGCTTCGGTGCGGATCGCGCAGGAGATCGGTTACGACAACGCGGGAACCATCGAGTTCCTTTACGATCTCGACACCAAGGATTGGTTTTTCATCGAGATGAATCCGCGGATTCAAGTCGAACACACGGTCACGGAACAGATCACCGGGATCGATCTCGTCCGCTCGCAGATCCTGATTGCACAAGGCGCGGAGCTGCATGGGGCCGAGCTCGCGCTGCCGGCGCAGGACGCGGTACCGCGGCTCGGTTTCGCGGTGCAGTGCCGCATGACCACGGAAGATCCGGAGAATAAATTCACTCCCAACTACGGGAAGATTTTGACGTTTCGCCCGGCGGAAGGTTTTGGCATTCGGCTCGACGCCGGCATGGGCGACGCGGGCGCGGTGATCACGCCGTTTTACGACTCGCTGCTGGTGAAGGTCACGGCGAGTGGACAGACCTTCGAGATGGCGCTGGATCGCATGGATCGCGCACTGCGCGAGTTCCGGATCCGCGGAGTGAAGACGAACATTCCGTTCCTGGAGAACGTGATTCATTTCCCGGAATTCCGGACCGGTCAGGCGACGACGACGATGATCGATCGGTCCCCGCAGCTCTTCGAGTTCAAGCCGCGCCGCGATCGCGCAACCAAGCTCCTGGCCTTCCTCGGGAACGTGATCGTGAACGGAAACCCGCACGCAAAGGGCTACAAGCCGCCGGCGCCGCTGGAGGCTGCGCCTTTACCCAGCTGGGATCGAAAACAAGCCCCAGCGGCCGGCACGCGCCAGTTGCTGCTCGAACTCGGACCGAAGAAATTCGCCGAGTGGACGCTCAAGCAAAAGCGGCTGCTGATCACCGACACGACCTTCCGCGATGCGCATCAATCGCTGATGGCCACGCGCGTGCGGACGCTCGACATGGCGGAAATCGCCGAGGCCGTGGCACGGCGGACGCCGGGACTTTTCTCGCTGGAAATGTGGGGCGGCGCGACGTTCGACACGGCGATGCGCTTCCTCAACGAAGATCCGTGGCAGCGCCTGCGTTTGCTCCGGGAGCGCGTGCCGAACATTTGTTTCCAGATGCTCCTGCGCGGAGCAAACGCCGTCGGCTACACCAGTTATCCGAGCAATGTGGTCGCCGGTTTCGTCAAGCATGCCGCCGAGACAGGCATGGATATTTTCCGCGTTTTCGATTCGCTAAATGACCTGAAGAACATGCGCGCCGCGATGGAAGCGGTGCAGGAAACGCACGGCATTTGCGAAGCCGCAATTTGCTACACCGGCGACATCCTCGATCCGGAGCGGACGAAGTATTCGCTGAAGTATTACGTCGGCCTGGCGAAGGAACTGGAGCAAATGGGCGCGCACTTTCTGGCGATCAAGGACATGGCTGGCTTGTGCCGGCCGTACGCCGCGCAGGCGTTGGTGAAGGCGCTGAAGGAAGAAATCGGGCTGCCGATTCACTTCCACACGCATGACACCAGCGGGATCAATGCCGGCTCGATCCTCCGCGCTGCGGATGCCGGTTGCGATGTGGTGGATCTCGCGATCGCCTCGATGAGCGGTTCCACTTCGCAACCAAACCTGAACTCCATCGTCGCGGCGCTCCAGCACACGCCGCGCGAAACCGGGCTGGATTTGCCGACGCTGAATGAATTCAGCGACTACTGGGAACAGGTCCGCACCTTTTACTCCCCATTCGATACCGCACCGAAAGCAGGCAGCGCGGAAGTCTATCTGCACGAAATGCCGGGCGGGCAGTTCACCAATCTCAAGGAACAAGCCGCCGCGATGGGTTTGGGCAATCGCTGGCCGGAAATCGCGCGGACTTATCGGGAAGTAAACGATCTCTTCGGCGATATCGTGAAGGTGACGCCGAGCTCAAAAGTCGTCGGCGACATGGCGTTGTTTCTTTTCACCCGCGGGATCAAACCGGCCGACGTGGTGAATCTTCCGCCCGGCACGAGCTGGCCGGAAAGCGTGCTGGATATGCTCAGCGGCGGCCTCGGTGAACCGATGGGCGGCTGGCCACCGGCGGTGGTGAAAGCGGTGCTCGGCACGGCGCGAGCGAAGCGGACCAAACCTGCGCCCGTGAAGCTGCGCGAGATGAAGTCCGAGGTCGCGACCAAGACCCGGCGGGAGCCGAGCGAAGACGATCTCTTTTCCCACCTGATGTATCCGAGTGTCTTCGCGGATTTTGCGAAGTTTCAGCGTGAGTTCGGCGATGTCAGCGGGCTGCCGACGCCGGCGTTCTTTTACGGGCTGAATCCTGGGGAAGAAATCAGCGTTTCGATCGAGGAAGGAAAGGTGCTGTTCATCAAGCTGATCAACGTCGGCGCCGCGGATAAAGAAGGCCGGCGAATCGTCAGCTATGAACTCAACGGGATGCCGCGGGAGGCTTTGGTTGCGGACAAAGCGGTCGCGCCGAAGACCAAGTCGCGCGTGAAAGCGGATGCGGCGGACCCCCTGCAACTCGGCGCACCAATCCCCGGAATGGTCACCGCACTTTCCACCAGCCTCGGGAGCAAAGTGGGCAAAGGCGACAAGCTGGTCACCCTGGAAGCGATGAAGATGCAGACCACGATTTACGCCCAACAAGATGGCGTGGTCGCCGAGTTGCTGGTGGCCGTGGGCGATTCGGTGGACGCCAGCGATCTGCTGGTCAAGCTGCGCGCCTAATTCCGGAGCAGCTTGAGGGATTGAAGAGACAGACTCACTCGTTCGACCACACCACCACTTTACGCCCACATCGTTCCCCATGAAAACCGTGCCTGCTTTCTCCTTTGCCCTGCCTCTGCTGTGCCTCTCCGCCAGCGCTTTCGCGGGCGATCATCAATGGCTGCAATGGCGCGGTCCGCTCGGCAATGGCGTCGCGCCTACTGCCGAGCCGCCGATCAAGTGGAGCGAAACCGAGAATGTGCGTTGGAAGACGGCGATTCCCGGCTTCGGCACTTCGACTCCGATCGTCGCGGGCGATCGCGTTTTCCTCCTCACGGCAATGCCGGTGAAGAGTGAAGGCGCCGCGGCGGCAACTCCAGTCCCCGCCACTCCAGCGCCCGCTGCTCCGGAAGGAGGCGGTCGTCGAGGCGGCGGCGGACGCGGCGGCAATGATCAGCCGACGGAAAAGCATCAGTTCGCGGTCGTGTGCCTGGATCGCGCGAGTGGAAAGATTCGCTGGCAGAAAGTGGTGCGCGAAGGAGTTCCGCACCAAGCGCATCATCGGGATCACGGCTATGCTTCGGCTTCTCCGGTGACTGATGGACAGATGGTTTACGCCTACTTTGGTTCGTATGGACTTTACGCGCTCGACCTCGACGGAAATGTGAAGTGGGAAGTGGATTTCGGCGACATGCAAACGAAGAACAGTTTCGGCGAAGGCGCTTCGCCAGCTTTGCATGGAGACGCGATCATCGTGAATTGGGATCACGAAGGGGAGGACTTCATCGCGGCCATCGATAAGAAGACCGGCAAGGATTTGTGGAGGAAACAACGCGACGAGCCGACGAACTGGTCCACGCCATTGATCGTGGAGCACGAAGGCGTGACGCAAGCGATCGTCAACGGCACCGGAAAAGCGCGATCCTACAACGTAAAGACTGGAGATCTGCTCTGGGAAGCAGGAGGACAGACCTCGAATCCGATTCCTTCCGCAGTCGCCGGACACGGTCTCGCTTTCGTGATGAGCGGCTTCCGCGGCGCCGCCTTGCACGCGATCAAGCTGGGAGCCAAGGGCGACGTCACCGGGAGCGATTCGATCGCCTGGTCCTACAACAAAGGAACGCCGTATGTGCCATCGCCGCTGCTTTATGGCGACGAGCTTTATTTCTTCGGCGGGAACAATCCGATGATCTCGATCTTCGACGCCAAGACCGGCCAGCGCCATGTGGAGGCGGAGCGTCTCAGCGGGCTGAACGGCGTTTACGCGTCGCCCGTCGGCGCGGCTGGCCGGGTGTATGTGACCGGTCGGGATGGCGGCTTCGTCGTGCTGAAGCAGGGTCCGAAACTCGAGGTGCTCGCGACGAACAAGCTGGATGATAAGTTCGATGCTTCCCCAGCCGCAGTCGGGAAGGAACTTTTCGTGCGCGGTCACAAGAGCCTCTACTGCCTCGCGGAAAAGTAGGCTCCAGGAGCGTCAGGAACGCGCAGCAAGCGGAAGACGTCCGCGTATTTGTGACCGAACGGGCCGGCAGAACGGAACTTGTTCCGCAGCTCAGGCTTCGTCCTGCACCCAGCGCCGGGCTTTCATCTCAAACCGTGGGAGCGAACCAGGCTCCGCGCGCTCGACCGGGATCCGCAGCGAGAAAGCGCTCGTGAGCGCCGCCTCGAGTTTCTTTGGAACGTGGCTTTGCTCGCATTCGATCGACAGCGCCACTTCCGAGAGCACGCCGCGGCGGCTGATTTCCACGCGATACTCGGTGACCTCCGGCACGCTGCGAACGACTGCATCCACGGCGCTCGGATAAAGATTCACCCCGCGCACGACGATCATGTCATCCGCGCGGCCGATGATCCCGCCTTCCAGCACAAAGCCCAAGGTGCGCGGAACGCGTTTAACCAAATCCCCGGTGCGATAACGCAGCAGCGGACAAGCTGACCGGCCCAAAGTTGTCAGGACCAGCTCGCCGACTTCACCCGGCGTCGCCGGCAAACCAGTCTGCGGCTTCAGGATCTCGGCGAAGTAGGATTCCTCGATCACCTGCAGCCGATCGGCTTCTCCGAGTTTCTGAAAAGCCACCGGACCCACTTCCGTCATTCCATAGTGATCGACCACCGTCGCGCCGTTCCACGCAGCGCTGATCGCCGCACGGACTTCCGGAACACTGCCGCCGGTTTCCCCAGCAACGATGATGGTGCGGACACTCGCTTCCTTCAGATTGATGTGCGCTTTGCGAGCGACTTCCGCGAGATGCAGCGCGTAAGTCGGCGTGCAGCAAAGGACCGTCGCCCGGTGTTCGATCAGTGCGGCCAATCGCGCGGCGCTCCCCAGTCCGCCGCCGGGGAGCGAGAGATAACCGAGTCGTGTGGCCGCTTCGAAGGCTGTCCAAAAACCGAGAAATGGTCCGAAAGAAAACGCGAAGTAAATGCGATCGCCGCCCTGTAGTTGAGCGGCTTGGTAGATGCGTCGCCAGTTCTCCAGCATCCAGGACCAGCTTTCGTTGGAATCGAGGATGATCAACGGACGCGCCGTGGTGCCGCTGGTCTGGCAAAAGCGGCTGTAGCGCTCGAGGGGAAAAGTGAGATTCGAGCCGTACGGCGGGTTGGCAGCCTGGTCCGCGACCAGATCCGCTTTGGTCGTGAAAGGGACGTTCGTATAAAAGTCCTTCAGCGAGGCCAGATCCGCAGTCACTCCAGCCGCAGCGAGTTTCGGCGTGTAAAAGCGGTTCGCGGGGATGATCTCCGCGAGCAGCGTGCGGAGGCGATCGAGCTGAGTCACTGGCTGAAGCGAGAGCTCCGCGTCAATGCACCGGAGTGACTTCCGCCGCCGCTACTGCTGCGGGTTTTTTCCCCATCGGCGGAGCAGGTTTGAACTTCGTCACCAAGGCGCCGCCGGTCACCGCGAGGACGATTCCCAGCCAAAACGGAGCGCGGATCGAGCCCCAGCCACCTTCCGGCGGGTGCGTGAGCAGTGAAGCGACGGCGTTCACCACCGGAGCTCCGGAGAAAACAATCGTCATCACCACTGCGGGGTTTCCTTTGGCGCCAAAGGCGAGCAGCACGCCGAAAGCGCCGATCGCTCCGACGATGCCGGCGATCAGCGACCAGACCATTCCTTTAACCGGGTAGTTCCAGTTCGCGCCGCTCAATGCGAGCATCAGGATCGGCGCAAGCACCGCCACCAGAAAGTAGGCGACGCCGACGAAGAGAAAGGCTTTGTAGCGGCCGTTCACCGGGTCTTGCATCCCCAGCTGGCCGGTGTGGAGGAAAAGCCCGTAAACTCCCCAGGAGACGACGGTGAGAAGAGCAAAAGCGAGCCAGGTCATGGAAGGTGCGGTGGAGTTGGAGGGCGGCATTGCGCGGAAGATTCCGGAAGGTACGCCTCAGGAGTTCGACGAGGCAATCCTCGGCGTCAAAAGTTCATCCGGCGCGGCGGTAATCGACGCGCGGATTTCATCCGGAATCGATTGCGGCAACAGCTTCCCCGTAGCTTTCTCAACCTTCGCGCAAACCGCCGCGATTGTTCCGCGGGCGATCTCGCCGCCGCTTTCCGCATTCCGGAAGATGAACTGATAGCGGATCGAGCGCTTCCGCACTTCGGCCACCAGGAGGTGAATCTCGACTTCATCCTCAAAGCGCAACGGCCGCTGGTAATCGCAGGAAGAACTGACGCGCGGCCAGCCCGTGGTCGAACCGACGTCATGCCCGTGGATCGAGAAGCCAAGCGACCGGAAGAAGGCATGCTCGGTGGCTTCCATCATCCGGAAGAAATTCGAGAAATGAACGATGCCGGCCATGTCCGTCTCCGCAAATTCCACACGGCGTGTCAGCTTGAATTCGTAGGGCATCTATTTCTTCCGGGCCGGCTTCTTTTTCCCGGCTGGCCCGGTTGCGAAGGTCAGATTCGAGATCAGGAACACGTCCAGCATTTCCATTGAATCCTGGTCATCGGTGAAGATGACCAGGGTGCGGCCGGAGGGCGAAAGTTGCGTGTAATCTGGATGCCTGACGGCGACCTTTTTCCCACCGGAAATCTCCACGACAAACGGGCGGAACGGTGCAGCGCGCAACGCTTCGCGGATTCGATCTGGAGCCATGAGGAGAAGCTAGGCGGCTGCGCCAGAAGGGGCAAGGTTGCCCGCGCGGATTTCGCCGGTCAGCCGCGCCAGATGCCGGGCGAGCGACTCAATCGAGAATTGTTCCCGAACCGCGAGCCGTCCGGCTTCCCCCAGAGCCAGAGCGGCGGCCGGATCCGCCAGCAATCCGGCGAGAACATCGGCGAGGTGCGCTGCACTCACGTCAGGATCCGAATCCAGCTGGAACAAACGGCCGCCACCAGTCGCCGCGAGGATCTCAGGAAAAGCGGATGCTTCTGGCGCAATCACGGGAACACCGGCGGCGAGAGCTTCGATGACATACATGCCGAAAGCCTCGCTGTAAGTCGCGGGCACGGAGAAAACGTCGAGCGTTTCCAGGAAGGCAATCTTCTCCTCGCGGGTGACGTTCGGCAGCCACTCCACATCGCCAGCGAGTTCAGCCTTCGAGAGTTTTCGCTTCAGTTCGTCCACATAGACTGCGTCCGTATCGGTCATCGATCCGGCACAACGTAGTCTCACGCCGGCACCGCGGCCGCTTTGCTTTAGATGAATGAAAGCATCCACCAGCAGACCGAGTCCTTTCGCTGGAATAAAACGCGCCAGGTATCCAATCGTTTGCGTTTTGCCGCCTGTTGTGGCACGGCGCTCGGAACGGTAACCTTCCAGCGAAATTCCATTCGGAACCACCCGCATGCGGTGGGCACTTTCCGCCAAACTCCACCCCAGCCGAGTCGCCATGAGCTCGGCGAAATACCGGCTCGGTGCGATCCAAAGATCCGCATCTCTCATTCGCTCCGCCAGCATCGCCCAAGCCCGGGAACTCCAGCCGGTGCCCAGGCCGTCCAGAAACGAATCTTCCCCCTGGAGAAACCCAATCACTGGCACGCCGAGCGCGGCTTTGATTTTGCGCGCGAGCCCCGCCTGCAGCGCCGTGGAGAGCCAGACCGCATCCGGCTTCCCGTCAGCTCGCAACCAGGCGATGAGTTCGTCCAGCTCAGTGGCTTGGTTCCCCTGCTCGCCGCGCAACATGGATAGCGTCATCTCCGCCACATCCGGACCGCCCGTTTGGGCTGCGGCCTTTCCGGCCACCAGACGCAGCAGTGCGCGACTGCTCAAGAGCCGATCCATCCACCTCGGCATCCGCCGAAGCAGCGGCACTTTCTCCCGAAGATACGTCGTCACCCCGCCGAAGAAGATGGGCGTCCGTGGCGTGGCGGCGCTTTCATCCAGCGTCAGCGGAAGATACATCGGCACCATCACTGCATCGTGCCCTTGCCGGATCAGCTCCTTCGCGAGCGCATTGTCACGCATACAGACTCCGCAGTGATAACTGCCAGTCCCCGGCGTGAGCAGGATGATCTTCACCTGAACGTCAGGCGGCGACAATCGACGTCGGAGCGCGGCCGTGTGCCAGCGGCTCCGGAAGCTCGGCGAACTCTGCAATCGCCCCGAACAACTCGTCGTAATCCTTTTCAAAAAGATCGCCGATCAGGCAATCGGTGAGTCGTCCGCGCAAGTGCGGGTAAGCCTTGATCACCCGACCGAAACTAAAGTCCGTATCGTAGAAGGCGTAAACCAGCTTTCGCATCGTCTCGATTCCGCGGCAGAGGCTTTCGCCATAATCGAGAAAACGCGCGCCACTCACGTCGCCGGCGGTGAGCGCCGCATCGACTGCGTCTGCCGCGAGTTCCCCGCTCTTCAGAGCGAGGAAAACTCCGCTCGAAAACACCGGATCGAGGAAAGCATACGCGTCCCCGGCGAGGAGCAATCCATCCGCTGCGCAGTATCTGGAGCGATAGGAAAATTCGCTGGTCACCCAATACTCGCCGAATTGCTCCCCAGTGCTGAGATGATCCTTGATCCAGGCATTCCGCTCAATCTCCCGAGCGAAGATGGCCGCCGGATCCTTCGATTCGGAAAAAAGATAATCCCGCTCTGCGACCACCCCAACGCTCACCACATTACTTCGCATCGGGATGTACCAGAACCACCCGCGCTCCGGCACATAGGCGACCGTGGTGTTTCCCTCATCAATTCCGGGGTCGCGTTTCGCGCCGCGATAATAGGTCCAGATCGCCATCTTGTTTAGGCCTGGATCCTTCTTCCTCCAGCCATCCCGAGCGGTGGCCACCTGCTCCCGACCTGAACAGTCGATGGTCATCGGAGCGAACACCTCATAGCTCCTTCCGTCCGGCCCGGTCGCCGAGACACCGATGACTTGCCCAGTGTCATTTTTGATCACGCGCTGCACCGCAGTCTGCTCGCGAACTTCCGCTCCTTTGGCGCGCGCATTGTTCAGCAACATCAGATCGAAGTCCGCGCGTTCCACCTGCCAGGTCGTGGAGCTTGGATGATCGTGATGCTGGAAGAAGTAGAAGGGCTGCGATTGCCGTCCATCCTGGGTGACAAACTGAACGCTATATTTCTTCGTATAGGCAATCCGTTCCATTTCTTCCAGCACTCCGAGCCGCTCCAGGGTGTACCAACAGAAAGGCATCATCGACTCGCCGACATGATACCGAGGGAACTTCTCCTTTTCTAAAACCAAGACGCGGCGGCCTTTGACCGCGAGCAAAGCCGAGGCCGTCGATCCGGCTGGCCCGCCACCGATTACGATCACATCATACAAGCCGGAGTTCATCACACGTGAGCATACGAGGCCGTGTTTTCCACTGGACGCAGCACCTCGACAATCCGCGCCAGTTTTCGATCTTCGGTGCCGAGCAGCAGATTGCAACGGCCATAGAATTCGTCTCCTCCCGGCAGCGCGAAGACGCGTTGCATCACCGCATCGGAGCCGAGCTTGATGAATGCTTTCGGCTCGCTGCGATACTGGATGCCGAAGCGATTTAGCAAACCGCCGAGCGGATACCGATGATCGAGGATCATTTGCCGCAATTCACCGTCGAACGCGGCGAGATCAATTTCAATGGCGCCGTATTCCACCGCACTGCCGCTCGTCTCCAGACGCAACACGACCTCTCGCCGGTAGCTCGTCGGCGTATGCTCGTGGTGCAGGACCTCGAGCACCAAGGCGCCACCATGAAATTCTTCCAGGCGGGAAGTCATATCGCCGTGATGAACCAGAAGCCCACGATACGGCTGGGGCAGTGCTTCACCGTCCAGCACCTCGAACGACGGCAAAGGATGCCCGCCGTTCTGGCAGAACAGCGTGAGCGGATACAACAGTTCTGCGTCAGCGGTGACGATCACGTGTAGCGGGCGCCCCGATGCTGCGGCAGAAAGAAGGCATGAAGCAACGGATCAACGCGTAGAAGCGCTTCGCGAGTCAGCACCAACCAGTCGTCCTGATCAGTGAGCAAGCTCTTCATCCGGAGATCGTCAAACTGCTGCCGAAACCGTTCCGCGACATTCACCCTGAACTTTTGCTGGAAGTAAGAACGACTGACGCGTCCCAGTTTCATCTGCAGGATCAGTTCACGGATCATGCGTTCTTCCTCAGTCGTCGTCATGGCTCGCGAGATCGGTAGATTGCCTTGCTGGATCGCCTCCAGATATTGCGAGAACTCGGTGATGTTCTGGAAGTGCGTTCCAGCGATGTGCGAGAAAGACGCCACACCGAGACCGATGAGATCGGCGCCGGTCCAAAGCTGATCGCGATAGACAAACTTCGTTTTCTGCGGATCCCGCACCGCAGTATAGCCACTCGTGACTGTATAGCCCGCGGCTTCCATCTCGCGGAATGCTTCATCCACCCAGCCGCGTTTGGTATGCCAGTTGGCGACTGGGGCGGTGAGCTTTCCTTCCGCCTTCATCTCTTTATAGATGCCTGTATTGTAGGGGACTTCCATCTGATAGATGGTCACACTGTCCGGCAGCAGCTCGATCGTCTTCCGGATATTCTCCCGCCAGTTCTCATCGGTTTCCTCCACCATTCCGGCGATGAGATCGATATTGATCTGCGGGAAGCCGATGGAACGCGCATAGTGATAGGCGCGATAGATTTCGTCCGTCCGGTGCGCCCGGCCATTGATCTCCAGGATGTGCTTGTCGAAGTTTTCCACACCGAGGGAAAGTCGCGTCACCCCGATTTCGCGGATCGCAGCCAGCTTCTGCTCAGTCAAGGTTCCGGGCTCGGCTTCGAAGGTGACTTCCTCCGCTTCGTCCCACGGCAGCAGGGCTTTCATCCGATCCGTCAATGACTGGAGCTGTGATACAGATAGATAAGAGGGCGTCCCTCCGCCGAAATAGACAAACTTCGGTTTTCTTCCCCGCATCAAGGGCGAGTGAGCATAAAGTTCAAACTCCGCGACGCCAGCATCCAGATAGCGTTTGATTTCGTCCGCATTCTTGTCGGTGTAAACGCGGAAGTAACAGAAGTGGCAGCGCTTCCGGCAGAAGGGCACGTGGAAGTAAACGCCCAGCGGCACCTCGGCTCGGACAGGTTGCTCCAGAAGACTCCGGACACTCTCCGCAGTCCCTGCGTCCCAGTAGGAGAACGGCGGATAATTCGCGACGAAGTAATTCCCT
>DASVRR010000054.1:0-16004 GCA_036388515.1 Chthoniobacteraceae bacterium | reverse complement strand
TTCACGAAGCAGGCCGCTGAGCCGATCGGTGTTGTCCTGGACATCGAGCTGAAGGCTGAGCTCCAGGCTGGGAAGACCGCGCCGAACCAGAACGAGGCTGGTCGTTTCATCCCGACCGAAATGCGCCAGGCCGGATTTGTCGAACCGGCCTCGGATCCCGAAACTGAAAGAGCCGAGCTTTAGCCGTCCGGAAAATCTTCCTCCGACTCCGATCGTGATCTTGATCAGCCCCGTTTTCTCCGCATCCAGGAGCACGTCGGAAACAGGAAGAGCCAGGCCATTGTAAGTGCCGGCTTCTTCCCGCTGAGTGGTGATGGCGATCTGGAAATCCTGCGCGGCACTCGTGTCGCTGCCGCCATCTTCGGTCCCGCCATTGTCTTGCAGGCGGACCGAAAGTGTCGCCGTCCCGCTGGCATCCGGAGCAGGCGTAAAGGTCAGCGTTCCATCCGGAGAAATCGCGGGCGGAACAGAAAACAAGGCGCGCTCTGTAGCGAGTGTTTGCACGATGAACTGCACCGACTGCGCGGTTTCATCCGGCGGGCCGGGAAGAATTGCGCTGGCGAACCCCCGGACGATCTGTGCTCCAGCATCCTGGGTGACGGATTGCGATGACCCGAGCACAAAGCTCGGCGGATCATTCACGGGCGTGCTGCTGATCAGGAAAGTCTCGGCCGCACTGGAGTCAACGCCTCCGTTGGCCACGCCGCCGCCGTCTTTCAAGGTCACCGTCACGGAGGCCGTGCCATTTGCATCCGGAGCTGGGGAAAAGGTCAGCGTGCCCTCGGGAGAAACGGTCGGCAGGACAGTGAACAGTTCCGGATGATCAGCCGTGACGATGAACTCCAGCGCCTGCCCGCTTTCGTCCGCAGGTCCAGCGAGGATTGAAGTCGCCCAGCCGGCGATGGTTTGCAGCCCCGCGTTTTGCCGAACGGCTTGGTTTGGTCCGGCCTGAAAACTCGGCGCGTCGTTGACCGGCACGACGTTGACCGCAAAGCTCCGCGTCGTCTGGCCGTCGGAGGCTTGCCCGTCGTTGACTGTCACCGTCACAGTCGCGGCGCCGTTCGCGTTTGGGGCCAGCTCGCCATTGAGCACGGCGCTTCTTCTGCCTGAGTCGAAAGAAGCGATCTGCGTCTGCAGGATGCTCGGCTCGCTTGAAGTCGCGGTGATTGTGACCGACTGCTGAAATTCGTTCTTCGGCCCAGGTCCGATGCCAGTGAGCGGGACCCTCAGCCCCTGAGCATCCTCCAAAACCGTCACATCCGCGATCGCGTTTAGCGTCGGCGGATCATTGATCGCGTTGACTGTGACGTTGAAGATCCGGCTGATTGTCGTCTCTCCGTCATTGACCACGACCGTCACCGTCGCCGCGCCGTATTCGTTTGCCAGCGATCGGAAGGTCAGCGTGCCGCTGGAATCCGGGCTGGCGTAAGTGACCGTCGGATGCGGAATCACAGACTGTCTGCTCGAACTCGCAGTGATCGTGAGCGTTTGCTGCTCGTTGCTCGCGCCGCTGGTGATGCCGGTGAGATTGACCGTCTGCATCGGCGCGTCTTCATCCAGGATGATGTCGGCGATTGGCGCAAGCGTGGGCGCGTCGTTCACTGCGTTGATAATTATCCGGAAGGAGTGAGCCGCGCTTGCGGAAGATCCGCCATTGGCGTTCCCGCCGTTGTCCGCGAGTTGGACGGTGACGAGGGCAGTTCCATTTGCATCCGGAGCTGGGGAAAAGCTGAGCTTCCCAGTGGCATCCACCGTTGGACCGGCGGCAAAGAGTTCCGCGGCATTCGAGCTCACGGTGAAGGTCAGGCTTTGCTCCGCTTCATCCGCCGGACCCGAGCTGACGCCCGTCGCCCAGCCGGCAAAGACCTGCGGCCCGGCATCTTCCAGCACAATTTGATCCGCACCCTTCACAAACGCCGGCGCGTCATTGACTGGCGTCACGTTGACCGTGAAAGGCACATCGGTGCTCCGGCCCTGGCCGTCCGTCACTCGCAGCGTGATCGTCGCCGCACCATTTTGGTTCCCCAGCGGCGTCACGCGCACCGTGCGATTTCCGCCGGTTCCGCCAAACTGCACGCCGGACGCCGGGATCAGTTGCGGATTCGATGAGGAAGCACTCAGCGTCAAGCTCGCGGCCGGCGTGCTGTCATCGCTGATCGTTAGGGCGAGCGCCGCAGTCGAGGTGTCTTCCAGGATTGTCTGGTTCGCCAGGACGCTGCTCACCGGCGGCGCGGAGAGATAACCGCTGAAGTCGCTCTCCACAAAACCGGCCGGCGCGCCGTCGCCTGAGGAAAGACCGATCAACCCATCTTTCGCCGCGATTCCCAGCACCGTGATCCGCACCCGGCCATCGAAGAACAACTCGATCTGCACGTTGTTGGAACTGGCCGGTTCATATTCACGCACCGCCTGCCAGGTCACCGCGATCCGATCCGCCAGTTGTCTGCGGGTAATTGTTCCCGGACTTCCGGGCAGCAGATCGTCAAAGAGCGCCGACACTCGCGGCAGCGCAAAGTGGCTGGGGATGCTTTCTTCCCACTCGATGTCCCCTGCCCCAAAGGTCACGTAGCCGTTGCTCCCCACGAAAAACGCGCTGTAACTCACGCCGAAGAGCCGCAGTTGCGCCCCGTTCGTCGGGATGACTTGCACAAAGCTGTCGTCCGTGAAGGTCATCGCCGTTCCGCCGCTCGGATCGGTCGGGAAGACCGACGCGGGCGCGCGGGTCGGCACGTAGAAGTTGCGATTCGCCACCGGAGTGAAGGTGTAAGTCGCGCCCGCCGTGTCGTTGGTCGTGCTGTCGAAGAGTTCCGTCAGGAAATCCGGCGTGCCGACCGTGACGGGAAAGCTGTTGCTGCTTCCCGCATGCCCGGCGCCGTCGCTCACCGTGAGGAACATCCCATTCACCACCTGCCCGATCTGAACCGGCGTCCGCGAGATCCCGTTCACAAACTCGCTCAGCGTCAGGGGCGTGACCGGAATGGCCGCGCTTCCACTGCCTTCCAGCGTCACATTGCCGGTGTAGTACGGGAGCGTTTGATTGCCTGCGTCCATCGCGCGGACCGTGAGGAGGAAACTATGATTCACGAACTGCCCGGGAATCGGATCGATGGCGAAGTGATGCAGCGGCTGCGTCACGATCAGGCTGACGGATCGCGTCTGGCTGATTCCGCTCGCGGGATTGGTGAAAGTGAGCGTCGCCGCGTGAGTCCCGACCGGCAGCGAATTGGCTTGCGCATTCACCGTCACGACCACATCCAGGGTTTCTTCCGGAGCGAGCGCGCCGGAAGCCGGGCTCATGGTGAGCCACGGCTGATTGCTGGTCACCGTGAAAGGTGTGCTGCCGGTTCCGGTGTTCTTAAGTGTGTAGCTCTTGCTGCTGGGATTGAATGGACCGCCGGCCTTTCCGCCAGTGGCAAAAGGCGTGGTCGGCGTGATCAGGAGATCGTCCGGAGGATCAAAGCTTTCAACCACGCCGATCGTGGTATTGCTCCCCGGTGAGCTGGCGTAAGCGCCAAGCCCGCGTTTGGCAAAGCCCGCCCAAAGCCGGTCGAAGTTTGCCCCGCCCGTTTTGATCTGATCGGCCTGGATGATCGCGTCCCGTGCCTGGAGGAAAGTGGGATTTGCCGGAGAGATCTTCATCCCGTCGGTCACGAGTTGGAGCACCAATTCGTTCCCGACGGCAAATCCATGCGCCGCGATCAGGTTTGCGCGCACTTCCCAAAGCGCCGCGCACCAAACCTCGCCCACATTGTGCACTTCGCTCGCCGTCGCACCGCCGATCGGACCGCGCGGAACTCCGCTGTGCGCGGAAGCCTGATTGTCGTCGATGTCCTTGAAAGTCAGCGGATTCTTCAGGAGTTGCGTGGAATACGGATAACGTCGGATCCCAAAGTAGTAATTCTGCTCGTAACCCGCCGCGATTTGGCGCGTCGCGTAAGCACCCGCGGCGTAACAGCCATTCACGTCGTCGCCGGGCTGCGCGAGCAGGCAAAGCGCGTAAAAGTCCGACCAACCTTCGCCCATTCCGCCGGTCTGCACCGCGCTGATCCCGACGCCGCCTCCCACCAGGCGGCCACTGAGTCCGTGTGCGTATTCGTGGATCACGATCTCGTGATCGAAGTCGCCATCGCGATCCGGAGTCGGTCCGCTGAAGAGATACATTTGCATCCGGCCGGCGCCGCCATCCGGTGGAGTGGAAAAGTTTGCGTTATCTGTTCCGGAACCATCCTGAGCATCGGCCTGCACGGCATCGCCGCCGACTCCGCCGCGCCCGAAGTTATCCGTCTGGAAGTTGCCCGCCGACTCCGTGAAACCGAGTTCGTAGAAACGGTCGTGGATCACATTGCACCAATAGAAAAGGTCCACCACCGCGGCGCGCCGATTGCCCGCGGTCGTCGGCGCTTGGGTGAGATCCGCCGGGAAATCGAAGATGCGGCTGGCTCCACCGTCTAGTCGCGGCAGGTCCGCGATGTCGTTTTTATCCAGATCGGTATGCGCCGCGACGTTGTTCCCCACGGTGGTGGTCACGCCGTCGTTGATCCAGCCGTTCGGTGAAGCCGTGGCATTCAGCGAGGTCAGCGTTTGCAAACTCTGCGGCACGACGGGCGGCTGGGTCGTCAGCGGAGTGGAATGTCCGGGAGAAAACGGCGTCGGGCTGTCGCTCGTCCAGACGCGATAACTCGCCGGAGTCGCATAGCTGGTCAGGCAATGCCGCACCTGCGGTTCGCCGGTTTCCACATCCACCAGCACGCGATAGAGTTCCCCGCGCACTTTGCTGGTAAAAAGCACGTCCCAGCAAAGCCGGAGCTTTTCCCCATCCATCGGGAGCCAGATCAGTTCGGCGCGGGCGCCGTTCAGCGCCGCCGTCCGGAACTCCTGACGCCGCGTGACTCCCGCTGCCGGGCCGATCGGAGTGAGATTGCCACTGCCGACTTCCGCACCGATTCCTCCCGCGGCGATGCGCACTGCTTCCGCCGCGCCAATCGGCGGCGCGGCCAGCAAAGCCGCTCGTCGCGGCATCCCTTTGGTTGCCGCCGTGGAAGGATCGGGCACAAAACCGCTGGCGATGCTCACGAGTTCGCCGCGCGCGGTTTCATTGGCCTGGAGCCTTGCTTCGAAGAGCGGGACGCCTTCGAGTTCCTGCTGCCACACGCTCGTCCGCAAACCGCTGTGTCCCGTCGTGTCTTCGCGCAGCTTGCGGGCGGAGGCCAGTGCTTCCGGCCCGTGACCGAAAACCGCGCGATGTTCGTTCAGGAAAGCCTTCACTCCGCGGTCCCGATCTCCTGGGGCTTGGGCCCGGGCTGCAGCCGGAGAAACGGCAAGACCTTCCCCATTCGGCCCAGTGAGGAAGCCTCGTCTCGCGCGGATGAATTTCGGCGCCCCCGTCAGCGAGTCGCGCTCCATCTGCACGCCGGGATGCCGCGTGCGCAGGGCGCGTTCACCCGGAAGTTCGGCCGCTCGGCGCGCGCTCATCCCCGCGGGCGGAGAAGCTGCGCTCCGCCGATCGAAGTTCTCGACTGAAGGACGGGCGGGAGGCGTGGCCGCGAAGACGTTCGGTGTTGCCCCAAGGAAGATCAGGACGGCCAGGAAGAAAACGGCATGCAGTCGGAAGTCAGCGCGACGTGAGTTTCCTTGGCAGCTGGGGATCATTTGGAATGCAAACGGGGGCAAATTGGGTTTCGCCGGCTCCGCAGCATCCACACCGCAGATCCCGTTCCGAAATCGCTGGGGACGATACGGACACCGCTCTCAATGTCGAACGAAAGTTCTCCAGCCCACGCGCGTCCGCCTGGTGGTCGCCGGCGTCCCGCCGCGACGAACTTCCACGCACCTCCCGACACTCCGCGCGCGTCACCTCCTTGGATGCCGTCCGGAAGTTCGCGCAGGCGGGGACGCCGGCCACCACGCGGGACGCGTGGGCTCCCCGAAAGTCGCCGCTTCCGCGCGGCACACTCGCTTCCATCCGCTCCGTGCTCAGCAGACCTGCGCGAGTTCGATCCCGAGGAGCGACGCCAGCTTCCGCAGTTTACTGCTGATGTGACCGACTCCCACCGCACAATGATGCGCGGGGCCGTGCGCGTTCCAGTCATTGGTGAATCGGCGGGCGCCGATCGGAAAACGATAGCGGCTGTTGGTGTTCCCGATCTCGAGGATTGGTCCGGCGACCGATTCTCCTTCCGCGCAAAGGAACTTCAGCTTGCCGCCGCTGCTTTCGACCACGGAGAGCAGCGTCACCGGTCCATGTTTCACCGACATCTCGACTGACAAACCGCGACCGACTTTGCCGTGATAAACCTTGAGTGGCCGCACCTTGGTTTTGCCTTGAGCGATCGCGATATGCCCCGGGCCGTCGTGTCCCATCAAGACGACATCATCCTTCCAATCCATCGCGTAATACTCCGTGAACGAACCGCCGACTCCGAAGGTGTCCATGATCTTCATGGCCTGCGCATTCTTCACCTCATACTCGCCGGCGACGGGAATTCCGCGCGCCGTGAGGAGTGAATTCCCGAGGATGATCGAGCTGATCGCGTCTTCATTTTCCGCATTGCCCGTGCCCATGTAGTAATAGGCGAGCGAGCCGAGATCGTGCTCCAGAACCAGCCGATCGAGCGCGACCGAGGTCCGGGCGGCGCGCTCCAATTCTTCCCGGGAGCAGTCGGATTGCACCTCAAACTTCTCCTCAAAGTCCGTCACTCGCGCGGCGATCTGCGCCGCGGTGACTTCCCGGCGAAATGCCGCCAGTTCATCGACTTCCACGATCTCCATGTGGCCGCCGAAGTGCGCGCACTGGAGCGTGGTGTCGGAATAAATATCCAGCATCCCATTGTAGTAATGGCCCATCAGTCCGAGCCGATTGTGAAACATCACGTGAGCGACGCGCGCGGCGTCGATCCAGTCGTCCACTTCTCGCCAGCACTCCGGATCGTCGTGGAGCTGACCGGTGATTTGCTCAAAGGGAATCCGGGCGCGCTGGAAGACGTTGGCGATCTCCGGAACAGGGCACGCGGAACAATGCGCGAGCCATTCGCCGGTCATCGCCGTCCGGTCGCTCATCCGGTTGAAGGTCGCGTAATCAATCGCGGCTTCCGGCGAAAGATTCAGGATGATCACCGGAACTTTGGCCCGCTGCACCACCGGCAAAACGGTGGAGGAAAGCGCGTAGGTCGTGACGTGGAGGAAGATCAG
Source organism: Chthoniobacteraceae bacterium (assembly GCA_036388515.1). Classification (GTDB taxonomy): domain Bacteria; phylum Verrucomicrobiota; class Verrucomicrobiia; order Chthoniobacterales; family Chthoniobacteraceae; genus Chthoniobacter. The sequence goes on along the minus strand of DASVRR010000054.1, from coordinate 8,816 downwards.
ATCCACGTCTTCCCGCCGAAACCGATGACCGGCATCGAGCGCCTTGGGCGGCGAATCGATCAAGCCAAGATTGACGATTTCCACGCCGTCGCGGGCGAGCTTGGCGTGAACTTCCCCGAGGTAGTCTTCGAGCCGCTCCTTCAAACCGGCGAACTGCGGCCAGTAAGTATCGAGACCGATCCCGAAGAGGCCGATGCGGACGGGAGCGGTCATGATCGGCTGGAGAGCGTGGCGCTCTCGTAGGCTTTGACTTCCTGCAACCAGGCCGCACCGACCGGCACATTTTGCCGGCGGCAATATTCGTCCCAGACCGCGCCGAACGGGAGACTTTTGGCTTCTTCCAGCAAAGCCAGACGCGAGGTGTGATCACCGGCCGCTTCGACTTCGCGGAGCTTTGCCGCCGGCTCCAGCAAAGCCAGGAGCAACGCCTTGAGCGTGCTCCGGGTGCCGATCACCCAGGCCGCGATGCGGTTGATGCTGGCGTCAAAGAAATCCAACCCGAGATGCGTGCGGGGAAGAAAATCGCCGCGCACCAATTCCTCCATGATCGCCTTCGTCGGATCGTCCAGCAGCACCACGTGATCGCTGTCCCAGCGGACTCCGCGGCTCACGTGGAGAAGAATCTCCGGAACAAACTGGAGCGTGCTGGAGATCTTGTCCGCCAGGCTTTCGGTGGGATGAAAGTGACCCGCATCCAGGCAGATCAGCTTTTGGTTCCTCACCGCGTAACCGAGATAAAACTCATGCGAACCGACGACGTAAGATTCGGACCCGATGCCGAAGAGCTTCGACTCCACGGCATCCAGATGATGCCGCGGATCCAGCGGCTCAGCGAAGATTTCGTCCAGCGAAGCGGCGAGCCTTTCCCGCGGAGCTTTGCGGTCGATCGGCAGATCTTTGCTGCCGTCCGGAATCCAGACATTCGTCACCGTCGTGGAGCCGAGCTGTCTTCCCATGTCCGCGCCGATGCGGCGGCAGGCAATGCTGTGCTCGACCCAAAACTTCCGCACGCTGGCATCCGAGTGCGAAAGAGTGGCGCCATCATTTGCGAGCGGATGCGAGAAAAGTGTGGGATTGAAATCGAGTCCCATTTGGCGGGACTTCGCCCAATCAATCCAGCTTTGGAACTGCGCGGTGGTCAGCTCATTGCGCTCCACTTTGCGCCCGCCGAGGTCCGCGTAACAGGCGTGCAAATTGAGCCGATGTTTTCCCGGAATCAGCGCCAGCGCTTGATCCAAATCCTGACGCAGCTCTTCAATCGTGCGCGCCTTTCCCGGATAGTTCCCCGTGGCCTGGATGCCGCCTCCGGTCAACCCGGCGCCGGGATTTTCAAAGCCGCCGACGTCGTCGCCCTGCCAGCAATGCAACGAAACCGGCACCGCCGCGAGCTGCTGCAAAACTGCTTCAGTGTCCACGCCATGGCCGGCATAAGCTTCTCGGGCAAAGGTGTAAGGCGTGCTCATAAGCTGGGGAAGAAACGGATCAAACCCGCGGAGGAAGCGTCGGCTCAGTGGCCGCTCGCCTTGCCCTTCAGCCAAGTGCCGAATCCGATGATGATGGTCGAGAGAATCAACGTCGCGATGCCGCTTCCGATCAGCCGATGGGCCTTTTTGCTGGAGCCTTTCCATTCGTGGAAGATCCAGCCCCACATCGTGCTGAAGATGATGATGCTCGCCATGTGCAAGGTCCAGGAAGCAAAGCCGAACTTGCCCATCTGCGTCTCGCCCATGGTGTAGAAAAAGAACTGGAAATACCAAACCGTCCCCGCCAGTGCGGAGAAAAAGTAGTTCCCCAGCCGCGGAACGGCCAGTTCAGTCGAAGCGACATTCCGCGCCGACTCGCCGCCATGCTCGCCGCCGGTCGCTTGAAGGCCGGCGTGTTCCGGGCGTGCTTCCGCGGCAAGATATTGGTAGCCGGTTCTGTTCTTGAGATTCAGCAAGACACACCAGATGAAATTCGTGGTGAAGCCGCCGAAGAGCACCACGACGAGTTTTGGCAGACCGGTCCAGAGCACGGAAGTTCCGGCTTCCGCTGAGGCCTCGCCGATCGGCTGTCCAGCGGTCAGCGCGAACGAAAAACAGGCGCTCATGATTCCAGCAAAAGTCGCGACGAGAAAGCCCTTGCGAAAGTCGAACTCCGCGATGGCTTTCTTCTTCTCCGCTGCCGGCATCTCGCGCTCCTTGGACAGTCCGGCGAGTGCCGCGATCGCGATTCCCAGCAAACACACGCCGACTCCCGCCAGCGTGAGTTGGCCCGCGGTCGTGGAGGCAATTTGCACGATGGTTTCCGGCACCGGAACCTCCGGAACAAAGAGCTTGATGATCGGCGGCAGCAGCGTCCCGAAAGCGGCGCAATAACCGAGCGCCACGCCCATTCCGAGCGACATCCCGAGGTGGCGCATCGCCAGTCCAAAGGTGAGGCCGCCGATTCCCCAAAGAGCGCCGAAGAAGTAAGTCCACCAAAGGGTTTTGCTGGACTGCCGCGAGATCACTCCCACGAGATCGGTGGTCATCAGGGAAGCAAAGAACGACGGGCAAACCACCCAGGAGAAGAAGCCGCCAACCAGCCAGTAGGTTTCCCAAGACCAATTGCGCACGCCCTTGTACGGCACGTAAAAGCTGCCGGCGGCGAGACCGCCGATCCAATGGAACAGCACTCCGAGGAAGGCGTTGCTCATTGGTTTGCGAGGTGGATCAAAGGTCGCGTGAAAAGGCGATCAAGCGGCTTCATTTCTGGGGGTTTTCCGGAGCGAAAGTCGCGCGGATTACGCGCCCATCCCGTCCTCGAAGCTGCCACTGGCGGGCGTGATCAGCAGGTGATCGCGCACGAAGGCGATCCCATTTGCGCTCGTCGAATCCAGCTCGCGATGCGCGCTTTCCGCTTCCACCACCAGCGGCGCGGTTTTGGTCCCCTGGAGCTGACAGTAGCGCGAGGGGAAACCGACGTGCAGCAGAAGTTCGACGTAGCGGCTCATGTTCAGATCGCCGGTCGGCAGATCGGTGAATTGCATGGCGCGTCCGGGCCAGTTTGGCTCCATCGTCCGGAGCGGAAATCCGGAGCGAATCGTGAAGTTCTTCACGTGAGCGGCGTAGATGTATTTCCCGACTTTGAGGAAACGCGTCTCCCAGGATTCACCTTCCCAGCAGTGCGAAGGATCCGCATTGACCGCCAGCGTTTCATCCTCATCGCAGATCTTCGCCAGCATCAGGAAATCATCCCCAGTCATGGCCGCGGTGCCGGGATGAATCTCGTGGCAGAGCTTGATCCCGAGCGTGCGCGCGCGGTCGCGGATCTTCTGAGTTTTCGTGACGAATCGCTCCTGACCTTCCTTGATCAAGTCGTAACCCGGTCCGGCCCAAAATCCCCACGGATAACCGGTGGCCAGTTCCCAACCGAAAGCGACGCCCCAGAACATCGGCACGACTTTCACTCCGAGTTCGGCCGCGAGATCCAGCAGCTCCAGCACATAACTTTCCGCCCATTGCTCGATTTCTGCCGGCGACTTTTGCGCCACGTCCGCGGGGATGAACGGGCGAATCGTCGGCGAGCCGGTCCAGGCCGTCGTGTGGACCCAAACCGGACAATGGGCGCTGACTCCGTCCAGCGTCATGCCCACTTTTTCAAACGTCTCCTTGATCTCTTTTGCCGGCTTAAAGCCCTTCTCGGCCTGCAGCATGTAATTGCTCGGCTGCGCGCCGCTGGCGCCGCTGCGTTTGGCGTAAATCAGGAAGTCGGCCAGGGATTTTGCGCCGTGTTGGGCGCCTTCGATCGAGGAGTGAAAGCAGGACATGAGATGGCTTCGGGTGGAGGTTGGGGAAAACCGAAGTGTTCGGTCTAGCGAGTGAACGAGCGGCGCGCAACGACGATGTCGCCCAAAGTCGGACCGCCTTTTTTGATGCCGCCTTGAGGGCTTTGTCGCTATTCCTGCGGAATGCTCGACGACATCGAGAGAATCCTCTTCCACGAACAAACGATCCTGCGCCGCCTGGACGAACTCGCCGCGGAAATCACGGCCGAATACGCGGACAAGGAACTCACGGTGCTGGCGGTTCTAAACGGCTCGTTGATGTTCATGGCGGATCTGCTCCGCCGCGTGCCGCTGCCGCTGCGGGTCGATTGTCTCAGCCTTTCCAGTTACCACGGGGGGACGGAGAGTTCCGGCACGGTGACCTTCGATCAATTGTCGCTGCCCGACATCGAGGGGCGCCACGTGTTGATCCTCGACGACATCCTGGATAGCGGCCGCACCCTCCACGCGATCGGCGCCAAACTCCGCGCCGACACGCAGCCGCGCAGCCTGCGGAGTTGCGTGCTCTTGCGGAAACAAAAACAGCGCGCGGTGGAAGCCGAAGCGGATTACGTGGGCTTCGAGATCGGGGATGAATTCGTGGTCGGCTACGGGCTCGATTATCAGGAACGTTATCGGAATCTGCCGTTCGTCGGCGTGCTCAAGACGGAGCGCATCGGCGGGTAAATCAGCGGCCGCGAACTCCGGCGTCTGGCGAGCGACTTTCTTCCGGAACAAAGACCGGCAAGTTCGTCGGGCGGGGACGAAATATTATCTAATTCTGCAACGAATCCCGGGACTGGTGGGTTCTCTTGCGTGGCAGCTCGGCGATGCGCTTGATCATTCCTGATCAGTGTCGTTAGCTGCGCGCGCCGTTTCCCCCCCCGGCCACCCCTCTCCATGAACCTCTCCCCCGCTCTCTCCCCGACCTCTTCGCACCGCAAGGCTGCCCCGCGCTTCCGCTCTTCGCTGCTCGGCGGAACATCGATCGCCGTCTGCCTGCTCGCTCTCGCCCGGCCCGCAGGAGCTGCGGATGGAACCTGGACGCGGATAGCCACGGGCGGGCTTTGGAGCGACACACTGAACTGGACCGGCGGCATCGTCGCCGATGGGATTGATGCTCACGCCAATTTCGGGACCCTGAACATCACGACGGACAATCTCGTGCAGTTCGATGCGCCTCGCACTCTCGGCAGCCTGACCTTTGCCGACGTTACGACCGCGACGGCTGGGAGCTGGATCCTCAGCCCGAATTCCCTGCCTGGGACGAATGTCCTGACGCTGGAAGTCTCCGCGGGTTCACCGACGATTACGGTCAATGGTCTGGGTGCAGGCAAAGTGGCGGAGATCGCCACGAACATTGCGGGGGTGTCGGGATTCACGAAGGCCGGGGCCGGGCAGTTGGTGCTCTCCGGAGCCAACGCTTACTCCGGACCGACCAACGTCTCCGTGGGAACCTTGCGGTTTGCCAAACAGGTTTCCTTTTACAATAGCATCCCGGCAAATCAGACGGCCTCGAATCTGGTGGTCAGCAGTGGTGCGACGGCCGCGTTTAACGTGGGCGGAACCGGGGAGTTTACCGAGGCGGAGTTCCAAACCTTCAGCCGTTTGGGAACAGATACCGGCGGTTTCCTTGCTGGCTCAAACATCGGAATCGATACCACCAACGCCGTCGGCCCGGTGACGCTGTCCGCGGGGTTGGCCAATCCCAATGCCAACTTGAACACCCTCGGGCTGGCAAAGCTCGGCATTGGGACGCTGATCATCAACACGGCGAACACCTACACCGGAGCGACGAACGTGAATGGCGGCGTCCTCCGGCTCGAGACGAATGGTGTGATCAATGGTGGAGCGATCAATGTGGCAGCGGTCACCGGCAACCAGTTTGTCGTGGATGGCGGTACCCTGACTTCCTCGGCGCTCTCGACCATCAACCAGGCGGGAACGAATAATGGCTTCCTCCTGCAATCCGGGTCAGCGACGTTCAACGGCGGAATCCGGACGTCAACCGGCGCTGACGGCTCTCTGATCAAGATCACGGGCGGGACTTTCACCGCCACCGACGTGAGCGTCGGTCGGGATAGCACGACTCTCACCTCTTTCGCCACAGGCTTCGTGGTGCAGGGAGGAACCGTGAATATTCAAACGCTTGGCCTCGGGACGACCAACTCACTCGGGCACGGTTCGTTCGAGGGCGGAACCACCACGATTCAGGGTGCGATCACCGTCGGTCGGCAGAGTTCGGCTACCGGCAGCACGGTTCGGGGCGGCGCTCTGCGGGTGATCAATGCGGGCACCAGCTTCATTTCTCAAGACGCCGTGGACGGGATCATCATCGGCCGCTCTGTCGGAACCGACGGCAGCTTTGGCAATGGAAGCCAAACGGCGGATGTGCGCTTCACTGGCGGCACGAGCACGGCGCAGAAGATCACCTTCCAGTATGATAGCAATCTCACGGGAACCGGTGCTCTCCATGTCAACGGCGGCGCGCTTTACCTCGGCGCAGGTGGGATCGTCAAACGAGACGCAGCAACGGGGCAGGCGATCAGCATCAACCTGACCTCCGGTTTGCTCGGAGCAGCGGCGGATTGGGCGACCAGCCTCTCGGCCACCACTGGAACCACCGCGACCAACAACATCACGATCAAAGCGGCCGACCAACTCGACGCAGCGCACAACATCACTATGGGTGCCATCACCGGAAGTGGCGGATTCACCAAGACGGGCGGCGGCGCTTTGATCGTCGGTGGGAACTCGACCTACAGCGGCGCTACGACCATTTCCGAAGGAACGTTGCAGGTGGGCAATGGCGGCACGACCGGGAGCCTCGGAACTAGCGCCATTTCGAACAACGGCACGCTCGCTTTCAACCGGACTGACACCGCGCTGGTCTTTGCGAATAACGTCACCGGCACGGGCGCTCTCCAGCACAACGGCACTGGCACCACGACGCTCACCGGCGCGGGGAATACTTACACCGGCAACACCACGATCAACGCTGGCACGCTCCGGGTTACCACCAGCCTCGCCAGCCCGGTGCTCACGGTGAACAACACCGGGACGCTCGCCGGAGCGGGCCCGATCACGGGCGCCGTGACCGTCAACAGCGGAGGCCGCTTGACTCCGGACGTGGCGGGATCGACGACCGGAACACTCGCTCCGGGGACGCTGACGGTTGGCGCTCTTACCTTAGCGTCCGGCTCCACGCTCGACTTCGACTTCTCCAGCCTCAGCACCTTCGACAAGATCCAGGTGACCAATCCAGACAGTTTGATCATCAACGGTGCGGGCCTTAATCTCTTCGCCTCCAACACCGCCGATCGCTGGACCATTCCAGGAAACTATAATCTGTTTCAATACTCCGGCGCGCTCGGAGGCACCGCGGCGACGAATCTAAACTCCGCTCTCAGCGTGCTCAATCCGGAGCCAACCTATACCTATAACTTCAGCACCTCGGGAGGGTTCATCACGCTGAGTATCGTTTCGCCGGTGATTATCCCGACCTGGAACTCCACCACCGGCGGGAGCTGGAATACCGCTGGCAATTGGACGACCGCAGTCCCGAATGGGCAGGATGTCACGGCCAAATTTGGCAATAAGATCACCGCTCCGAGCACTGTCACCCTGGATGGCAACAAGACACTGGGCGTGCTCGAATTTGGCAGCGCAAACTCCTACACGATCGCCCAAGGCACCAGTGGAACGCTGACCCTGAGCAAGGCCAGCGGGAACGCCGCGATCGACAACACCTCGGGCAGTCACACGATCAGCGCGCCGGTCAATCTGGCCTCCAGCACCGTGGCGACCGTCTTCGACGCGGTCGATTCCCTGACGATCTCCGGCTCGGTGAGCGGGGCGAATGCGCTGACCAAGAGCGGCCTCGGCACGCTGGTGCTCGCGGCCTCCAATAGCTACGCCGGCGGAACCGCGCTGACCGCAGGCACCTTGCAGATCAAAACCACGGACGCACTCAGCACCGGCAGCCTGGCAGTGACTGGCGTCGCCACCCTCCAGCTCGGAGCAGACAATCTAACTCCCGCCAATAGCATCGTCCTGAGTCCGATTGCGGCAACGATCGATACCCAGGCGAACACCGCCACACTCTCCGGAGCGGTGAGCGGCGACGGAGCCTTGAACAAAATCGGCAGCGGCAAGCTCGTCCTGACTGCGGCCAATACCTATACCGGCGCTACGACGATTTCAGGAGGAATTCTCAGCGTCCCATCGCTTGCGGACGGAGGGCTCCCGAGTCCGGTCGGCCAATCGTCGAACGCGGCCACGAATCTGGTCTTGAATGGTGGCACTCTGGAATACACGGGCGCCGATTCCACGACGGATCGGCTCTTCCGTCTCGGCACCGGCGGCGGCGGAATCAGCTCTACGGGGGCGGGCGCGGTGCAATTCCTCAACACAGGAGCGATCACCCTGGCCGGTTCAAACACCGCCAGAACGTTGACGCTCTCGGGGACGAATACCGGGACGAATATCCTCGCTGCCACGTTGGGGAACAATGGAACGGGCGCCACTTCGCTGGTCAAATCCGGACCCGGTACTTGGGTGCTGAGTGGGGAGAATACGTTCAACGGCTCCACGGTGATCACCGGCGGCATCTTGACCTTGCAGAACTCGCTCGCGCTCGGCGGCAGCACCTTGAACTACAACAATCAAGGCGGGCTGGTGGACTTCGGGACGCTGTTTTCCATCACGCTCGGTGGATTGGCGGGCGCCCAAAATCTGCCGCTGACCAGTGCTCCTGCGCTGACGATTGGGGGCAATGGTCAGGACACGACCTACTCGGGATCGCTCACCGGAGCCAACGGCCTCACGAAAGCCGGCTCCGGCCGGTTGATTCTCAGCGGAGCCAATGAATTGGCGGGAACCGTCACCGTCTCGGGAGGAACCTTGGAGGTGCCGACCGGCGGCTCGCTCGTGACTCCAGGGAACATTTCAGTTTCGACCTCGAGTGCCCTTTTCCACCAGACCGGCGGGGTGGTGAACGCAGCACAACTGGATCTCGAACAAGGAGGTG
>DASVRR010000053.1:0-10730 GCA_036388515.1 Chthoniobacteraceae bacterium | reverse complement strand
CGTCCTCCAGCACCTGCAGCGTCGCCAACCCGCAGGCCATCGCGAGATTGTTGCGGCCGAACGTGGACGAGTGAACCACACAACGGTCGAGCCGACTGAAGGTGCGCTGCTGAATTTCGCGGCGCGAGACGACGGCCGCGCACGGCACATACCCACCGCTCAGCGACTTCGCGACCGTGACCAAATCCGGCTCCAGGCCCCAATGCTCGAATCCCCACCAGCGGCCAGTCCGCCCCAATCCTGTCTGCACTTCGTCGAGAATGAGCAACGTGCCATGTGCGCGGCAGAGGCGTTGTGCTTTCAGAAAGAAATCGTCGACCGGAAACCGCACGCCCTTGCCCTGCACTGGCTCAATGACCAGTGCAGCGAACCGCTTTGTCCTCAACAATCCCTCCAGTGCAGCGAGATCGCCCAGCGCGACGCGTTCGCAGCCTTCGAGCAACGGGCCGAAACCTTCCCGAAAATGCGGGTCGCCCATTATCGAGAGCGCCCCGTGGCTCAGGCCGTGGAAGGAACCTTCGAGCGAAAGCAAACCGGAACGCCGGGTCGCCGCGCGCGCAAATTTGATCGCGCCTTCCACCGCCTCGGCGCCCGAGTTGCAGAAAAACACCGCTTCCAAGTGCGGCGGAAACTTCGCCAGCAGCGCCTCGGCGAGCAGGCCGCTCAGCAGAGCACAGTCCATCTGCACCATGTTCGGCAAGTCGAGGTCGAGCACATCGCGGATCGCCTGCTGCACGGTCGGGTGATTGCGTCCGATGTTGAAGACGCTGTAGCCGCTGAGGAAATCGAGGTATTCGTGTCCGCCGAGATCGGTGAGCCAGGCTCCGCGCGCGGAAGCATAGACGTGATCGAAGCCGATGATTTGCTGCACGCGGACCAGTGTGGGATTGAGGTGCTGCCGGTGCAGCGTGTAGTTCTCGCCGAGGCGCGCGGCGATCAGGCTCTTGAGGTCCAGCGGCATGGCGCGCAAATCTAAAGAGCGGGTCGGCAAAGGCCAGTGAGAAAGCGGCGGGCACCCGGTCGTTGTCAGCTGGGGAAGAGTTCGCGCTTGCCGTTCGGAACATTGGCTCCATAGTGAGCCCGCATCACGGGACGTAGCTTAGCTTGGTAGAGCGCCTGGTTTGGGACCAGGAGGTCGAGAGTTCGAATCTCTCCGTCCCGATGTGCTGCGCGATCCGCGGCGGGAAAAGGGTTGCAACTTCCCGGCGATCCCGCACTTTCCGCGCACACCCCGAGCACGCATGCAATGAGCTGGTATTACGCTGAAAACAACGAGCGCCGCGGGCCGGTGGAGGATCTTGCTTTCGAGACGATGGTGGCTTCCGGCCGGATCAAATCCGACACGCTGGTCTGGCGGGAAGGGATGGAAAATTGGCTGCCGCTTTCCGCCGCGGGCTATCGGCCGGAACCGACAGGCCCGGCAGCCGATTCACCTGGGGAAAGCCCGCGCACCGGCGAACCGATGGGCATGTGCAGCGAGTCGGGGAGGATTCTTCCGCGCAGCGAATTGGTGGAGATCGAAGGACGACTCGTCAGTGCCGAATACAAGAACATCGTCTTGCAGCGGATCCGGGAAGGAGTCGGCGGGAGCGGCCTGGAAGATCCCGAACTGATCGGCCAGCGGATCGCGGAACGCGACTGGCATCTGGATGCGGCTTCCTGCCTGAGCCGCGGCTGGATGTTGGTGAAATCGCGTTTTTGGCTCACCGTTTCCGCAACCTTCGTCGTCTATCTCCTCATCGGGGTCGTCAGCATGATCCCGTTCGCGTCGTTGATCGTGCAGGGGCCGTTAATCGGCGGACTTTATTGGCTTTTGCTGAAGTTGATCCGGAATGAACCCGCCGCGCTCGAGGACATTTTCCAGGGATTTTCACGCGGTTTTGGGCAACTCATCGGCGCGACGCTGATCAGCGGACTTGCCGCCGTGCTGGCGATTGCTCCCGGTGGTTTGCTGGTAGTCGTCGCGGCCAGCCGGACTTCCGCTGATTCCGCAAATCCCTTTTCGCCGCTCCTGATCGTCGGCATCCTGCTGCTATTCGCCGGCGCGCTGGTGGCCATCCACTTTACCATCTCCTGGGTGTTCGCCTTGGTGCTCATCGTGGATAAGCGGATCGAATGCTGGCCAGCGATGAAGCTCAGCCGACGCGTGGTGAACATGCATTGGTGGCAGGTCTTTTGGCTGATGCTGCTCACCGGCATCGTCATCACCGCCGTGTTGCTCCTCGCGATTGCCCTGGTCGTCGCCTTGGTCGCCGTGCTGTCGGCTGTGGCTGATTTCGGCATTGCGATTGGCGTCGGCATTTTGCTCGGGCTCGGGCTCGGGCTCGGAATCTTCGCGGTCTTGCCGGTCGGCTTCAGCGCACTGGTGATCGCTTACGAAGATCTCTTCGGCGAGAAGACAAACCACTGACCGCCTGGCCGGTGGCGAAGATTGTGGCTGCTGTCCTCCATTGTCCGAAGTGCCGGTCTCCGCTGCCGGACGCTTTCCTCGGCGCAGCGGATTTCCTCCCGTGCCCGATCTGCCGGAGCGAGGTGAAATGCGCGGTCTTCCCCGCGTTTTCGGCGCCGCCGCGGATCGGTCGCCCGGGCGAACCGCTGGTCGATGCGGAAGAGGCGAGTTGCTTTTTCCATGCGAGCAAACGCGCCTCCATCACTTGCGATGCATGCGGAAGATTCCTCTGCGCGCTCTGCGATCTGGAGCTGGCGGAGCAACATCTTTGCCCCAGCTGCTTTTCCGCTGGCCGCCGCAAAGGCGCGCTGCGCGAGCTCGATCACTACCGCGTGATGTGGCCGAATCTCGCCTTGGCGATCGTGATTGCGCCGCTGCTCGTCTTCTCCTTTATGGTTCCATTCACGGCCATCGCAGCACTCGGCGTCGCCCTGATCGGCCTCAGGAAACCGGGGAGCGTCACGGGTCGCAGTCAACGCCTCGCTTACATCCTGGCGATCGCCCTCGCGCTCGCGGAATTGGGGGGATCCGTCGTCTTCGGCAAACAGCTTCTCGAGTCCTTCACCGCCGTCCATGGGGAAGAAACCCAATAGCCTCTACACGCGGCTGCCAGGCCGCGGTGCCGCTGGCTTCCAAAGCTTCCGGCTTTGGCTGGGACCGGACCATTTGCTGCAAGTCGGTTCCACCGGAGTGGGTGAACGCTACAAGCGGTTTTTCTTCCACGAAGTGCAGGCTTTCCTGCTGCGCAAGACCGTCGGCTTCCTCCGGCACGCGATGATTCTGACGTTCGCTTTTGCTTCCGCTGGAACAGTGGCGTTTTGGCTCGGCGCGGATGCTTCCGGTTACGTTGCCGCCGCGGTTGGCGCGGTCTTCCTGATCCTCCTCATCGTCCATTTGCTCCGCGGCCCGACTTGCACCTGTCATGTGCGCACCGCGGTGCAATTCGAATTGCTTCCTTCGCTCAGCCGGCTCCGCGCGGCGGAGCGCGTGCTGGCTCAGTTGCAGCCCTTGATCGAAGCCGCGCAATCCAGCGTGGAAGCGCCTCGCACGACTTCCGCCACTCCCGAGTGATGCCTGCGCTCGCCCGCCAGCGCTGTCTTCTTCATCCCGTGCGTGAAGCCGTCGCGCGTTGTCCGGAATGTCACCAGTTCTATTGCCGCGAATGCATCGCGGAACACGACGATCGGGTGATTTGTGCCGCTTGTTTGCAGAAGCTCAACGCTCCCGCATCGGCGGCGCCGCATGCGGGTTGGAACCTCTGGCCGGCCGGGCAAATCGCGGGCGGCTTCTTCATCGCGTGGCTTCTCTTCTACAGTTGCGGACAGCTCCTGCTCCTGATTCCAGCGGAGTTTCACGATGACCGCCTCTGGAAAGCGGAACTGCTGAAAACGCTCAGCCAGGAAGCTCCGGACGATGAGTAATCCCACGGCAAAATCGCGCGCCCGTCCCGCGATCGAACTCCTGGAAGAAGCCGTGCGTTTGCTCCGGCGCGCGCCGCTTTCCGCCTCCATTTGTCACTTTGTCGGCAGTGCGCCGTGCCTGCTCTTCGGCCTCTACTTTTTTGCGGATCTCAGCCGCAGCGCCTTTGCCCGCGATCAGGTGCTCGGTCACTCCTTCATCCTCGCGGCGCTTTATGTCTGGATGAAATGCTGGCAGGCCGCCGGTGCCGCGCGTCTTCGCGAAACACTGCTGGGGGAAGAGGCCGCCAGCTGGGATCGCCCGCGCGTGATCCGCCTCATTGCCGTCCACGCTTTGCTGCAACCGGTCGGATTGATCCTTCGTTTCTGGGCCAGTGTCATCCTCATTCCGCTGATCTGGGTGGACGGCTTTTTCCAAAACGTCACCGCTCTCGGGGACGGCCATGCATCCGGAGTGCGCGAGGTTTGCCGCCGCGCCTGGACCGAAGCGAAACGCTGGCCGCTGCAAGCGCACCTGATCACTGTGTTGCTCTTTCTGTTCAGCCTCTTCGTCTTCGCAAACTTCTGCACCCTGATGGCGAATTTGCCCGTTCTGATGAAGAGCCTGCTCGGGATTGAAACCGTCTTCAGCCAGCACGCCGCCGGTCTGGTCAATCCCACTTTCTTCCTCGCCGCGCTCGCGCTGACTTACCTTTGTCTGGATCCAATCCGGAAAGCCGCCTTCGTGTTGCGCTGCTTCTACGGCGACGCGCAGCGCTCCGGAGCCGATCTCGCCGTCGAGCTGCGCGCCATCCGGCGAACGCGCGCGGTTGCAGCCGCAATTTTCCTCCTCTGCGGTTTCCTCCCCGCGCTTCCGATGCACGCCGCATCCGCCGGCGAACCGACGCGGGCCGCAGAACTCAACCGTTCCATCGACGAGACGCTGGAACGTCGGGAATTTGCCTGGCGGGAAGGTCGCGAAAAGCAGCGGGAACTTTCCCGCGACGAACTGAGCTGGCTGGAACGCTGGCGCCGGGATTTCGCCGCGTGGCGCACCGAGATGCTGCGCCAGATCGTGCAAACCTTGCGTGATCTCTGGCGGAAAATCACCGGCGAAACAGCCGCCGACCAGGCAAGCTCCGGCGGATTCGGAGGAGCGCGTTCCGTCGAGTTTCTGCTGTGGACTTCGCTCGCCGTGACCGGTTTGGTGCTCCTGGTTTTGCTGCTGCAACGCTGGCGACGTCCGCTCCTGGCGCTCGCGGTTGCGGAAGCAAACAACGCCCGGCCGGACTTGCGGGAAGAACAGGTCAGCGCCGATCAGCTTCCGGAAGATGGCTGGCTGCAACTCGCGCGGGAACTGATCCAAAGCGGCGATTTGCGCCTGGCCTTGCGCGCCTTGTATCTCGCGCTGCTGGCGCATCTCGGCGGGCGCCAGTTGATCCAGCTCGCGCGCCATAAATCAAACCGCGATTACCACCGCGAGCTGCGCCGCCGCGCCCGCGCCCAGGCGGAATTGCTGGAGACATTTCAGCAGACGCTGCGCGCCTACGAACGCGGCTGGTACGGCTCGCATCCCGTCACCGCGGAGACGCTCGGCGAGTTCTCGCAAAGCCTTGATCGCATCCGCTCATGCTGAAGCAGCGCACGTTCGTTTTGTTGCTGGCGTTCCTCATCGCGGGAGGATTTTGCTTCGGCGTCGCGCAGCTCTTTCTGCTGCAATATCGGAGCGGCGAAGTTTATCCGCCGTACTCTTCCCTGCGCCCCGATCCGCTGGGAACAAAGGCCATCTACGAGGCGCTCCAGAAGCTGCCTGAATCCGAAGTTCGACGGAATTTTCGTCCGCTGAAAAAGCTTCAGCCCGGCCAGCCGGTGACGCTCGTTTATCTCGGCGTCGAGCGGGCGAGTGACTGGACCGAACGCGAGTTTCAGGAGTTTGAATCGCTGGTTTTTAACGGGTCGCGCGCGGTGTTTGCTTTCTTCCCCATGGAGCAAAACCCGGCTCCAGCGGAAACCCTCCTGAAGCAGCAAAAAGCGCGGGCGGACAAAGAGAAGCGCGTGGCCAAGGAAAGCGATGAACCGGGATTGATGAGCTTCGCGCAAGTCGGGAAACGGCTGGGTTTTAGCTTCGCTGTATTCCCGGCCGCGGAAGACAAAAGCTATCAGCGCGAGGCGCGGGCAGCGGATTCCACTTCCACGCTGGAACCAAAAATCTCCTGGCACAGTGCGCTCCATTTTTCCGAACTCACGCCCGAATGGAAGCCGCTCTACTTGAGCGAATCCCAGCCGGTCGTGATCGAGCGCCAATATGGACGCGGGAGCATTCTGCTGGCGGCGGACTCCTACTTCGTGAGCAATGAAGCGCTCCGGAAAGAACGACTCCCGCAGCTGCTCGCGCGACTTTTCAGCGGACCTTCGCCGGTGATCTTCGATGAGGAACATCTCGGCGTGGTGGACGAACAAGGCGTCGCGCAACTCGCGCTCAAGTATCGCCTGCATGGCGTCATCGCGGGACTCGCGCTCATCGCCTTTCTCTCCGTGTGGAAAAGTTCCGTGCGCTTTTTGCCGCCGATCGCCGGGAGCGATCGCGACCCGGATTTTGTCGTCGGGAAGGACGTCGCCTCCGGCTTCAGCAATCTGCTGCGCCGCGCGATCGCGCCGCAGGATCTTCTCCCCACTTGCGTCGCGGAATGGCGGCGCTTGGGGCACGAACCGCGCGCTCTCGCGGCGGTGGAAGAAGTCTGGGCTGAGGAACAAACGCGTCCTCCCCGCCAGCGCAATCCGCTCGCCGTTTATCGCGCGATCAGCCAGCGACTCGCCCGCAAAACCAAGCCTCACTCTTCATGAACACCGAGCCCATCAAAGACGTTCTCACCCGCGCCCGCGCCGAAATCCGCAAGGTCATCATCGGCCAGCACGAAGTCGTCGATAAAGCGCTGATCGCGGTTTTCACCGGACATCACGCGCTGATCGAAGGCGTTCCTGGCGTGGCGAAAACCTTGCTCGTGCGCACGCTCGCGCGGGTGCTCGGTTGCGAGTTTAACCGCATTCAGTTTACGCCGGATTTGATGCCGACCGACATCACGGGGACGAATGTTTTCAACCTGAAGACGAGCGAGTTCACGCTGATCAAAGGGCCGGTTTTCACCAGTTTTTTGCTGGCGGATGAAATCAACCGCGCTCCCGCGAAAACGCAGTCGGCTTTGCTCCAGGCAATGCAGGAAAGAAAGGTCACAATCGATCGCGACACGCATTTGCTCCCGCCGAATTTCACGGTCTTCGCCACCCAAAATCCGGTGGAATACGAAGGCACGTATCCGCTGCCGGAAGCGCAGAAAGATCGCTTCATGCTCCGCGTCGCGATGAGCACTCCGGATCGCTCCAGCGAATTCGAGCTCGCACAGCGGATGCTCGGCACGAATTCGCCGGAAGAAGCGCTCGCCGCCGGTGCGGTCGAAGCGGTGATCAGCAGCGGCGATCTGGCCAGCTTGCGCCAGGCTCTGGAGACGCTGACGGTTCGGGAAGAACTCGTCGCTTATGTCGTCGATGTGGTTCGCGCCACGCGGGAAAGCGACAGCGTGCTGGTCGGCGCCGGTCCGCGCGCGACGCAGGCTTTGCTCCTCGCGAGCCGCGCCAATGCCGCGCTCGATGGCCGCGATTTCGTCACTCCGGACGATGTGCGGATGCTCGCCGAGTCGGTCCTCGGACATCGCCTCGTGCTTCGCCCGGAATACGAAATCGAAGGCGTCACGATCACCGAAGTGATCGGCAAAATCCTGGAGCAAGTCACGGTGCCGCGATGAATTTTGACTCCGCAATTGCGGCTCCGGAAGACGCTCCAATCCTTGACGCTCTTCCGTGCGGCTCCTAGCTTTTCCCGATGCTCCAGGTGACTCCTCGGCCCCAGACGGTGCAGGACTATCGCCTTCTTCCGGAAGAAGGTCCGCGCTTCCAGCTGATCGAGGGAGAACTTCACATGGCGCCCGCTCCGAACACCTTTCATCAGGTCGTTTCCCGCAATCTTTTCTACCTCCTCATGGACTTCCTCGAGGAGCATCCGATCGGGGAAGTCTTCAATGCGCCGTTCGACGTTTACCTCACCGAGACTGATGTCTTTCAGCCCGATCTTTGCGTTTTCTTCCGCAAGCAGGGGACGTATCTGGATGAACGCGGCGCAACCTGCGCGCCATGGTTGGTGATCGAGATTCTTTCCCCAAGTTCGCGCCGGCATGATCGTGGGCCAAAGCGGGAAGTGTATGCCCGCTGCGGCGCGCGGGAGCTGTGGTTGATTGATCCGGATAAACGCGCGGTGGAGATCTTTCAGCTGAGCAAAAACCCGGAGGTTCCGGCGGCAATCCTGACGGACCGAGATGAGCTCGGCACGGAGCTTTTGCCGGGGTTGAAGATCTCGCTGGCGCGCGTCTTCACTCACTGAGCGCGGTTGGAGTTGCGGGCTTCTTCCGGATCGTCAACTGATGCTTGTCCCGCGCCATCGGCTGATCCTTTGGGTGGCGTTGATCGTCCTGCCTTTTGCTGCGGCGGGAGCAACCTTGCCGGGTGCTCTGCTCATCTCCTGGCTGGCGATCGGACTGCTGATCGCGGCCGCGATTCTGGACGCTTGGTTTGGTGCGAAGCAACTGACCGGAATCCGCGTCGCGTTGCCGGAGTTGGTGCGCTTGCAAAAGGATCGAGCGGGAGAACTCCAGGTTCGCATCTTCAATGATTCGCTGGCTTCCCGGGTGTTGCGAGTGGGACTCGGTCTTCCGCCGGAGCTGAGTTCGCCGGCGGATGATCGGACGACTTTGCTCCCCGCGGCGGCGGCGGTCTCCCGCCTGGAATGGCCGCTCACCGCGACTCGGCGCGGACAGTATTTGCTGGAAAAAGTTTACCTGGAGACGCCTTCGCCGCTGGGATTTTGGTCGATGCGGACGAGCCAATCAGTGCGCTGCGAAATCCGCGTTTACCCCAACCTGCTGGACGAGCGAAAGCACGTCGCCGCAGTTTTCCTCCGGCGCGGGCAACACGGGACCAAAGCGCAGCGAACCGCGGGGCAAGGACGAGAGTTTGACAAGCTGCGCGAGTACGTGGCTGGGGACAGTTACGACGAGATTCACTGGAAGGCTTCGGCCAGACGCGGCCACGCGGTGACGAAGGTTTTCCAGGTTGAGCAAACCCACGAAGTGTACGTGATCATCGATGCGTCGCGGCTCAGCGGCCGGACGCTCGAGGTGGAAGGAAAACGAACGAATGCGCTGGAACGATTTGTTTCCGCGGCCCTGATCCTCGGCGCGGCGGCGGAACAGCAAGGCGATCAGTTTGGGTTGATCACGTTCAGCGATCGGGTGCTGAGTTTCTTCCGGGCAAAGAACGGACCAGCGCACTTCGACGCCTGCCGCGATCGGCTCTACACGCTGCAACCGCAAGGCGTGACGCCCGATTTCGAGGAGCTGTGTTCCTTCATCCGCATCCGGCTGCGCAAGCGCGCGCTGCTCGTCTTCCTCACGGCGCTGGACGATCCGATGCTCGCGGAGAGTTTCGGAAAAAGCGCGGAGCTGATTTGCCGTCAGCATCTTTTGCTCGTGAATTTGCTCCAGCCGGCGGGCGCCGCGCCGCTCTTCGGGAATCCAGACGTCGAGCAGCTGGACGATCTTTATGAAGAACTCGCCGGCCATCTGCGCTGGCGCGAGCTGCGGGAGCTGAGGAAGAAACTGCGGCGCCACGGGATCCGGCTGGAATTGCTCGATCCGGGCGCGGTTGCCGGGCAACTCGTCCGCCAGCATGCGGAAGTAAAAGGCCGCCAACTCGTCTGACCGATGATCATCGATCTTCCGCGCTTCATCGCCGCGCAACGCCCGAGCTGGACGGAGCTGGAGCAGCAACTGGAACGACTCGCGAAATCCGGGGCGAAGCTTTCGCTGGAAGAGGCGCGCCACTTTCATCTCCTCTACGAAAAAGCCTCCGCGGATCTCGGGCGGATCTCGACCTTCGCGGCGGAGCCGGAACTCCGGCGTTACCTGGAATCACTGGTCGCCCGCGCTTACGGGGAAATCCACGAAACCCGCCGACGGCAAAAACGTTTTCGCCCGCTGGGTTGGTTCACCAACGACTTCCCGCGCGCTTTCCGCCGACATTCCGGAACCTTCCTCATCTCGGCGCTGATCACGTTGGTGGGGATGGCGTTTGGCGGCTTTTCCGTGGCGCTGGACGAGGAGGCAAAGGAAGCGGTCCTTCCTCCGCAATTTGCCAATCATCTGGACGATCCCGCCAAACGCGTCGCTGAGGAAGAAGCCGGCGACCAGGCAAGCGGAGCGATGCACGCGACTTTCGCCAGCAGTCTCATGGCCAACAACATCAGCGTTTCGATCCGCGCCGTTGCCTTCGGGATGACGTGGGGAATCGGGACGATGCTGTTGCTTTTCTACAATGGAATCATCCTCGGACTCGTTGCGGTGGATTACATCCTCGCGGGTCAGCTGGTCTTTCTGCTCGGCTGGTTGCTGCCGCATGGAGTCATCGAAATTCCGGCGGTGCTGATCGCGGGGCAAGGCGGACTGGTGCTGGGGAAGGCCTTGATCGGACGTGGCGATCGCGCGCCGCTTCGGCTCCGGCTCCGAGGCGTCAGTGCGGATGTGATGACGTTGATCGGCGGCGTCGCCGTGCTTTTGGTTTGGGCCGGTTTGGTGGAGTCGTTCCTCTCGCAATATCACGAGCCAGTGATTCCGTATTGGCTGAAGATCCTCTTCGGCGTGCTGGAGCTGCTCGCCCTGGTTTGGTTCCTCGCCTGGAGATCTCCGGCGGAGAAAGACCCGCGATGAATTCCGAGCTGCGCATCCAGACTCCGGAAGGAATCGTCTTCGCCTATCCGCTCGCCGGACCGATGGTGCGCT
>DASVRR010000052.1:0-8807 GCA_036388515.1 Chthoniobacteraceae bacterium | reverse complement strand
AGGCGAAGATCGACGAGAAACTCGCCGCGATTGCGGAAGATGTTCGGCTCGCGCGGATCTTCGTCGGGCGCGGCGGTGGAGCTCCAGCTGCCACCAAATGAAAACGCCTGCTCTTTTCCTCCTCACGGCTGCCGCCGCGCTCTTCCTCAGCACGGATGTTCGCTCGCAATCGGCTCCGCCCGCCGGCTCACCGCTCCAGCAACTCCAGGCAATCCAGGCTCAGAATAAAATCCTTCTGGAGAAACAAACGCTCACCTTGCAGAAGCTCACCGAGCTCCAGCTTCAAGCGCAGCAGCTGAAGTTCTTCGGCAAGCGTTCTTGAGAGAGCGTCGCAGGGTTTTTATCCGCAGATCACGCAGATTTCCGCAGAATAGCGGACGCCAACTCTGAGAAATCTGCGCTAATCGGCGCAATCTGCGGATTTCCCTGTTCTGTAGCGTCTTTTAAGACGCGCTCTCAATCGCAGCGGTTTCGCTGGAGGGCATCGCGCCGTCGATGCGAAGGTCGCCGCCGTGGAAGCGACGGCGCGCTTCCCTCCCATCGTGCGCCGACTTCCCGCGACTGTCCTACACCCGCTCCGCTGCGCTCTTCTTGACTTCCAGCTTCCGGTAAAGCGTCGCCATCGAAATCCCCAGCATCTTCGCCGCTTTTTCCCGGGCGCCGACGTTGAATTTGATCGTCTCCTCGATGTAACGCCGCTCCTGCTCGCGGATGTATTCATCCAGCGTCTGTCCGATCGGCAAGGAACCCGTGGCTTCGCTTCCTCCGCTCGGAGAAGCCGCATGTTTCACCACCTGCGGCGGCATATCTGTCGCGCGGATTATTCCGTCATCGCACAGCGCGCAGGCGCGTTCGATGGCATTCTCCAACTCGCGGACGTTCCCCGGCCAGCGATACAGCGCCAGCATATCGAGCGCTTTCTGGTCGATCTTCTTCGGCTCGGTTCCGGTTTGTGCGGCGTTCTTCTGGAGGAAATGGTTGACCAACAGCGGAATGTCGTCCGGCCGCTCGCGCAGTGCCGGCATCTCGATCGGGATCACCGCCAGCCGATAGTAGAGATCTTCCCGAAAGTTCCCGCCTTTGATTTTCTCGTTCAAAACCTCGTTCGTCGCGGCGAGCACCCGCACATTGATCGGCATGCTTTTGGTGTCGCCGACTCTCCGGATCTGCCGCTCCTGCAGCACGCGCAGCAGCTTCGTCTGGAGCGGCTGCGCCATCGAGTTCACTTCATCCAGGAAGATTGTCCCCTGCTCCGCTTCCTCAAACAGCCCGATTTTATCCTGAACCGCGCCGGTGAAAGACCCCTTTTTGTGCCCGAAAAGCTCTGACTCCAACAGGTTCTCCGGAAGCGCGGAGCAGTTGATCGCGACGAACGGCTGATGCTGCCGGTTGCTGTTGAAATGCAGCGCGCGCGCCACCAATTCCTTCCCCGTGCCGCTTTCGCCCTGGATCAAAATCGTCGAATCCGTGTCCGCCACCTTGGCGATCAGGTTGTAAATGTCCTGCATCTTCACGCTCGTTCCGATAATGTTCTCGAAACGATACTTTTCCTTCACGATCTGCCGCAGATTTCGGTTCTCGCGGATCAGGCTTTGGTTATCCAGCGCGCGCTGGATCGTGAGCTGCAACTCGTCCACCTTGAACGGCTTCGTGATGTAATCGTAGGCGCCGAGTTTCATCGCCTCGATCGCCGTCTCCACCGTCTTGTAGGCCGTGATCAGGATGACCGGCGTTTGCGGAAGGATCTCCCGGCATTCGCGGAGAATGTCCAGCCCGCCGACTTTATCCATCCGCAGATCCGAGATCACGAGCTGCGGCGCGTGCGTGGCGAGATTATCCAGCGCTTTTTGTCCGGACGCGTAGGCCACGGTTTGGTGTCCGCGCTCCTGGCAAATGTCGGAAATAACCGAGACCATCGCTGGGTCGTCATCAATGATGAGAATTCGAGCCATAAGAGTGGGGTCGCGCAAATGAGACTATTTCAGGAGTGAGAAGTGAAAAGACAAATCTCGCGCAAAGCTTCCGTGCCTACCGGGGCGAAAGCCCAGCTTGTTCTCAGAAATGGGGAAACTTCCCGGATTCCGCCCAGTCGAATCCCTACTCCTCCACGCTCCCGAACCGCGGCTGTTGCGCCCGCGCGGCGGCCGTCGCAGCGAGAATATTCCCCGCGAGCGTGTGGATGTTATCCAGCCGATCGCTGAGCAAAGTCCGGAGATCTTCCGGAGAAAGACTCCCGCCATCCTTCGGCGGAGTCGCGAGCAGTTGGATTGCTTCGAATCCTTTCTGATGCAGGCTGGTCATCGCCTGCTCGTAAGCCACTCGCGGCTCGAGCGCCTCGCGAATGGCGCCGGCAACGCTCTCGATGCTCACCGTGCAACCGGTGAAATCATCCCCATAGATCGAGCGCAAAACTTCTTCCGCAGCCGAAGTCGCGGCTTGTTCGAGTTGCAGGTCGGGAACGGAATCGCTGGACATGCAGCAAACACAGCCGTTTCGCCCGGGCCCGACAACCTTTCTCCCGCAGCGATGGGGAAGAAAACGGAGACCGAATGAGGAAAGCAGGAACTCAGACGTGGAAAGCGGACGGAGGAGGTTCGTTGGTTCCTGATTCCCCACTGCCAAGCCGAACTCAACTCCAGCTAAAACTTCGGCACCGGCTTGCCGCTTCCCGCCGGATGCTCAAAACCATAAGTCAGCAGCAGCCGACTGTCTTCCCACTTCCCCGCCCGGCTGCCTTTCATCACGGCGGCGATTACTTCGCGTCCTCCGCGCAAGGCGGCGGTGACCAGCGTATGCTGCGCGGGATTCGTGAATCCCGTCTTCACTCCGGTGCAGCCTGGAAATTCGAAGAGCAAACGGTTGTGATTTCGCAGAGCCCAGATCTGCGGAACTGGCGGGCCCGGCGGCAAGACTGGCTCGGGCGTGGCTGTGGCCAGGACGACCGCTTTTCTTCCCCGAGCGGGCGCTGGAGTCGCCGCCGGAATCTGCCGGAGACGCGTCCAGTTGTAGCTTTTGCTCCCCGCGATCTGGCGGAAATAAGGCTGCGCCATCGCCGCGCGACCGATGATCGCCAGATCGCGCGCCGTGGTGACGTGCTGGACGTGATGCAAACCGTGCGGATTGCGAAAGCTGGTGTTCACTGCGCCGAGTTCCCGCGCACGCTGCGTCATTTTTTCCGCAAACGCTTCCATCGTCCCGGCGTTATCCCGGCCCAGCGCGTGCGCCACATCGTTCGCGCTTTTCAGCATCAATCCGTAAAGCATCTGACGTCGCGTGATCCGTTCGCCGGGAAGAATGCTCAAGCTGCTCTCACCGACTTTGCTGTCTTCCACGGCGATCTCCACTTCCCGATCCAGGTTTCCGGATTCGATCACCAAAAGCGCCGTCATGATCTTCGTGGTGCTGGCGGGATACAGCGGAAGATCGGCGCCTTTTTCGTAAAGCGGTTCGCCCGTGTAAGCGTCCAGGACGATCGCGCCGACCGAGCCAATCGGCAGTTCACCTTCTTCCAGCAGATGATATTTCCCCGCTGGAACCGCCTTCGGTGTGGCCGCGGCGGGAGTCGATCGCGGTGTCGCCTTCGGCTTCGTTTTCACCTGACCGCAGAGCTCGGCGGGAGCGAGCGCGAGCAGCGCTGCGGCGGAAAAAGTAATGCTACGAAGAAGGTTGGCCATCGATCATCTGCCACGGGACTGGCGCCGCATAACGGACGATTTCCTCGTGAAGGTCCGCGACGCTACCCGACACCGGGAGAGCGATCAAGTCGGCGAACGCGCCGGGAACAATCTGGCCGAGCAAACCCTGCCGGCGGAGCGCGCGGGCCGGGTTGATCGTCACCGTCCGGAGCAATTCTTCCCCAGTGAGCCACGGTTCGGCGGCACTCAGGCGGCGCAGTTCTTCCAGCAGACTGAGCGACTCCGTGCTGGCCAGACTGTCGGTGCCAACGCAGAGATTCACTCCGAGTTCGTGCAGCCGCTGGAAAGGAAATCGCGAGTGCCCGAAGTAAGCGTGACTGCCGGGACAATGCACGATGCTCGGCCCTTCCCCGCGCGGTTCGCCGGCGAGCAGCGCGAAGTCTTCTTCCGTGAGTTCATTCATGTGCGCGAGCAGCCACTGCGCATTCACCGCGCCGCTCTTCCACAGCAAACCGAACGGCGTTTCGCGCCCGCAATCTTCCATCGGCCGCTTCAAGGCCGCCATGAAATCGTAGAGCGGACCCGCGGCTCGGGAAAACATCGCGAATTCCTCGGAAGATTCCGCGACGTGCGTCGTGACCGGCATCGAGAAGGCGTTCGCGCAGGAGTTCGCGAGCTGGTAGAGCGTGATCGACGCGGTGTAAGGCGCGTGCGGCGAAAGTCCGAAGCTGTCCAGCGAATCGCGCCGCTGGAAGAACGAGAGCGCGCCGGCGACCACGTCGTTCGTGGTGATCCGGTGGCGGATATCGATCATCTCGTAAAACCACCAGGTCCGGATCGGCGACGGACCGAGGCGGACCATCAGTTCGGGGAAGGCCTCGACGTTGCAGATGGAAGTTGTTCCCCATTGCCGCGCCTCGCTGAATCCGCGTTCGATCGCCTGGAGATAATCGTGGCTGTCGAGGCTGCGCTTGAGCGCATTGATCCGCTGGACCCAAGCGGTGAAGCTCTTCGGCGGATCGATCGCGTGCCGCATCATCGTGTAGTCCAGATGACAGTGCGCGTTGATCAATCCCGGCATCAGGACCACGTCGCCGAGATCCGTCACCGGACCTTCCGCATCAGGAAGCAAATCCGGAAATGCGCCGACTGCCACCACGCGGTTTTCGCGGATTACGACAGCGCCGTTTTCGATCGGCGGCCCGTCCATCGTCAGGACCATCCGCGCGCGGAGAATCATGCGGAAGATCCGGTCTTCTTCACGACTTCCCGCGCCTTGGCCACGAGGAGATTGCATGCTTCGTGGCAGAGCAAAGGCAACGTCTTCCCCGCGGCCGGCGCGCGGAGTTTTTCCGGAGGCAAACTGAGCACCGGCTGCTCCGGAGCCAGCGGCCAAAGCAGGTGTTTCAGGCAGCCGCCGTCGCTCCGGCAGAAGCCGCCGATCAGCCGTTGCGCTTGTTCATCGGAGATCTTCTGCGTGACGCGATACATCCCGCTCTGCCGCCCGAGCGTCTGACGCAGCGGAACCGCGGCGAGTTCTCCCCGCGTGTGGCTCAGCCAGACGCCGAGCATTGCTGGATAAAAGAAGTCCAGCGCCTGGCGCAACGCCTCGAGATCCGGAAGAAAAAGCTCCCAGCCGTGGCGCAGATTCGGCGCGGTTTTCAGCGGACGAAACTTCCCGACATCGTCGTAAGTCGCCAGGTGCCGCGCCGCGACCGCGCCGCTGTGGGATTCAAGATCGGATCGCGTCAGATCATCCCGGTGGCGCAGGAAGAAGCCTGATTTCTCCCGGCGGATCGCGATCTCGCCGATTTCTTCCCCGCCGGATTCCAGCCAGTCTGCCAGCGCCTGCGAAATCTTCCGGATCACGCGGTCACGCCGGTCGTGTGTTCCGCATCGGAGGCCGCCACCTGCTCCAGAATCACTTCCGCAAAGAGCGGTTCCGTGCCGATGGCGCTCGCGTAGAAAAGTTGCCGGTCGCGGAGCTGATATGGATTGCCGCGGAAGATCTCCTTTTCCGTCGCGCTCGCCGCGCCCGCGGAACCTTCCGCAATCCCCAGCAAAACCGGGATGTCTTCGTAGCTGTGCAATCCGTCTGCGATGAAAAACGGAACGACGATCACATTCGCGCAGCAGGAATGTTCATCCCATTTCGCGATGAGCGGCTCCTCTTCCATATAGGCGTTCAGGACTTCCCCATAAATCCCGAGTGCACGGATGCGTTCGACCTCGCGCTTCGCCGCAGCCGCGGAGTTGTCGTTCAGATCGGTGCCGTGACCGACGATGAAGAGACTCGTCTCCGACTTCGGAATGCCCGGTGCGATTTGTTCCGCACGATGCAGCAAAAGCTCCGTCATCCGCGGGTGACTTCCCACCGGCTCACAATACTTGATCGTGCGGCCGCCGCGCTGCGTCACCGAGCCGCTCAGCTCCAGTTCACGCGGGATGACTGTGCGGGTGAAGTAGCCTTCGCTGATGAAGTTTGGCACCACGTAGATTTCTTCCTCATCGATCATGTGGAGGATCTGCCGGAGACTCGGTTCTTCCTTCCAAAAGGCGCAGTAAACTCCGCCGAACACACCTCGCCGGGCGATCTCCTCCGCGTGGTCAAAGGTCGGTGCGCTGGAGTCGGGATTGACCGTCGAACCGTGGCCGACGATCACCAGAGCACTGTCGGGTTTGGGTGAAAACATGGGCGGGCGTTTGGGTAAAGCCTACGTCCGGCAATGTCTATCGGTTTCAGCCGGCGCAAGGCATCGATGCTGCTACGGCAGGCGGCTCACCCACCTTTCGCCAGGCCTCCACACCAATGATTTCACCCTTCTCTCCACGCCCGACCATCGAACCGCTCGAAGCCCGCATCGCTCCGGCGCTGCTGGTCAACGGCGCAAATCTGCTCGGCGCCGGCAGCCCTTCGACTGGCGAAATGTCGCTCGGCGGCGATGCGGTGACTTTGGTGAAGGTGATCTCGGGACAGGCGATCGTTTGGTTCCAGGACGGGGAAATCTCCAGCATCTCGATCGGCCACAATACGAACCTCGAAATCA
Organism: Chthoniobacteraceae bacterium; assembly: GCA_036388515.1. GTDB lineage: Bacteria > Verrucomicrobiota > Verrucomicrobiia > Chthoniobacterales > Chthoniobacteraceae > Chthoniobacter. Next base: position 2,125 of record DASVRR010000052.1, on the reverse strand, counting down.
CCGGCGACATCTACGGCGCAATCGTCGGGAACTTGATGCCGAGCGGCCGCTTGTCGGATTCGGACAACAACGCCGCGAATGGGGAAGACGGCGCCGTCCTTCTCCCAAACAATCTCGCCGGACTGAAGACGCTGGCGCTGAGCTCGCAGGATGGCGACGTGCCGGCGGTGGTCACCGGCGGCTCGGTGGCAAACGTGAACGTCAACGGCAAGCTCGGCGGAATTTACGCGGGAGACGGCGTCTTCCACACCAGCTCCAATCTCGTCGCTGGAGGCGTCGTCGCGCTGCCGGTCGGCTTCGACTTCAATCCCGTCGAACTCAACACGCAGTCTGTTTTCAACATCACGCTCGGCAATTCGCCCGCGATCCAGCCCGGCGCGTCGGTGCACACCGTGACGGTGCAGACCGCGAAAGAAATGCAGATCATTGCCGGCAGCGGCGATCCGGATCGCGTGGACAATCTCGCCGCCGGTTCTTCCGGCGGCAGCATTCAGAACATCAAGATCAACAGCGCGCTGATCGCCGGTCTTTCCGGAGGAACCACGCCGAGCTACGAGCTGATCGCGGGTGACGGCGAGGCGGGGAAGACCGGCGGTGCGGGCGGTTCGATCATCAACATTTTCGAGAAAGCTTCCAACGGCACGGTGAACATTCAGGCCGGGCGCGGCGGCACGGGAAATCTCGGAATCGGCGGTGCCGGCGGCAGCGTGCGCGCGCTGGATTTGCAAAGCGACGGAAGCGATTACGTCGTCCGCGCAGGCGACGGCGGCTTCGGCGTGAGCGGCGGCGCGGGAGGCAGCGCGACGAACAACAACCTCGCCAACCGCACCCCGGCGAACAGCTTGTTGGTGGCGGGCGATTTCCTCGGGAATCTCAACGACGCCGATCTTTCGAACGACGTGCAGGACGGCCTGGAAGATTTGCTGGTGGTGGACAGCAGCAGCGGTTCGATGGTGCTGCTCCAAAACCTGAACGACGGCGCCAGCTTTGGAAAAGTCGTCCAATACGTGAACGATGATCTCGAAGAAGTCGTCGCGATCACCGGCCTCGGGACGACTCCGGTGGACGCGTTCGCGACGGATTGGGATGGTGACGGCGATGCCGACATCGTGGTCGCCTACAAGAGCAGCAACAATCTCGGCGTCTTCCTCAATGACGGCGCCGGCGGCTTCTACACGCTGGACGAAAACGATGAGTTTGCCGTGAACGGTTTCTCCGCGTCGCTCTCTTTCAGCCCGAGCGCGATGAGCCCGACGAGTTCCAGCAGCACGAGCACGAGCATCGCCGTGCTTTCCACCGAGGCGGGAAAAACCACGGCTTACTATGTGGCGAAATCCGACGCCGAAGCGGTGGAACTCTTTGGCAGCGGAACGCCGCTCAAGCGCCTGGCCAACGACATCGCCGTGGCCAAAGGCGCGGACGGAACGGAGTATCTTTACGTCGGCTCACAGGACGGTTCGCTGCTTCAGCTGGAACCGTTGTTTGATCCGGAAGGTCCTGCGTTCGAGATCATCGACACCTTGCAAAAAGTCACCGGCGGCGTGTCAAATCTGGACGCCAGCGGCGACGGCGGGCAGCTCCTCGCCTTCAGCGCCACGGGGAAGAAAATCGCGCTTTTCGATGTTTCGAGCAGCGGCGCCTTACTTCCGCAAGTCGCGCCCGAACTCACCGGCACGGGTCGTCCGCTGGTCGCGCACTTTGCTCCGAACGGCAGCGGCGATGACTCCATCGTGGTGCTTTCCTCCGTGAACGCGGGAGCGCGTCTCGACTTGTTCAACGCCGTCACTCCGGACGCAGATCCACTCACGCCGGACAGCGGCTTTACGCTGGCGAAATCGTTTGCAGCGCAACCTGGGCTGAAAAACTTCGTGGTGGTCGAGAGCGACGGACAAGCTGGCTTTGCCGCCGTCGCCGGTTCGCTGAGCCAGTTCTATTTCAGCACCAATCTGGCGGACCTCACCAAATACGAGCTGCCTTTCATCGGGAAGAAAGTCGCCGTTTCCGCAGGTCGAGGCGGCGATGCGCTCGATCTCGGTTCGGTCATCGGGAAGGCTGGCAGCGGCGGCGGAATCAACGGGATCAATGTCGAAGCGAGCGAGATCCGGCTGACTTCCGGAGACGGCGG
>DASVRR010000051.1:0-1728 GCA_036388515.1 Chthoniobacteraceae bacterium | reverse complement strand
CGGCGAAAATGGGCGGCGCGTCCAGATGCAGCCGGGGCCGGTGAATGGATCGTGATTCCCGGGAAGGATGAAGATCGGGAGCTGCGGAAATGCTCGCAGACGCTCGAACACTTCAGCGACGACCGCGTGCTCGACCTGATTGTCTTCGAAAAGATCACCGGCGATGAGGAATCCATCCGCGCCGACTTTTGCGGCATGCTCCAGCGCCCGTCCGAGCGTGCGCAGACGTGCCGCACGGAGCGAGGCAGCCTTTGGGCCGAACTGCCGAAACCGCGCGCCGATCTGCCAGTCAGCGGTGTGGATGAACTTCATCGGGAGAGATGTTTACGCGAGGAGCAACCAACCGCAAAGAGGCGAAGCGTAAGAACGCGTTGAAGTGAACCGCAGCGGGCGCGGCGAACGCAGCGGAGGGAATTCTTTACCACGGAGAACACGTAGAACACGGAGGAGAAGGGGAAACGCCGAACGCCGGCGTCGAAGTATGCATCAACATGTCTCCGCAGGCCGGGCACTCATGGGGCAGGGTCTATATTCTTCTCTCCGTGGTCTCCGTGCTCTCCGTGGTAAATCTAGGATCCCCTGTGTTTACCGGGAATGCGGAGGGAATCGCTGCGTCCGCTGCGCCCGCCGCGGTTCAACTTTTCCGCTTTTCAGGCGCAGGAGTTTTCTTTGCAGGAGGGTCGACCTTGAAGGCGGAGGGGCAGAGCGTCTGGACTTCGCAGCCGGCACAATCCGGCTTTCGGGCGAAGCAACGGCGGCGGCCATGCCAGATGAGCCAATGGCTGAAGATCGTCCACTTGTCCTGCGGGATGAGCTTCATCAGCTCGAGCTCGATCTTCTCGGGCGTGGTCTGTTTCGTCAGACCTAAGCGCAGCGAAAGGCGCTGCACATGCGTGTCGACGACCACACCCGCGTTGATCTCGAACGCATTGCCGAGGACCACGTTGGCGGTTTTCCGTCCGACGCCGGGAAGCGCGTGCAGCTCCTCCATAGTGCGTGGCACTTCGCCGCCGTGGCGCGCAACGAGTTCAGCGCCGCAGGCGCGGAGGCTCCGGCCTTTCGCCCGAAAAAAGCCGCTGGACTGTATGATCTCCTCCAGCTCGCCTTGATCGATCCCAGCGTAATCCGCCGCTGTCCGGCAGCGCCGGAAGAGATCCTTCGTGACGATATTCACCCGCTTGTCCGTGCATTGCGCGGAGAGGATCGTCGCGACAAGCAGCTCGAGCGGGCTCGTGAAATCCAGCTCGCAGTGCGCGCTCGGATAAACCGAGCCAAACGCCGCCACGAGAGCGGCCGCGCGCTCGCTGCGGACGCTCACTTGCGCTGCTGCGCCTGAATCGCGTCCAGACGCTCGCGGGCCTTCGCGGCGTATTCCGAGTCCGGATATTCGGTCACGATCTGCTGGTAAACCTTGGCAGCATTCTGGCGAAGTTTTGTCCGCTCTTCCGGCGTCAATTCACCGGGCTTGGTCGGACCAGCTTTCTTTTTGCAGGCCAGTGGAGTGCAGGCGAGCAGAGCAGCGAGGAGGAGGAAGGCGGATTGCTTGAGCATGTGCGTTACTTGTTCGCCTTCTGCTCCAGCAGTTGACCGCCGAGCCACAGACCCTCGGCGGCGAGCTCCGTCTCAGCTTTGAAAAAGCTGCCGATTTTCACGTAGTTGTTGATCGCTGCATCGATGTTGCCTTGGGCTTGGGAGATCCGGCCGAGGAGCATCATGGCGCGCGCCCGG
>DASVRR010000050.1:0-2027 GCA_036388515.1 Chthoniobacteraceae bacterium | reverse complement strand
TCTTTTTTTGGCATGTGCTGCGAAACATTCGGCGGCACCGGTTATTGGCGCTGTTGAATGTCCTGAGCATCGCGCTGGGGATTGCCGTTTACTTGGCCATCCAGATCGCCAACGGAAGTGCCAACCGTTCCTTTTCCGCCGGAGTCGACTTGGTGGCGGGAAAATCGCACCTCGAAATCTCCGGGCAAATCGACGAGACCCTTTGGCCGCAGATTGCCCGGGAGAGCGGGGTTCGGGCATCGACCGCGGTGATCGACGGAGTGGTGACCTTGCCGGATTTTCCGGGGGAATACCTGAAGGTGCTCGGGATTGACCTCTTCACCAACGAAGCGTTTCGCACCTTTCAGATCGAGAACGCGGGGCAAAAGCTCGATTTCAGCCAATGGCTGGCCACTCCCGGCGGGATCGCGCTGAGCCGGGAACTGGCGGACAAACATTCCATCGTGCCCGGGCAGAAGCTCCGGGCGTTGGTCAACAGCGTGATGAAGGAAGTGGTGGTGCTGGCGGTGATGGAACCGGGCGATTCGCCGGCCGCCGCCCAACCGCGGTTTGCAGTGATGGATCTGGGCTGGGCGCAGGAGCTTTTTGGAAGTCAGGGCCGGCTTTCCTCCATCCAGATCCTGCTCGATGAACCGGGACGTACCCCGGAAATGGCCGCCGCACTGAAGGGTCGGCTTCCGGCCAATCTCAAGGTGCAACCTCCCCGGCAGCGCAGCTTCCAGATGCAACAGATGCTCTCGGCCTTTCAGCTGAACCTGACGGCGTTGAGCATGGTGTCGCTCCTGGTGGGCGTCTTTTTGATTTATACAACGATCTCCGCCTCAGTGACCCGGCGTCGGACCGAGATCGGAATCCTTCGCTCCCTCGGCTCGACCCGGCTGGAGGTGCGCGCTTTGTTTTTGGGGGAGGCGGCCTTTTACGGACTTGTGGGAATCGTGCTTGGGGGCCTGGGGGGGATCTGGCTGGCGCAGTTTCTGGTTGGGGCGGTGGCGAAAACCATCTCCTCCCTTTATCTGCTGGTCAGCATCGACCGGCTCCATTTCACGCTTTGGGAGTGGTTTTGGGCGGCGTTTTTTGGCCTCGCGACGGTGCTGGTCGGGGCGTGGTTGCCGGCCAGTGAAGCGGCGAGAATCAACCCGGTCAGCGCGTTGAGTCTTGGGACGCGTGCCGAGCGGGAAATGAGCCGCGCCTATCGCTGGCACTGGGCGGGAATCGGGTTGCTGCTGCTCAGTGTGGTGGCTTCCTGGGGCGCCCTGGCAAAGGGTCCGGCCGCACTCGGGTTTGTGGCGGCGTTTTTGGTCCTCGCCGGGTTCGCGTTGTTTGCCCCGGGCGCAACGGTCGGTTTTGGCCAGGCGATGGCGGGAATTTTTTCCGGCCGGCTGCTGGTTCGATTGGCGGCGGAAAATCTTCGCCGCTCCGTGCATCGCACCGGGATCACCGTGGCGGCGCTTTCAGTAGCCGTGGCGATGATGACCGGGCTGACGATCATGATTTTTTCCTTCCGGACCAGCGTCAACGATTGGGTGCAACGCGGGGTGGTGGCGGATCTTTTTATCGCTCCGGCTTCCAACGAGACGATCGGTTCGGGGGCGTTTATTCTTCCGGAAACGGTTTCCTGGCTGCGCTCCCAGCCCGGGGTGGAATCGGTCGATACGAGCCGGGAACTGGCGGTGACCATCGGATCGGAAAACGCCCTGCTCAGCGTGATCGAGGGCGCTTACCACGATAACATGCAGTTTGTGGGCGGAAACGCGGCCGCTAAGATGGCGCGGGTTTTTGCGGGGGAAACCGTGGCCGTTTCGGAAAGTTTCGCCCGCCGGATGCGGGTCCGGGACGGCAGCCGGATCACGCTGGCGACGCCGGTCGGACAGAGGGATTTTGAGGTGGGTGGCGTTTACTCCGATTACACCCGGGATCAGGGCGTGATCTTTATGGCGCGTCCGCTTTTCGACCGGTTCTGGAATGATTCGCGGGTCCAGAATCTGGCGGTTTATCTCAAGCCTGGCGTTCCCTGGGAACCGGTGGCC
>DASVRR010000049.1:0-4615 GCA_036388515.1 Chthoniobacteraceae bacterium | reverse complement strand
TCCGATTACCTCGGACCCGAACAACTCCGGAATGCAGGCGAGCTCCCACGCGGTGCCGGTCGTGGACGAAGGACGCGTTTTTCTCCCCGCCATCGGCGGCATCGAATGCTGGTCCGCAGACGATGGGCGGCTCCTCTGGCGCGCCAGCACCGCGGGCTCCGGAAGTGGCGCGACGCCGATGTATCCGACGCTTTTTTCCCAGCCGGGCCGGCTCCTGGTTTGCCAGCCCGCAAGCGCTCGTTTGTCCGCGCTGGACTCGGCGAACGGAAAGCTGATTTGGGAGCGCGAATATCCGCGGCAAACGACCCTCTCTCCACTGCATGCGATGAATTGCGGAGCAAGTCTGTCCGAGGGACGTCTCCTGATTTACGGAGCGGCGACGGCGATCGTGAACGCGGCCAATGGCGACGTGCTCTGGTCTTTCGAGCTGGCTCGAGCAAAGACTTTCCCCGTCTCGCTGAGCGCAACGCCCGCTCTTCCGCCTCCCTCAGCGGCTCCGCTATGGCGAGGGTTGAGCTCACGCGTTTATGGTCGGGGAGCTTTTGGCAGCGGCGCCTTCCTCGCGTTCGATCACCAGATGCGCCTGGCAAATAGCGGATATGCCTCGGGGATCCAGCCGGGCCAGCAGTACGCGCTCACCAATCCAGCCGGCTCGTGGGCTGCCGGCTTGAACGAAGACATGAATTCACGATTTGGCGTGCTCCACGGACAGCGGCTGCTGCTGTTGTCGAATATGAGCGCCCGGACGCTGCGCCTCGATCTTCCGCTTTCGAGCCGTCTGCCTTCTGCTGGAGGAACGTTCGCCGGAGTCACCGGGAAATATGCCTGCGTGATCTCCCAGAACGCCGTGGGTTTGCTGGACCTGGATTCCGGGCTGATGCAATCGGTCCCGCTCGAGGTGCCGCCGACGTCGGCGGAGGAAATCGGCCCATCCGGAATGCGCCCGCAGGGGATGAATCTCCGCGCGGCGCTGGCCGGAAGTGTCCTCTACGTCAGCAGCAGCGAAGGCATCAGCGGATTTCACGTGCAGAGTCGGCAGCGCGTTTTCCATTCTCCCTGGCCGGCGAATGTGGCGCCGGCCGCGCCGGGGCCGCGCTCGGCGGCCAACCTTTCGTCCAGCTACTTGCCTCAAGGTCGGTTCCTATACGACCAACACGGTCAGTCGCGCACTCTGCAAACCTTCGCTGCTTTGGTCGCCGACGGCGTGTTTTACACCGAGGCGGAACCAGGCCGGCTGGTGGCGCTGGCGGGAAGCGGCGACCCGAAGCCATGACGAGCGAAACCGAGCTCTTCGACCCGCGCTTTCTCGGTCGGCTGCGAGCGCTCTTTTTCCGGCTGCGGAAACGCCGCGGCTTGCGGAAGAAAGGGGTGCAAAACTCGCCCTCCGCCGGCTTCACCCGCGAGTTCAAGGATCACCGCCATTACACGACCGGCGACGATTTCCGCGCGATCGACTGGCGCGTTTTCGCCCGGCTCGAACGGCTGTTCATCCGCGTCTTCGAGGAGGTCCAGGAATTCCATGTTCACATCCTCATCGATACCAGCCGCTCGATGGCGGAACCGTTCGGGGAAAAGCGAATCACCGCGCTGCGCCTCGCCGCGGCGCTTGCTTTCCTCGGGCTCGCGAGCCAGCACCGCGTTTCCCTGCTGACGCTCACCGACAAAACCGTGCGGCTGCTTCCTCCGCTGAAAGGCGAAGGTCACATTCATGAAGTCCTGCAGATGCTCGCGGCTTTGCCGTTCTCCGGAGAGACGGATCTGGTCGCGGGATTGCGGCAGTTCCGGCCGACGCGAGACCGGCGCGGAATCGTTTTCCTCCTCTCCGATTTGCTCGGCGATGCGCCGGAACATTCCGGGCAAGCCATTCAACAGGCGACTTCCTGGCCCGCCGAGACGCACATCATTCACCTGCTCGATCCGCGCGAAATGACGCCCGACCTCGAAGGCGAACTGCAGCTGGTCGATGTGGAAACTCAGGAAGCCCGCCGCATGTGGCTCACGCGGCGCGACCTCGAACTGTATGCGGAAAACTTCCGCCGGTTCGCGGATGATCTGGAAGCGTCGTGTCTCCGGAGGCAAATCGATTATTTGCGCTGGCTGACGGACGCTTCGTTTGAGGAAGCTTTCCTCGGCCTGCTCATGCGCGGCAGCGCCTTGGCTGGAAAGTAGCCGACCGCCATGCGCTTCCTCGATCCTTCGCAACTGCTCTGGGCGCTCACCGCGGCGGTGCCTTTGCTGCTCTATCTTTTCCGGAGGAAACCGAGACGCGTGGCCGTCAGCTCGCTGCTCTTTTTCAAGTCACTCGCGCGAGAGCATCGCGAGTCCGCCTGGCTGCGGTGGCTGAAGCGAATCCTGTCGTTGCTCCTCACCTTGCTGGTCATCGCTGGTGCGGTCGCCGGACTCGCGCGCCTCGTGCAATCGCCCGCCGCCGACTCGGTCAAAAGCGTGGTCATTGTGCTGGATCGTTCCGCTTCCATGGCGGCTAGGGATGAGCGCGGTCAGACGCGCCTCGAAGCCGCTCGGGAAGCAATCCGGACGCGCCTCGCCGGTTTGCCCGGAGCAGTCCCGGTGATGCTCCTGGCGTTCGACCAACAAGCGGAAGTCGCGGCTCCGAAGAGCTACGATCGGCGACTCGTGGAGCGAGCGCTGGAGAAGCTGGAGCCGCGGCCGATTGCCGGCGATCCAGCTTCTGCGCTGCGGCTCGCGGAGCAACTCGCCGCGCTGGAGACGCCGGCGGCAATCTGGTTTGTCTCGGATGCTCCAGCGGCCCCGGCGACTGCGGAAAAGGTTCGGCTGGAATCCATCGCTCTTCCGCTGACCGCGCCGCGGAACATCGGCATCACGGCTTTCGAAATCCGCCGGGTGCCGCTGGAAGCAAGCCGCTGCGAGGCCTTCGTCCAGGTGCAATCCGCGGGCGCCACGGAAGCCAAAGTCGAAGTGCGGATCGACGGCTCGCTGACCGCGGTGCGCGAGTTGTCGCTCGCGGCCGGCGGGCGGGAAAGCCTGTTGCTGCCGATCGAGGCAAATGCCGGGAAGATCCTCAGCGTCCGCGCGCTTGCCGCTGGCGATCAACTTGCGGATGACGACGAGGTGCTCGCGCGAATCCCGGAGCCGCAATTGCGCCGCGTGCTTTGGATCAGCTCGGATCCGGATCCCTTTACCCAGCTGGCGCTCACTGCGATCAGTCGCGAAGGCGAGCTGGCTGTCTTCCGCGCGAAGCCGGATGCCTGGCCGCCCAAGGAGCCGGTGGATGTGGTGATCTTCCAGAAGTGGCTGCCGCCCGCCTGGCCCGCGGATCTTCCCGCCATCGTCATCGATCCGCCGGCCTCGGTTGGACCGGTGCAGGCAGTGCGTTTGCAAGGCGCCGGATTGCCGGTCGAACGGATCCGCTCCGCGCGTGATCGCCATCCGCTGCTTTATGGCGTGGCGACTGGACGAATCGCGCTGACGCAAACCTCCGTGCTGGCTGCGGAAGGTCCGCTGGAACCGCTTTGGAGCGGACCGACCGGACCGTTGCTCGTCGCTGGCGAGACCGGCGGTCAGCGTCTGATCGTCTTCGGTTTTGCTCCGGAACAATCCGAGAATCTGCCGCTTTCCGCCTCGTATCCGATGCTCCTCGGGAACGCCATCGAGTGGGTCGCGCAACCGAAGACGGAATCTTCCGGCGCGCGCGTGCAGCGCACCGGTGAATTGCTCGCGTTGCGCGGACAAAATCTCACCTGGGCGAAGACGGAAGCGACGCCGGAGTCGCGCCTGCCTTTGCGCAACGGCTGGGCTCCTTTGAGTCGTCTGGGTCTGTGGCAAACCGACGGCGGAGAGGCTGGCAGCGCGGCTTTGCTCGCAGCAAGTGAGACGCTGCTCCCGGTCGGAGCGGCGGTGAGCGCGAGCGGGTCGAGAACCGGATGGCTGCGGGGCGACTTGACCGCGCCGTTGCTGTGGATGGTCTTCGCCGTTTTGCTGGTCGAGAGCTGGCTCTTTCATCGTCATGCGGTCCACTAGTTTCGATTTCTTCCGCGTGATTTTCTTCCGGAGGCTTTGCTGAAAATGGATTGGGCCGCTCCGCATCTCCTCTGGCTTTTCCTCCCGGGCCTCGCGCTGCTTTGGTGGTTTCAGCGTCGGTCCACGCATCCGATGCCGCCAGCGCGGCAGCGAGCGCTCCTGATCATCCGGAGCTTGGGAATCCTCCTCGTCCTCCTCGCGCTGGCCGGCCCCGCTGGCGAACGACTTTCCACCGCGGAAGCCGTCGTTTTCGTCGTCGATCACTCCGCCAGTCAGGGGCGAACGGGACTCGCCGCCGCGGCCGAACGCATCGCGCAACTTTCCGCCAGCCTGCCCGGCGGAACCGCAACCAGGATTGTTTCCGTGGGCGAACACGCTTCGGTCCAGCCGCTGCCCTTTGTTCCGGATCCGCGACTTGCGGAACAAGACGGGGGGCAAAGCGATCTCGCGGCAGGCGTGGCGCTCGCGCGCGGATTGTTCCCCGCGGGAGCAACGCCACGGATGGTCCTGCTGAGCGATGGGTTCGAGACACGCGGAGATCTCGAGACGGCGGCGCGCGAAGCGGCCGTTTCCGGCGTGCGGATGGATGTCGTGCCGGTCGCGGGTGAGTTGCGGC
>DASVRR010000048.1:0-8594 GCA_036388515.1 Chthoniobacteraceae bacterium | reverse complement strand
CTATGTCATCAACCAAAACGGCATCCTTTTTGGCGGCTCGAGCCAGATCAATTTGCGCTCACTCACCGCGTCGTCCTTGCCGATCAACGACAACCTCATTCAGCAAGGGCTGCTGAATAATCGGGACGCGCAGTTTCTCTTTTCCGCTATGCCGGTGCCCGGCGGCTCCGATGGCACGCCGGCGTTTAACCCGACGATATCGGATCGAGCATTCCAGATCGGTGCGGCTGGCGACACTTACACTTTGCGCGAAGCGGTCGCGGTGAATCCGGCGAAGCTTCCGCTGCGAGCACCGGAGTTCACTTTCGCTGCAGCGAACGGAGTCAAAACCAAGCTGGTCGCGGGGACGGATTACACGCTGGCGGTCGATCCAGTCTCCAGGAGCGCGACCGCCACCTTCACGGCCGTGGGATTGGGCAAGACAGGCGGCGCTCCAATCAGCGTCAGCTATACTCCAGGGGTGGTGAAATCCGGACCGGTGACGATTCAGCCGGGCGCGCGCATTACGAGTCTCGGAAGCGGCGATGGAAACGGCGGGCGGCTGATGTTTGTGGCGCCGCAGGTGCGCAACGAAGGCACGCTGTCGAGTCCGGCGGGGCAAACCATTTTGGCCGCAGGACAACAGCTCGGTGTGGCCGCGCACGCCAGCAATGATCCGAGTTTGCGCGGCCTGGATGTCTGGGTCGGAGCAGCTGCGGAGAAGCAGGGAACCGCCACCAATAGCGGCTTGATCGAAGCCTTCACCGGCAGCGTCTCGATCTCCGGGCGCGAGGTAAATCAGCTCGGAATCATCGAGAGTTCCACCTCGGTAAACTTGAACGGCCGCATCGATCTCGCGGCGAGTTTTGGCGCGGTCGGAAACCCGACCTTCGACGTTGGTGCCGGCGGACCGCCGTTTCTCTTCCAGCAAACCGGGCTCGTTACTTTTGGCGCAAACAGTCTGACGCGAATTCTGCCGGATTACGCCAGCGAGCGGATGGTTCCCGGACTGCAACTCGCGGAGAAATCGCAGATCAATGTGACGGGACTGGGCGTGCACTTTGCCGGCGGCGCGACGATGCTCGCGCCGAGCGCCGAGGTCGCGATTCGCGCAGGGATCTGGCCCTACCGCGATCCGGATGGAAACCGCACGACGCTCGGGCTCGATGGTCTCGCGGAAGGCGGATTAACTAGCTACTACACGGGCACGACGCAGCGCTTCATGCTGGCAGGCGGGCAGATTTATCTGGATCCATCCGCGTCCATTAACGTCGCCGGAAGCACGGATGTTTTCGTCCCCATGGCGCAAAGCATCCTGAACATCGAGCTGCGCGGATCGGAACTCGCCGACTCGCCGCTGCAGCGCGACGGCTTGCTCCGCGCGGTGCCGCTGACCGTGGACTTGCGCCGCACCGGTGTGACCGAAGATGGACGTTTCTGGATCGGCACTCCGCTGGGCGACGTCACGGGACTCGCTGGTTTGATCCAGCGGAATGCCGCCCAGCTCACCGCCGACGGAGGAAGCGTGAGCCTGCAGGCGGGGAACTCGATCGTGCTGCGCGAAGGTTCGACCATCGACGTGTCGGGAGGATTCTTCCGGCACGAAGGTGGTGTCGTGGAGACCACGCGGCTGATGCAATCCGGCAGGCTGGTGGACATTGCAGATGCGCTTCCGGGTCAGATTTACGACGGCGTTTACACCGGAGAGTTTTCCCGGACTTCCGCGCGCTGGGGCATTACGGAAACTTTTAAAGTGCCGTGGATGACCGGCGAGCATTTCGAACCGGGATACATCGAAGGAGCAAACGGCGGCACCGTCGCGTTGAGCGCAGCGAGCATGGCGCTCGACGGCGAATTGCTCGGACGAACCATCGCGGGACCGCGTCAACGTGCGGATGCTGCGGAACAAAGCCGGCTTTTGCTGGAGTTTGAGGCCGACCGGATTTACCAGCCGAGCCTGCCGGATCTCCGGGTGTTGCGAGTGTCCCCGGCGCCGCCGACGGTCGTCCTCGGCCCAAAGACAAATCAACCCGCGCCCGCTCCGTTTGCCTTCGATGCGGCTGGTCCGGCAAACCTCAGCGGCGCGCGCACTCAGCTGGTCACACTCTCGCCGGATCTCTTCACCACGTCTGGCTTCGGTCATCTTTCAGTGGAGAATCCGGACGGCGAAATCCTGGTGCCGCGCGGCGTTCAGGTCAGCGCGTCGCCGGAAGGATCGATCACGCTCGCTGCCAAAAACATCACCGTCCGCGGCGACGTTTCTGCGCCGGGCGGAGACCTCAGTTTCCGCGTCTTCAACTTGTCCCCGTCGTTTGTGGAAGAGTTCAACATCCTGCAAGCGACGCTGCAGCCTGATCCCGCGCCGAATGTTGGTCGTGGTTTGTTTACGCTCGCAGCCGGCGCCCGCCTGGACGCGTCCGGACTGATCGTCGATGACCGCGGCGGCGCAGTCGCGTCGCAGCCGCTGGCGCTCGAGGGAGGAAATATTTCGATCCAGGCCTTCAGCGCGCATCTGGCTCGCGGCAGCACCATCGATGTCTCCGGCGGCGCGCTCGCCTCCGCCGATGGGCGGATTTCCTACGGCGATGGCGGCGCGATCGAGATCAAGACCGGGAAGGATCTTTCGCTCACGTCGGTGATTGGCGGCGAACTCCGGCTTGGTTCCACGTTGCAGGCGTACTCGGGCGAAACCGGCGGATCGCTCGCGCTCCAGGCAATGCTGATTCAGGTCGGCGGGACCGCGCTCTTCCCGAACACGTTGCTCCTGCAGCCGGACTTCTTCCAGCGCGGCGGCTTCACAGACTACGCGCTCACCGGCATCGGCATGGCTTCCCCGCTGGCACCGGCGCCGGGCGATCCGGCGGCTTACGCGCCGGCCATCTTCATCGCACCCGGCACCGTGATCGAACCGCGCGCCGAGAACTGGCTCGCCATGCCGTACGAGCCAGGCTCCCGTGAACTGGCCCTGCGCCCGCGGCAACTTCCGGTCGGGCTGCGTTCGCCCGTCAGTCTCAGCCTCACTGCGCTCGGCTCGGATGATGACTTCACGCTGGATCGGCTGGAAGCGCGGGGCGACATCGTGATCGGCGCCGGCGCACGCATTCAAACCGATCCGGGAGCAAGCCTCTCGCTCGATGGAGACACCGTCACACTGCACGGTTCACTGATTGCTCCCGGCGGCTCCATCGCGATCAAAGGTGAGGATACTTTTCCGCTGGCACGCACCGTGGAAGACGTCACGAACACAGCTCTCCCGACGGTTCATCTCGGTCCGCAAGCGCGTCTCTCCACGGCGGGAATCACGGTCACCCTTCCAGATGCATTCGGGCGGCGCACGGGGAAGATCTACGACGGCGGCGTGATCACGGTTTACGGAAACATCGTCGCAGAATCCGGCTCCGTCCTGGATGTCTCCGGCGCGAGCACGACCTTCGATTTGCATCCCTCGCGACTCGGCGTGACGGGCGCTTCCACGGTGCCGTCCACCAGCGGATTGACCGGTCCACTTTGGCGGCTCGAAAGCGTCCCAACTCAAGTGGATAGCGCGGGAGGATTGATCGAACTCGAAGGCGCCCAGATGCTTTTGAGCGACGCGACTTTGCTCGGGCGTGCCGGCGGACCGACAGTCGCGGGCGGAACGCTTTCGGTTCACTCGGGGCGCTTTTATCCGCGTTCGTCCGGATCAATCACTGGTCTGGTCAGGAACACGGACATCAATCTGGTGGTCACGCAAAGTGGGGAAGTATTGCCGACGCGAGGCGACTTCGGCGTTGGGCGGGTCGTCCGCGACGGAGCTGGAGCTGTTGTTCCGGGAATGGGTTATTTTGCCGTGGAGCGATTCAATCGCGGCGGCTTCGATTCGCTCGATCTCGGCGCAAAGTTCCTCGAACGGTCCCCGACTTCTCCGCTCGCTTTCGGCGGCAATATTCAGTTCCAGGGTCCCATTTCGATTCAGGTGCCGGGCCACCTTCGACTCGCCGCTGGCGGCGTGATCCAGGCGGACGGACCGGTGAACCTGACTGCGTCCTACGTTGCGATGGGCCAGCCTTTTCGCCCGCCGTTGCAACCCGGCGATCCGGTCGTTGTCTTCCAGCAAAGGCCGGCCGGCGGCAGCGTCCAGGACTTTGCTTTCGCGCCGACTTTTGGACCGGGCCGTTTGAGCGTCAGCGGAGAGCTGATCGATCTCGGGAATCTTTCGCTGCAGAACGTCGGACGCGCCTTCCTCGACTCGAGGGGAGACATTCGCGGCAACGGCACCGTGGCGATCAGCGGTGATCTCAAGCTCCACGCCGCGCAGGTTTATCCTACGACGCTCGCGACGTTTAACCTTTTCGCCTACGACCGCGCGGGCGCGCAAGGCTCAGTCACGATTGAGGGAAACGGACCTTCCGCAGCGCCGCTTTCCGCGGGAGGAAATCTCAACATCTTCGCCTCGCAAATCACCCAGAATGGCGTTCTCCGCGCCCCGCTCGGGACGATCAATCTCGGTTGGGATGGAACCGATTTTGACCTGACCGAGGCGGATCTCGACTCGCCTTTGGATCCGGTCACGCGCGGCAGTCTTCCAGTCGCGGTGGCGGATCGCGTCACGTTGAAGAGCGGCAGCCTGACTTCGACTGCGGCGCTGGATTGGGCCACCGGCACGGAGCTGATTTTGCCGTTCGGAATCAGTCCGGACGGCTTCACCTGGATCGACCCGCGTGGAGTCAATGTCACGACGACCGGTTTGCCGGAGAAGCGAGTCTCGCTCGCTGGCACGCGAGTCACGATGCAAGGCGGCGCAACCATCGACATCCGCGGCGGCGGAGATCTCCAGGCTTTTCGGTTTGTTCCGGGTACGGGCGGCAGCCGGGATTTGCTCGGGAGCGCCAGCGGAGAATGGACCGCGAGCGGAACGTACGAGGCGGGCGATCTGGTCACCTTCCGCGGCGACACTTTTGCCGCCCGCGTGGACAGCAGCGGCGAGCGTCCGAAGATCGGCCTCTTCTGGTCGCGCGTGGCGGAGTCCTTTGCGGTGCTCCCAAGTTTCGGCGGCAACGCGGCACCGATCAACGCGTTCAACCCGACTGCCGATCTGCTGCAAGGCGAGCGCGGATACGTCTTCTCGCCCGTCTTCGGCGGCGACCGGGTTTTCTCTTCCCTCGCCGATACCCAGCGCGTGCAGAACGGAGTGAAGGTTGGCGACCGCATCTTCCTGAGCGCGACTCCCGGCCTGGATGCCGGCACCTACACTCTCCTGCCGCGGCGTTACGCGCTTTATCCCGGCGCCTTCCTCGTCACTCCGCAAGCTGCGGATCCGATCGGCACCTTTGCGTTGCCGACCGGCGCCACGCTCACCACCGGCTTCCGGAGCAACGCCTTCAACCGCACTCTGGAGGCGCCGGTTTTGGCTTCACGCTTTGAAGTGGCTTCATCGGAAATCACGCGCGCTCGAGTTGCCTACGACGAGTATTTCGGCAACGCCTTTTTTGCTGACGCCGCCGCCCGCTTCGAGGTCGAGCGCCCGCAACTTCTGCCGGTTGACGCCGGCTATGCTTCCTTTCACGGCAACACCACGCTGCGGCTGAGCGGAATCGTTCTCACCGCGCGACCCGACGGCGGGCGCGGCGCGGCGATCGATCTGAGCAGCTTTGCGGACATGGCGGTGATCGGAGGAAACGGCACCGCGCCCGCTGGCTCGACCGTCGTGCTGAGCGGATCGGTTTTAAATTCGTGGGGCGCGGAAAGCCTGCTGATCGGTGGACTTCGGCGCCGCACGCCGGAAGGAATGACGATCGATTTCCGCACGAGCAATCTGATCCTGGACAATCCTGGCAGCGTGCTTTTCGGGCCGGAGATCACGCTCGCCGCCCGGGAAAAACTCACGCTGACCGATGGTTCGGCTTTGGCCACAGCCGGCCACCAATCGGAGCCAGCGCAGCGCTTCACGCTTTCCGGAGACGGAGCGCTCTTGCGAGTCAGCGCCGATCTCCGCGCTGCGATCTCGCGGAATCAACTCACCGGTTCCACCGCGCCGCTGCTGACGGTCGGCGCTGAGACGCGCCTCTTCGGATCATCGCTCATCCTCGATTCCACTTACGGGACGCAACTCAACTCCACCGCCAATCTCCAGGCGCAAGCGCTGACACTCGGTAGCGGACAAATCAGCATCGTGCTGGGCACGCCGCCGGCGGTGCTGAGCGGTTCCGTCGTGGATCCGCATCTCGTGCTCGCGGGCGAAGTTTTGGAGAATGTCCAAGACGCCCGCAGCCTGACTTTGCGCAGCTATCGGTCGATCGACGTTTACGGCGCGGGGACTTTTGGCAGCTCGAACTTAGGCTCGCTTTCGCTGCTCGCGAGCGGACTGCGGGGCTTTGATCAAGCTGGCGGGAGCGCCGTCTTCTCTGCGGGGAATGTCCTGTTTGCCAATCCCGGAAACGTCACCGTGCTGCCGGCACCGGACTCGGTCTCGGGCACTCTCCAGTTCGACACCGGCACGGTGCGGCTGGGCGCGAACACCTTCTCCGTAACCGGCTACGAAAACGTCGCGCTCGACGCCCGCAATCGTCTGCTCGGGCAGAGCACGGGCGCTTTCACCACACCCGGAAACCTCACCGTGACCACGCCGCTGATTACCGGCACGCGTGGCTCGAAGCAGGCGATCACCGCGGGCGGTGCCCTGGTCCTCGCTCAGCCGTCGGCGGGTCGATCCACGCGCGGCGGCGGACTCGGTGCGAGCATGACTTTCACCGGCGCAAGCATCGCCGCGGATACAAGCATCGTTTTGCCCAGCGGCGAAATCGTCCTCCGGGCGATCAGCGGAGACGTGACCATCGGTGGACGACTCGACACCGCCGGAACGCAGCGCCGGTTCTTCGATCTGATCCGCTACTCCGACGCCGGACGGATCCGGCTCACTTCGGATGTGGGGAATGTCGAGCTGCTGGCGGGCAGCACGGTTTCCGTGGCGAGTGCGGGTCTAGGCAAGGCGGGAACACTCGCGATCGACGCCGCAAACGGAACGTTCGTGAACGAAGGCGTGCTCTCGGGGAAGGCGGCGGAGGACGAAGACTCCGGAAGCTTTTTGCTCGATGTCGGTTCGGCCGGAACTTACGCCAGCCTGAATGATCCGCTCCAGACCGGCGGCTTTTTCGCCGAGCGCAATCTCCGAATTCGCCTCGGTTCGGTGACGATCGATGGAACCACGCGCGCCCGGGATTTCACGCTCTCCGCGGATCAAGGCTCGATCAATGTGACCGGGCTGATCGACGCGAGCGGCCGGACTGGCGGCCGGATCGTTTTGGTTTCGGGTGGATCCTTGACCGCTGAGGCTGGCTCGCGGCTGACCGTGCAGGCGGACGAGTTTAGCTCCGCTGGGAAAGGTGGAAGCATCCGGCTCGAAGCAGGCGCAGCGATCAATGGCGTCAGTGATCCGACGGCGTTGCTCGATCTGCGCAGCGGCTCCACGTTGGATCTCGGCGTCGGTTCCTACGTGGCCGGTACTTACACCGATCCGGCTTCGAGCGCCTTCCGGGGACAGTTCCAGGGAACCTTGCATCTGCGCGCGCCGAGAGCTGGGAATGACATCCAGATCGCCACACTCGCGGGCGACATTGCCGGGGCATCTTCGATCCTCGCGGAAGGTTTCCGGATCTACGATCGGACCGGGATTGGCACGCTGGACAACGCGTTGCGGAATGCCATTCACGCCGACTCCGCCGCTTATCTGAACGCCGGATACGGAGCAATGGAGGCGCGGCTGCTCGCAGCAAATCCGAACCTGCAGCAGACGCTCGTGCTTGCTCCCGGAGTCGAAATCATCAACCGAACCGGCGACCTGGTGCTGGGGACCAACGCCGACGATTCCTCCAACGACTGGGATCTTTCCGGATTCCGCTACGGGCCAAAAGCCGCGCCCGGCGTGCTCACGCTGCGCGCCGCGGGTGACCTGGAATTTAAGAACGCTCTGAGCGACGGATTCGCGGGCGACTTCTCACCGGAACAGTTTCCGAATCCCGGTCAGGAACTCTGGCTGCGTCCGCTCATGGACGTGAGGAACACGCTGCCGGTGAATACGCAATCCTGGTCTTACCGCCTGGTCGCCGGCGCCGATCACACCGCCGCCGACTTCCAGCGGCTGCAAGCGCTCGACGCGCTTGCGCCCGGCAAAGGCTCGCTGCTTGTCGGGAAGTTTTATCCGCCAACTCTGGTCGCTGGAGCAAACGCGACGACCGCCAGCGCGATCGACAATCGCTACCAGGTCGTCCGCACCGGCGCGGGGAATATCGACATTGCCGCCGGTCGCGACGTGCAGCTGCGCAATCAGTTTGCCACCATTTACACCGCGGGCGTTCGGCTCCCGTACGCGAATCAGATCGGCAGCGGAGCCGAGCCGCGGCTGATGAGCATCTTTGCTCCGAACGACTTCGCCGTGCCGCTGGTCGAGCTCGGATTCGATCATCCTCCGCAAGGCAGTCTCGGCGAAATCCAGCACGCTTATCCGGCGCAATACTCCCTGGCCGGTGGGGATCTCTCCATCTTTGCGCAACAGGACATTGGCCGCTACACGCTGGTCAACGGGCAGCTTCAGGTGGACTCCTCGCGGCAGCTTCCAAACAACTGGCTGTATCGCCGCG
>DASVRR010000047.1:0-16674 GCA_036388515.1 Chthoniobacteraceae bacterium | reverse complement strand
AATCGGCGCATCGATCTTCCCCGAAAACATGCGGATGCCGGCGAAGCAGCTTCTCCGCAATGCCGCGCGCCACTTGCTCGAAATCGAAGCGCCCCGCTTCGCTGGCGATCTGCGCGTGAAAGATGGACTGGAGCAAAAGATCGCCGAGCTCCTCGCAGAGATTCACGTCATCCCCGCGGTCGATCGCTTCGACGACTTCGTAAGCTTCCTCAATCAAACCGGCGCGCAAACTCGCGTGAGTTTGTTCCCGATCCCACGGACAACCGCCCGGCGCGCGCAGCCGAGCGATGATCGCGCGGAGCTGTTCGATCGCCGGCTGATCGGCGTTCAGCGCCGCTTGGTGCAACGCCGCGGCTTCGTCGGAGTCGGATCTCATTTGCCTCTTCAAATCCGCCAGAGCGAGCGGTGCGTGCCGAACTCGGAGATTTCTCCGGTGGTGTTGCGCCCGATGTAAATGGTGATGCTGATCACGGAGGCAAAAGTCCCGAGGAAAACCGCTGCCACGAGCCAGCTTGGGATCGAGGTGCCGACTGCCAGCGCATCGTAAAACGTGCGGAACGAGGTGATTCGCGGATTGGCGTGGAGGAAAATTTTGGTCACCCAGGCGACCAGGATGATCAGGAAAATGAAGACGTAGTTGCGTTTCAGACGGCGTCCGACCGCTTCGAAAGTGCTGATCTTAAACGACGGGAGGAGCAAATCTTCGCACACCAGTTTTTGCCATTCGCCCTGCAGGAGCGACGTGTTTTGGGCGACGATGGGCACGAGGAAATGCGCCTCGAGCATCCGCACTCGCGCTCGGAACGCGTCGTAGAATCGGTAACGGCGCGATTCGATCCAGAGCATCATCCAGACGATCGCGATATTGAAAAAGAAGATGATGTGCGGCACGCGCTCGAGCGAAAACGCGACGGTGAAGATGCTGGAAGTCGCGGTGATCGCCCAGTTCGTGGTCGGGTCCAGCCGCGCGCGCCACGACATGATGCGGCCGAGTTCGCCGCGATAGAAATGCGACATCGCCGTGACATAGGCAGGGTCGAAGTGGTGCGTTTTCTTGGGCAGCGGCGTCGGAATCGGCGCGGCGCTCGGGTCGTCACTCATGCGCGGAATGGGAGCGCGCCCATCCGCGCGTGTCGAGCGGCAAACCTGTCGCCTAGATTGGGGAGCAGTGGAATTTCACCGCGACGACGCGACGGGCGCGACGGGGGGAGGAAACAAGCTTCAGATCGGCTTCCAGTATGATTCGTTGTCCTTCGCGCCGTTGCGGTCTCAACTCTTCCTCCGTGAACGCGCCTTGCTGCGGATTCAGCGCCGATCCTTCTTTAGCAAAGCCGCGCGTGCTTCCTCCAACTGCGCGCGCTCCTTCGGCGTGAGGCTTGCCATCCCCGACCTCGCGATCTTGTCCAGCAAAGGATCGATGGAATTTGCATCGCCGCTCGGAGTGGCGCGCCGACTCCGCGGCGATGGCTCAGCTTCGTCCCGCACGACCCGCAAGCGTTGCTTTGCCTTCCACAGGCGGACGTTTGGGAGCACAAGTTGGCCGCGCTCATAGCGGATGAAAAGGTGAGCGAAACCCGCGCTGGCCCAGAGCGTCAGGAGGCCCGGAAGATAGTTGGAGGACAGATACTGCAGCGTGTAAATGCCGACCAAAATTGCGGCCACCCACTTTGCGGTGAGAGTCCAGAAGATTGCCACGTTCGGATAGATCGTCGCAAAGGCGATGAAGAGCGCGAAGTGGAGTCCGCTGGAACCTTGCGACTGCACCGGCCAGCCGAAGATCCCGAGCAGCGTCAGGACCAATGGAGTCAAAACCAGGAGCAGCAGGTAGAGCAGGAGAAATGACCGCCTTCCCATGAACTGCTCCACTTCGCGTCCAAACTGAAAGAGCATCAGCATCTCGATGGCGAACCAGATCGAAGGGCCGTTGACAAAGGCGTAGGTGAAGTATTGCCAGAAGGCGAAGTTGTGGAAAACCGCCGGCGCGGAAAAGGTCAGCGCATGGATCAACCCGGCCTGACCCATGCCCTGCGCGAGCGCCGTCGCGATCATCGTGCTCACGTGGATGATGACGAGCAGCGTCGGCGTGTGAATGGGATAACCGCCTAGATAGGTCAGCGGTTTCCGCCCTTCGTCAGGAGAATATCCGGTCATCGACATGCGAGCGCGACCATCGCGTCGGCTGCCGCGGAGCGCAAGCCGCGGGGAAGGAAGGATGCCGACGCAACGGGCGGCGCTGTCCCTTGCGGTCGAGCGGGCGCCCTCGCATACTCGTCGTCTATGGCTACTTCGAGCTCGGGAAACAACGCTCCTTTTAATCCAATCCTCCGCGCGTGGGTGGAGCAGATCGCGGCGATCACCACGCCGGATCGGATCTTCTGGGCGGACGGGTCGGAAGCGGAAAAGGAGCAGCTTTATGCGGAAGCCGTCGAGCAAGGCGTGCTCACGAAACTCAACGAGGAAAAGCTGCCGGGCTGTTACTACCATCGTTCGAACTCCAACGACGTCGCGCGGGTCGAGCAGTTCACTTTCATCTGCACTCCAGCAAAAGACGAGGCCGGCCCGACGAACAACTGGGCGCCGCCGAAAGCCATGTACGAAAAGCTCTACGGCATGCTGCAAGGCGCGATGAAAGGCCGGACGATGTATGTGGTGCCGTACCTGATGGGACCTCCGGGTTCGCCGCTGACCAAAGTCGGCGTGGAGATCACCGACTCGATCTACGTGGTGCTGAATATGCGGATCATGTCGCGCATGGGTCAGGTCGCGCTCGATCAGTTGGGCGAAGGCGACGACTTCAATCGCGGCGTTCACAGCGTGCTGGATTGCGACCCGGATCGGCGCTTCATCTGCCACTTTCCGCAAGACAACGCGATCATCTCCGTCGGCTCGGGATACGGCGGCAATGTGCTGCTGGGGAAGAAATGCCTCGCCTTGCGGATCGGCAGTTATCTCGGCCGCAACCAGGGCTGGATGGCGGAGCACATGTTGATCCTTTGCGTCGAATCGAGGGAGGGCGAGAAGACCTATGTCGCGGCCGCTTTCCCGAGCGCTTGCGGGAAGACGAATTTCGCGATGCTGATCCCTCCGGAGTCGTTCGACGACTGGAAGATCACGACAATTGGTGACGATATCGCCTGGATGCAACCGGGAGCGGATGGGCGGCTTTACGCGATCAATCCGGAGGCCGGATACTTCGGAGTCGCGCCGGGGACGAACTTCAAATCCAACCCGAACGCGATGCGGACCATCGCCAAGGACACGATCTATACCAACGTCGCGCTGACGGACGACGGCGACGTTTGGTGGGAAGGCAAAGACGGGGAAGTGCCCGCGCGGCTGACCGACTGGAAAGGAAATCCCTGGACGCCGGATTCGAAGGAGAAAGCCGCGCATCCAAACAGCCGCTTCACTGCGCCGATGGGGAACAATCCGGTGCTCGCCAGCGAAGCGAACGATCCGCAAGGCGTGCCGATCAGCGCGATTATTTTCGGAGGCCGGCGAGCGAGCACGATGCCGCTGGTGTTCCAGTCCTTTAATTGGATCCACGGCGTCTATCTCGGCGCGACGATGGGCTCCGAGATGACCGCCGCCGCGGCCGGGACCATCGGCCAGGTGCGCCGCGATCCGATGGCGATGCTCCCCTTCTGCGGATACAACATGGGCGATTACTTCAACCACTGGCTCGGCATCCGTCGCGAGCTGGCCGATCCGCCGCGGATCTTCCACGTAAATTGGTTCCGCAAGGACGCGGACGACACCTTTCTCTGGCCGGGCTTCGGGGAAAACTTCCGCGTCTTGCGCTGGGTCATCGACCGCGCTCACGGTCGCGCGCCTGCCCGGGAAACCCAGATCGGCTGGATGCCGCGCTACGAGGAGTTCGACTGGACCGGCTTCAACTATCCGCGCGAGCAGTTTGAAAAGTGCATGCAGATCGATCCCGGCGAATGGCAGCGCGAACTCATCTCGCAAACCGAGCTCTTCCTCACGCTGCACGATCGCCTGCCCAAGGAGCTAATCTTCCAACGCGAGCTGCTGATCTCGCGGCTGTAGGTTAAGTCCTCTAACAGTCGTCGCAAACCGTGCGGCGCTCCGTGACTCGGGCAAAATTCGCAAACCAACCTCAACGGGTTTCTCCTGGGATGCCCTGCTGCGGCGGGTCCAAAGGCGTGCCTCGCGACCACATACGTCATAGATCAACTGGAATTGCCGAACGCGGATGGAGGCGAAATCACGCGGACCGGGGACGGCTTCAGTGATCGGGTGCGAGTGGAAGGTCCCCACAACTCTCCACGCGCTCTCAGCGACTTCCCTGCGAACTTCCGCGACGTCAGTCCGATACAATGCCCAGGCGCCCGGCTTGCCTGCGCAATTGCGGAGAAAACGCAGCTGTAGCTCCCGTCTGCTATCTGCGAGAAGGACGCCACAAACCTCCCATTGGTCCATCTGCTGCGCATCATAGGCCCGGCGATGCAGACGCCGGCGCTCCCGAAATGGCAGGGAATAAGGTCTCGCGCTCAGCAAAAACGTCCGGCTTTACCGGACAGTCCTACTCTAGTCGAGATCTGCGCAGCTCTCAGGAGTGACTCTGGATGCGTCGCCGTAAAGGAGCTGCATTCGGTCGTGGTCTTCCTGAAGAGTGAGCGTCCGGCCGCCCGAGAATCCAAAGCGGATCCGGAGGGGTATGCAATGCACCGTTTCGATTACCCCGATGGTAGAGCCGCAGATCGGGTACCGCGAACAGACGTCCTTATAAGCGTAGTGGAACTCATCCGAAGTGGAGGTGTTGCAGGCTGGAATGTTGTTCTTTACCCGCCAAAAAGGACGCCTGCATCGAAGAAAACCTGGTGGCAAAGGCCGTCGCTAAGCAGGAGCCAGAGTGCATTCACTTCGTCCGCAAGAATGCCACGATGCCAATACTCTTGTGAGAGCACTCGCTCGCACCGCAAACCTAAGACCTCTGGGATCGGATTTTGGATTACCAACATTCGCGTGCGGGTGGCCTGGCTGCGTGTGACGCATGCGCAAGCTACTTGTTCATCTTCTGTCCTGCGCGTGCCATCGCCCAGCCGATCAGGATGAGGAGCAAACCGGAGGCGAGGAAGAGCATGTCGAAGAGGAACTGTTGCGGATGACCGGGGCGGACGTGGTGGATGCCGAGGATCTGATGATCAATCAGGCCTTCGACGAAATTGAAGGCGCCCCAACCGGCGAGCATTGCTCCGGAAAGCGCGCGACCGGACCAGCGCTGCGCCTGCTGGTGCGCGGCGCGGAAGAGCAGAATGACGCCGGCGATGGTGACGAGCCAGACCGCGAGGTGGAAGAATCCGTCCTGGGTATTCTGCTGTTTGAGGTGTTCGACCGTGGGAGCCTGGCAGGTGGCCGTGGTGCAGACGAGGTGATGCCAGCCGAGGATCTGGTGGAGCACGATGCCATCGAAAAAACCGCCAAGGCCGAGTCCGAGAACCAATCCGGCGCGGGCAAGCGGGGTAACATTCATGTTCGAGGTTCGTTCCTCATCATCCAGCGCGCGTCTTCCGCTTTCCGTCTTCCTCGCGCAGCGGAAATGCCCCGATCCAGATCAACCGCCGCACTCACGCGGTCGGAGGCCGGTCAGGGTT
The DNA here is from genome assembly GCA_036388515.1 of Chthoniobacteraceae bacterium. Lineage (GTDB taxonomy): Bacteria > Verrucomicrobiota > Verrucomicrobiia > Chthoniobacterales > Chthoniobacteraceae > Chthoniobacter. Next base: position 11,056 of record DASVRR010000047.1, on the reverse strand, counting down.
GCCTGGCTTCGGATGGACGCGGCTCTTCCGCAGCCGCAACCAATTGTTCCAGGTCTTCCGCAACGCGTCGCGCGGCGAGAGGTAGCGCTGATTTAGCTCGGTGCCGCGGACGATCTGACTGAGCAAACCTCGAACCGTGAAATCGTCCGCGCGCAGGATCGTGTAGGCCGTGCCAATCGCGGACTCATGGTGCGCGTCGCTGCCAGCCGTCATGGGCAGGCCCTTCATCGTGGCGTATTCGAAGGCCATCCGATTATAGCGTTTCAGCGTCGTCGCCGCGTTGAAGACTTCGAGCGCGTCGATCTTCAAGACATCCAGCACCGACTGGCGAATGCCGGCTCGAAAGAGATCGTAAGGATGCGGAGGAATCGTGACGCCGCCGAGTTCATGAACCAGCTGGCAGACTTCAACCGCCGGCGCGCCTTTGAGATAAGGAAGGATCACGCCGAGGCAGAGGAGATGCCCCTCTTCGGTGGTCACTTCGACGCCGGGGATAATGATGAAGTCATCCACCGCGCCGCCGTCTTCGCGGACCAATCCTTTATCCAGCAGATACCGGCAGCCGTCGCTGGTGTTGTGATCGGTGAGAGCAAAGCCGTGCAGCCCTTTCTTCCGCGCCGCGGCGATCAACGCCTCGGGGCTGCTCACCCCGTCGCCCGAAAACCAGGAATGGCAATGCAGGTCGATGTTGTAAGCCATGAGGAGCGAAAAGGGAGCGCGGAAGGATGGAGGAGGAAGCCGCGCGGATGAAGTGGTTTTTTGCCGCACTCCGCGCAACGGAGGGACGAACCGCGACGACGTGACGGGCGCGACGGAGGTGCTGGGTTCCGGAACAAACCACGTTCTTCCCCACGTTCATTTTTCGCGTTCTTCCCCACGTCGCGTCCGTCGCATCGTCGCGGTAAAACTTCCTTTCTCCCGCGGCCTTGGTGCGCGACGGTTCCGAAATGTTTGGATTCAAAGAGTGGACCTTGATCTGCGACGCGCTCGGGCGCGGGGAGCAAAGCATCATCTTGCGCAAAGGCGGGATCGCGGAAGGACGCGCCGGGTTTCGCTTCCAGCATGACGAATTTCTGCTCTTTCCGACGCTCTTCCACGAACAAGTCAGCAAGCTGAAGCTGCCGCCGGAAACGCCGCTTCCGATCCCAAATCCAGGCGAGATCGAGATTAAGTTTCGGGTGCAGGTCGAGTGGACGCGCGACGTGACTGACTGGGCGGCGGTGCAACGGCTGGCGCCCTTTCACCTGTGGCAGGAAGCGGAGATCGAGAAACGGTTTCGTCAGGACGAAGCGCCGGGAGTGAGCCTGGCTTTCGTGCGGGTGGCGCGACTTTCGGGGTCGTTCGTGTTCCCGGACTCGCCGCGCTACGGCGGCTGCCGCTCCTGGGTGCAACTGCCGGACCTTCCGGCAGAAATCACCTGGGTGCCGGTGCTCGATGATGCATCACATCGCGAGCGGGAGCGGGAGATCCAAGGAGTTGCTCTGAGTCTGGATCGGGCCGGCGGATCACGCGGAACAAACGTACCGGAAAGATCGAAGTTTTCGCTGGTGGTTCCGGACTGAGGAAAGAACCACGAAAAGGGCGAAAGAAACCAAAGGAGCAGCAGCAACAGCTTTCGTCTATTTCGCCTTTTTCGTGGTCGTTGATTTTCTCTGACTCATGAGCGGCATCGACTCCGCTGGGACCACGGAAGTCCGTTTACCGGAACCCTTTAACCTTATTGTTTTTCCGCAGCTCGCGGGATTGCTGGTGAGCGGCTGCGACAAATTCAAACCGCCTATCCGAGCGCGAGTTCCAGTTCGCGCTGTCCGTGCGCGATGTCGAAGAGCACCGGCACGCCCGCGAGTTCCTCGATGATCGCGCGGTTTGTCGTGGTTGCGATCGAGTCGTCCGGCGGAGTCGAAGCCGGGTGATTCAAGATGATGCCGGCGCATTCCAATCCGGCGGCGCGAATCGCTTCGATGGTCAGCAGCGCGTGGTTGATTGCGCCCAGCCGGTTTGCGATCACCACCGCCACAGGCAACGCCATCTCCTTCGCCAAATCGCTGACGAAATAATCGCGGGCGATCGGCACGCGCCAACCACCGACGCCTTCCACAATCACCGATCCGTGAGTTCCCCGAAGCCGGGAAAACGTATCGCGGATCAGCGCCAGATCGATGGAGCGATTCTCGATCATCCCCGCGGTGTAAGGGGCGGCGGGCGTCCGCAACCACACCGGATTAATTTCGTTGAGCGCCACCTTTTCGCCCGAGGCGGCGTGCAGAGTTTCAGCGTCGTCGCGGCTGCCGCAGCAGATCGGTTTGAACCCGACGCTGTCGAGTCCAGCTCGCCGCAAGCTGCGGATGAGCAGCGCCGCAACGTAGGTTTTGCCCACGTCCGTGTCGGTGCCGGTGAGGAAAAGATTCATCTGCGGAAAGAGTCCGAGGTCTGGACAATTGCGAGCTCATCGAGCCCTACGACTGCGGAAAAGAGTTCCGACCAGCTCTACGCGCCGACGCCAATCGCTTCCTGGATCACGCCCGCAATCCGATCCGCCTGCGCGTTGATTTTGTCCCCATCGCGGCCCTCGATGAGCAGGCGGATTTTTGGTTCAGTGCCGCTGTAGCGGAGCAGGACGCGGCCGGCTCCGGCGAGCGATCGTTCGGTTTCCTCCACGAGCTGAGTTAGCTCCGGAAGCTGATCCAGCGGACGCTTTTCGCGCACCTTCAGGTTGCGTTGCGCTTGCGGATATTTGGAAAGACAGCGCTTGAGTTCGCTCAGCCGCTTGCCGGTTTCGACCATGATCCGGAGAATCTGGAGCGCGCTGACGATGCCGTCGCCGGTCGTGGTGAAATCGCGGAAGATCATGTGCCCGCTTTGTTCCCCACCGACATTCAGATCCTGCTTCATCATTTCCTCGATGACGTAACGATCGCCGACTTTCGTCCGGAGGACTTTGCCGCCTTTCGATTCCAGCGCTTCGTTCAGCCCGAAGTTGCTCATCACGGTCGCGACCAGCGTGTTCTGGACGAGCTTGCCGTGCTTCAGGAAGTCGAGCGCCGCAATCGCCATGATCTCGTCGCCGTCCACGATCTCTCCCGTCTCGTCGCACAAAAGCACGCGGTCGGCATCCCCATCGTGGCTGATTCCCACGTCGGCTTTGGTTTCGCGCATCAGACGCTGGATCTCTTCCGGATAGGTGCTGCCGCAATCGCGGTTGATGTTGCGGCCGTTCGGCGCGTTATGCGCGACGATGACTTCCGCACCGAGTTCGCGCAAAATGCACGGCGTGCTTTTGTAGGCCGCGCCATTCGCCACATCGACGACGACGCGCAGCTTTTCCAGGGTCATTCCACGGGGAAAACTTTGCTTCGCAAACTCCACGTAACGTCCGATGGCATCGTCAATCCGCGTCGCGCGGCCGACTTTCCCAGCGGTCGGGCGAATCGCTTCGATCTCGCCGCTGAAAACGAGGTGTTCGATTCTTTGCTCCACTTCGTCGTCGAGCTTGTAGCCATCCGGACGGAAGAACTTGATCCCATTGTCCTCGTACGGATTGTGCGAAGCGCTCAGCACGATCCCCGCATCGGCCCGCAGCGAACGAGTAATGTAGGCGACGCCGGGAGTCGGCAGCGGCCCAATCAAAAGCACGTCCACGCCGAGCGACATCACACCCGCCGCGAGCGCATTTTCCAGCATGTAGCCGGAAAGCCGCGTGTCTTTCCCGATCACGATGGTGGCGCGACGGCCGGAGTGCCCGGCAGCGAGGCTCATCTGCGTGAAAACGTGGGCGGCCGCGCGGCCCAGTTTCAGCGCGGTCTCCGCGGTGACGGGCTCGATGTTCGCCGTCCCGCGGACTCCATCGGTCCCGAAAATCTTCCGCGCGGGATCGGCGAGCGCATCGGGCGCGGCGCCGTTACTTTTTCGGTTTTGCATAGCGGCTGGAGTCGAGCTGGAAACGCTTGTCTGCTTCGAAGCGGGCCTCCGTTTCGAACTGAAATCTAGAAGGCAAGGGGGCCGTCTCGATGTTCTTTTTGATCACCGCCCACAGCACGACCGCGAGCGCCAGGGAGACGACCTTTGCCGGCCAATGATTCAGGATCAGTGCTTTCATTTTTCATCAGGAACAATTCCTCGAGCCGCGATTTAAACGTCTCGGGATCGAAGCTTCTTTCGATCTGGTTGTGGTGACAAATGGAAACGTTCCCCGTCTCCTCCGAGACGATGATCACGACGGCATCCGTCTCTTCCGCGAGCCCCAAAGCGGCGCGATGGCGCAACCCGAGCGATCGATCGAGATCCGCATTTTGGCTCACGGGGAAGATGCACGCCGCAGAGACGATCCGGTCATCTCGGATGATGATTCCACCGTCGTGAAGCGGCGTCTTGGGGAAGAAAATGCTGACCACCAATTCGGTGGAAAGTACGCAATCAATCCGCACGCCGCTTTGCGCGAACCTCTCGATGTTTTGTCCGCCCTCGACGGCAATCAAGGCGCCGAGCTGGCGATTGACGAGCTCGAAGGTGAGCTCCGTGAGTTGATCGACCGCGGCGGGTGTTTTGCGACCGGGAAAGAACAGACGGTGACTGCCGAGCGCGGCGAGACCGCGCCGCAGTTCCGGCTGGAAGATGATCAGCACCGCCACGACCAGGACCGCCGAGAGGCGCGTGGCGATCCAGCCGATGACCGGAAGACCCAGCCATTGCGACAGCAAAGTGATCGCGAGGAAAAGCGTGACCAAACCGGCGAGCACGTTGGATCCGGGCGTTCCGCGGAAGAGGCGCCAGGTGAAATAAATCACCAGTGCCAGCAGCGCGATTTCGATCGCATCCGTCCAGCGCGCCTCCACAAACCTGCTCAGATCCTCGAAGGTCACGCGGGTTCTCCCGAGTGAAGGATGGCTTCGGTCATCCGCAAGGCTTCTGAGTTTGGTCGGACCGAATGCACGCGGAAAATGTTCGCGCTCTGCTGCCGGCCAAAACTGGTAAGTGCCACCGTCGGCCACTCGCGGTCTGCGATTTGTTCGGTGCCCAGCACCTTCCCCATGAACGACTTCCGGGATGCGCCGAGGACCAGCGGACGATCAGCGATGCGGAGCGATCCGAGGTTCCGGATCAGGGCAAGATTGTGCGCGAGGGTCTTGCCAAAACCGATTCCGGGGTCGAACGCGAGGCACATGGGGTCGATGCCGCACCGTAGGCACCGCTCAAAAGTTTGTCTAAAAAATTCCCGGATTTCGCCGCAGACATCGTGATAATGCGGCGCCTGCTGCATGGTCCGCGGCTCGCCTTGCATGTGCATCGCGATTGCTCCCGCTCCAGTGGTCCGGAGCACTTCGCGCATGGCGGGATCGCGCAGCCCGGAGACATCGTTAACGATCGCCGCGCCGCGTTCGATCGCCGCTCGGGCGACGGCCGGTTTCATGGTGTCGATCGAGAGGACGAAATGCGAATGCGCCGCGAGTCGCTCAATCACCGGCAGCACTCTGCTGGATTCTTCCGCAAGCGTGGCGGGCTCTGCTCCCGGCCGCGTCGATTCGCCGCCGATGTCGATGATCTCCGCACCTTCCTCGGCCAGCTGCAGCGCGTGGCTGACCGCCGCATCCGTCTCGGCGAAGCGGCCGCCATCGGAGAACGAGTCAGTGGTCACGTTCACCACGCCCATGATCAAAGCGCGCCGGCTCAGATCGAACGTGCGGGTGAGAGTGCGCCAGAGCATCTTTGCTGGATCAGGTGGTTCGGTAGAAAGGCCAGGGCGCCTTGGACGAGCAACGGGGAAGTTAGTTCAACGAATTTCGGCAGACTTCCCGAAGTTGTCTCGCACCCGGGCGTGAGGCTTTCACCGACGGCAAGCACGCGGATGAAGTCGCGGCGTTTCAAGTGGAATGCGTAGTCTCCGCATGCGCCCAGCGGAGGTTGAAATCAATCTCCGGCAAAAGAAAAGGCCGGCGGCTGGTGAGCCGTCGGCCTTGAAATTTCTTCCGGACGAGCAGCTTAGACTTCGACTTCGACGCCCATCTGCCGCGCGGTTCCGGCAATGATCCGGAAGGCTGCCGCTTCGTCCCGGGCGTTAAGATCCTTGCTCTTGATCTTCACGATTTCCGCGACCTGTTTCTTGGTCAGCTTGCCCACCTTTTGTTTGTTCGGTTCCTTCGAACCCGCAGCGATGCCGATGGCTTTCTTGATCAGGATCGAGGCTGGAGGGGACTTCGTGATGAAGGTGAAGCTCTTGTCCTTATAGACGGTGATCACCACCGGCAGGATGTCGCCCGCCTGCTTCTGCGTGGCGGCATTGAACTCCTTGCAGAACGCCATGATGTTGACGCCCTGCTGACCGAGCGCAGGACCAACGGGCGGAGCCGGATTGGCCTGACCCGCGGGGATCTGAAGTTTGATTTGTCCAACGATTTCTTTAGCCATCTGAGTATTTGCTGAGTGCGGTTAAGTAAAAAAGGTTAAGAACGTTCGACCTGCCAGTATTCGAGATCGACGAGCGTGTTGCGGCCGAAGATGGAGACACTCACGCGCAGTTTCCCGCGCTCCGGATCGATTTCTTCCACGGTGCCGCTTTGATTTTGGAACGGACCGTCGGCCACCTTGACGATTTCCCCGACGCTGAACTCGATCTTCGGTTTGACCTTGTCTTCCCCACCGCGGAGCTGGCTGAGCATCCCTTCGACTTCCGAAGGTCGCATCGCGATTGGTCGATCCTTGGTCCCGGCAAATCCAATGACCCCGGTGGTCTCGCGGATGAAATACCAGGTCCGATCCACGAGCTGCTTATTCTCGTCGATCAGATACATGTTCACGATCAGGTAACCGGGAAAAAACTTTCGGGTGGTTTCGGTTTTCTTCCCGCGCTTGATCTCCGAAACACGCTCGGTGGGGAGCACGACTTCATAGACGTAATCCCCCATCTCCTCGGTCTTGATGCGCTTGACGAGGTTGTCGTGCACTTTGTTCTCCTGGCCGGAGAGCACGTGGACGACATACCATTGCTGGCGCTTTTCTTCTTCGGTCATGGACGCGGGAGTTACTGCGGGGCGGGCGCTCGGAAGAGCGCGCCGGAGATAAGGTTCATGATGAAATCCCAACCGGCAACGTAGCCGCTGAGGAGGAGCATCGCGATGATCACGATCACCGTGGAGTCGATCAGCTCCTTGTACTTCTTGACGCCTTTCTCTTTTGGCTCCCAAGGCCACGTGGCTTTCTGGAGTTCAACTTTCACCTCGCGATTGAAGACAACGATTTGCGAGCGGTAGGCCAGCAAGACGCCGACGACTGCGAGGATCAAGCCGTAGACAATCACCGTCGCCCACCAGCTATTGCCGATAAGGAAAGATTCCAGATTCATTGAGAAGAAGAACACGGCAGGAGGGACTTGAACCCCCAACAGGCGGTTTTGGAGACCGCTACTCTACCAATTGAGTTACTGCCGTAAGTGGCTGGCGCCGAAAAGCGCGGGGCGAATGAGAGCATCCGCCCCGCGTTGCATTCGGCAAGGTTTTACTTCCCGACAGCAGGCGCGTCGGTGATCTCGGCGATACGACCGGCGCCGACCGTCTTGCCGCCCTCGCGGATGGCGAAGCGCATCGTCTTCTCCATGGCGACTGCGGTGATCAGTTCGACTTCCACGGAAACGTTGTCGCCGGGCATGACCATCTCGACTCCGTCGGGCAGGCTAACCGAACCAGTCACATCCGTGGTGCGGAAGTAGAACTGCGGGCGGTAGTTGCTGAAGAACGGGGTGTGACGGCCGCCTTCGTCCTTGGACAGGACGTAGATCTCGGCTTTGAACTTCTTGTGCGGCTTGATGGAGTTTGGCTTGGCGATGACCATGCCGCGCTCGACGTCGTCCTTCTTGGTGCCGCGGAGCAGCAGTCCGACGTTGTCGCCGGCGCGGGCCTCATCGAGGAGCTTCCGGAACATTTCGATGTCGGTGACGGTCGTCTTCGCGGTCGGGCGAATGCCAACGAGTTCGACTTCTTCCATCTTCTTGAGGATGCCGCGTTCGACACGACCGGTGGCGACGGTGCCGCGACCTTCAATGTTGAACACGTCTTCCACCGGCATCAGGAAAGGCTGATCGATCGGACGCTCCGGCACGGGGATGTAATCATCCACCGCATCCATGAGATCCATAATGGCCTTGGCGTCCGCGTGAGCGGGATCACCTGCGGCGAGAGCCTTCACGGCGCTGCCTTTGACGATCGGGATCGCGTCGCCGGGGAAGTCATACTGGGTGAGCAGATCGCGCACTTCCATCTCCACGAGATCGAGCAACTCCGGATCATCGACCATGTCGCACTTGTTCATGAAAACGACGATCGAAGGAACGCCGACCTGACGAGCGAGCAGGATGTGCTCCCGAGTCTGTGGCATCGGTCCATCCGCAGCACTCACCACGAGGATCGCGCCGTCCATCTGCGCGGCACCGGTGATCATGTTCTTCACATAATCCGCATGTCCGGGACAATCGACGTGCGCGTAGTGGCGCTTTTCGGTCTGGTACTCCACGTGCGCGGTGTTGATCGTGATCCCGCGCTCTTTTTCTTCCGGAGCGGCGTCGATTTCGTCGTACTTCCGTGCCTCGGCAAAGCCCTTCTTGGAAAGAATGGTGGTGATCGCGGCGGTCAGCGTGGTCTTGCCGTGATCGACGTGACCGATGGTGCCGACGTTCACGTGCGGCTTGTTGCGTTCGAATTGAGCCTTGGCCATAAGGGCGGGTGTTGGGTTCTTTGGGTTGGTTGCGGTTAAAATGTTCCAGATGGCGAGCCTCAGACCGGGATCGAACCGGTGACCTCGTCCTTACCAAGGACGTGCTCTACCGACTGAGCTACTGAGGCGCTTGCATCCAGTCTCTCCGGGTTCAGAGAGCGAAAAGCCCCGGATCGAGCCGGTTTTTGCCGGGATCGACTGGGGTTCTTCACTGGCCTCTTTTCCTGAAAAGTGGAGCGCGAAACTAGCAGGTCGCCCAAGGGTGTCAAAAGATTTTCGCAAGCCGTTCGAACCCCAGAAAATCGAGTCAACCGGCCACCGGTTGCGGCCGGAAAAACACCGCTACATTCCCCACTTGCGCGACGATCGCGCTGTCCGTCCGCTCCGCAATTTCCAGAGCCAGCGCCTTCCGCTGGTCCTTGAAATCGGTGAACTTCATCTTCACCAAACCATGCTGCGTCAGCGCCGTGTCCAGGCTCTGGAGAAAGGCCGGACTCGCGCCTGCATGCCCCAGCTTCACCACCGGATCCAGCCGCTGGGCTCGCGCCTTCAGCTCTCGTTTTTCGTTGTTGGAAAGGATGGCGGGCATCAGCGGCTGACCATGCGCCCGGATCACAGAGTGAGCAATGGGAATCGGCCGGTTGGGAAGGTCCACTGGACAGCAGCGGGCTCAGCCGCCAGTCTCTGGTAAGCGATCGCCGCAATGCCGCCTGACCTCACCCAACTCGCCCGCCGCCTCGTGTGGTGGAAGCCCCCGGAGGAGGCGCTGCGCTCCCCGGAGCGAGTCATCGCCCAGGTCATGACACTGGGAACTTGGGACGACATCGAGATTGCGCGAAATCAATGGGGTCTCGAGGCTTTCCGCCGCGTCCTCACGGCACCGCCGCCGGGGGTTTTCGATCGCCGCAGTTGGCACTACTGGCACGTCATCTTCGGCATCGCTCCAACTCCCGAGTTGCCGGTGCGGAGGATTCCTCCTCATGGTTGAGTTACCCCTGAAGCCGGACATCCTGTCCCCCGCCCAGCGGATAATGTGGGATAGCGCCCTCAAGGTGCCCGCGCACTTCGTCCTATACGGCGGGACGGCACTGGCGTTGCGGCTGGGGCATCGCCAATCCATCGATTTCGATTTCTTTACCGCGGAGGATTTCGCGCCTGGAGCCCTGCTTGCCACGCTCCCGCAGGGAAACACGGCGACCCTCCTGCAGAGCGAACGCAACACTCTCACGGCGCTGCTTCGCAATCCCGACCCAGTCAAGCTTTCGTTCTTCGGCGGTCTCCCCTTTTCTCCGGTCAAACCCCCGCGCTTGACGCCTAACGGGATCCGCATCGCGAGCCTTGAAGATCTTTTTGCCACAAAGCTCCTGACGGTCGTCCACCGGAGCGAGGCGAAGGACTATCTCGACATCGCGGCGCTACTCGCGCACGGGCTGCCGCTGGAATATGGCTTGGGATGCGCGCGCGCTTTTTATGGGTCGCATTTCAACACTGCGCTACCGCTGAAAGCGCTCGTCTATTTCGAAGACGGCGACCTTCCCTCGCTGCCCGCCGGCGTGCGCACCACCCTGACCCGCGCCGTGCGGGAGGTGCGTGAAATCGTGAACGTTGCTTCAACCGGCACGAAGATCGGCGTGAGCCCGGAGTAACGATCGAGAGTGTTGGGACCAGTGGAAACCAAGCCAGAAGTCTCTCCAGGTCTAAAGCTCTCATCCAGAAGTCCGCACCTCGCGCGTGCGGAAGAGAATGTCCACAACGTTCCGGAGATACTGTTCATCCGGCAAAAGTTCCACGGCTTCGGGAGGAAACACGACGACTTCGCGAAAATGCTCCGCAAGCTCCCGGAAAAGTTGCACCCGAGCGGCGGGATCGAGCTGGTCGCGGCGGGCAATCGCTTGCAGCGCCAGCCGCGCTTCGGCGGGTGAAACACGCTGGCGCAGCCGCGCTTCCAGATGCGGATACTGGCGGAGCGAGTTGAATTTGCCGCTGAGGAGTTGCTCGACGTTTGGCTCCGCATGTCGCGGCAGATGAACCACGACAGTGTCCGCCGCCAGATCGCCGAGACGCTGCGCCCGGCGGCTGAACAGGCAGGCCGCTCCGCCGACGGCATACAACCACGGCAACAGATCCACGAAGCGAAGGAGATTCCGCATCAGCACCTGGTGGAATTCGAGGCGCAACCCGTTCATGTCCATCACCCGCAGCCGAAGCAGACGTTTGCCCAGCGTCTGCCCGCGCCAAAACCATTCGGTCATTACGCCGTAGCCGATCGAGGTCACAAAGTAGCACAGGACGGCCAGCCCGAGCGCGAGATCCAGGCTGAAGGCTCCGGCGAGCAGCGCGAGGATGATGAAGAAAT
>DASVRR010000046.1:0-9216 GCA_036388515.1 Chthoniobacteraceae bacterium | reverse complement strand
CTGGCAGTGCTCGGGTCCGTGCTCGGTGGCCCCGGCGCTTTCAGCGGCTTCATCGAGGCGGAAAACGCGGCGCTGAAGACGCTGAAGATCGGACGCGACTTGCAGGGCGGCTCGGCGGCCACCGCAGGCGGCGCCACCCCGACGAACTCCGGCTACGTGACCGCGCACGGGCTCGGCGCGGTGACGATCGGGGGTTCCATCGAGGCCGGCGCGGGGAACACGCCCGCCGGGACGCACCCGAATAACGGTTCGATCCACTCTTCGCTCCACCTCGGAACACTGACGGTGCAAGGCAGCGTCTCCGGGAACATCGAGCAAAGTGAAAACCGGGTGTCGATCAGCGCCCGGAGCCAGCATGCCCCTGGCACGATCGCCCGCAGCGATCTCACAATCGGCCGGATCGTGATCGGCGGAACGCTGCAGCATGCGGACATCGTGGCGGGTGTTTTCGGCGACCTCCAGCCGGCGAATCCGGACGCGCAGATCGGCGCGGTCGCTGTCGGCGGCGATTGGATTGCTTCCCATCTCCGCGCGGGAATCGCCGATGGCGGGGACGGCTTCGGCAATGGCAACGACGCGAAGATCGGGAATACCGGGCAGCCGGATTTTCGGGATAACGACGATGCAACGGGCGCGATTTCGCGCATTGCGAGCGTGATCATCAAAGGCAGCGCGATCGGCACGTTCAACCCGAACGATGCGGCGGTCTTCGCGATCGAGGCGCAGCACCTGGTCTCGATCAAAGTCGGCGGCGCGAGAGAGCCGCTGCAAGCCGGCCGTTCGAACGATCTCTTCTCCCTGAGCGATCCGCTCGGGGCGACCCGGCGGAACGGCGGCACCGCGGATTTTTACGCCTTCGAAGTCGCCTGACCGGAAGGCGGTGGAAGCCCGCCAGCGGCCATTTTCCCCCTCAGCGTTTCGGCTGAAGCGAGCGGCGCTCAGAGGAAGCTTCCCGCTTTGAGCGCGAGCTCGAGGAAGACACGCGAACGCGCCCAGCGGAGGTGACAATCCAGGCGGGTTGTTTGTAGAGATGTCGGGTGGATCCAGCCAAGCCGCCTCTCTCTGATCCGTCTGCGGGCGTTTCCGCGCCGACGTTTGGGGAAGCTTTTCGCTTTTGGCTGAAGCTGGGTTTCATCAGCTTTGGCGGACCCACGGGGCAGATCGCGATCATGCAGACGGAGCTGGTGGAAAAGAGGCGCTGGATCAGTCAGGCGCGTTTTCTTCACGCGCTGAATTTCTGCATGTTGCTCCCGGGCCCCGAAGCGCAACAGCTCGCGATCTATATCGGCTGGCTGCTGCACCGCACCTGGGGAGGAATCGTCGCCGGCGCGCTTTTCGTGATCCCCTCGATGTTCATCCTCTGGGGCTTGAGCTGGGTCTATGTGGTGTTCGGGAATCTTCCGTGGCTGGCGGCCATCTTTTACGGGCTGAAGCCGGCGATCATGGCGATCGTCGCCTTCGCCGTGCTGCGGATCGGCGCAAAGGCGCTCAAGAACGAAGTCATGTGGAGCATCGCCGCAGTCGCGTTCGTCGCCATTTACGTCCTGGAGGTTCCCTTCCCGGCGATCGTCATCGGCGCGGCGATTCTGGGTTTTGCCGGCGGGCGGATTTGGCCGCGCAAGTTCGCGGTTCAGGCCGGCCACGCGCAGCCTGGCGAACGGTCCGTGATCGATGATGACAGCTTTGTTCCGGAACACGCGCGTCCGTCCCTGACGCGGGCGATTCGGGTGGCTGCAGCCTGCCTGCTGCTGTGGTGGATTCCCCTGCTCGCGCTCGGTATTTACGCCGGCTGGCAGAGCACTGTTTTTCAAGAAGGCCTCTTTTTTAGCAAAGCAGCCGTGGTCACTTTCGGCGGCGCCTACGCGGTGTTGCCCTACGTTGCCCAGCACGCGGTGGAGCAGCATGGCTGGCTGACCGCCGCGCAGATGATGGACGGCCTCGGTCTTGCGGAAACGACGCCCGGTCCGCTGATCATGGTGACGCAATTTGTCGGCTTTCTTGGGGCCTGGCAAAATCCTGGCCCGCTCCCGCCGCTGGCCGCCGCGACTCTCGGCGCGCTGATTACCACCTGGAGCACCTTTCTGCCGTGCTTCCTGTGGACTCTGGTCGGCGCACCGCACATCGAGCAGCTCCGCGGCAATGTCACCGTCACCGCCGCGCTCTCCGCAGTCACCGCGGCGGTCGTCGGCGTGGTCCTCAATCTGGCGGTCTGGTTTGGACTGCACGTCCTTTTCCCGCGCCCCGGGACCGTGGATTGGTTTGCCGCCGCGCTTGCCGGAGTCGCCTTCGCCGGCATGGTCCGGTGGAAATGGGGAGTCATCCCGGTGGTCGCCGGCGCCGCCTTGGTGGGATGGCTTTATCAGGCGATTTTCTAGATGGGAGTGGCGGACGCAGAGTTTCCCGGGGGAATGACGCGGAGCAGCGCGTTCTTCCGGAGTGATGCGCAGCCAATTGTCGCAACAGTGTCTGCGATTCGCGGAGAAAGCGATCGCCGTTGGATCTCCGAGGGGAGCACCGGCGGCCCGCCTGTTGTCTCCGGCGGCCCGCCGGAGATCTCGCACGTCGAGAGCGCGCCGGATCGCGTGACGTGCAGCAGGTTTCTGCGGCGGACGATTCGCGCATGTAACGGATGGTTTTCCAAGTCCGCTGGGCGATGCCTTGGGCGGAACGGGCGGCCTTCCCCATGCGAGGGTTCCGGCGAGCCGCCGGAACCAACCGGCCGGCGGCCTGTGCTCCCCGGAATACCGGCGGCCACGCAGACTGGAGCACGCCCTGATCCCGAATCTTTCCGGCGCCAAACCCGTGGTTTCTGTTTGCGAGGCGGGAGCGGCTGGCCTTTACTCCGCGCCAATGTTTTCCGTCACCGTCCTCGGCAGTGGGAGCGCGGGAAATTGCGCGCTCGTGGAGACGCCGCAAACCCGGCTCCTGATCGACGGCGGACTGAGCGCGCGACAGGTGACCGCCCGGCTGGCGCTGGCGGGAGTCAGTCCGTTGGAGATCGATGGAATCCTGCTCACCCACGAACACGGGGATCATGCGGGAGCGCTCGATGTCTGGTGCAAACAATGGTCCACGCCGATCTATTGCAACCGCACCACCGCGGAAGTGCTGCAGCGTTCGCGACCGGAATGCGGCAAAGATTGGCGTTACTTCGTGACCGGCAGTTCCTTCGCGATCAAGGACATCACCGTCGAGACTTTCCCCGTGCCGCACGATGCGGTGGAACCGGTGGGATTCATCCTGCATCACGGCTGCGAAGCGCTCGGCGTGCTCACCGATCTGGGGAAGGCGACGAAGCTCGTGGTGGAGCGCGCGCGTCAGGCGGACACCTTGCTCATCGAAACGAATCACGACGAAAAGCTGCTGCAAAACTGCACCAAGCGGCCCTGGTCGGTGAAGCAGCGGATCATGTCGCATCACGGCCATCTTTCCAACGCCGCGGCGGCCAATGTGCTGGCGGATTTGCTCGGGGGAAGATTGCGCCGGGCGGTGCTCGGACATTTGAGCCGAGATTGCAACAGCCCGACGCTGGCGGTGGAAACGGTCCGGAGTCGGCTCGCAGCGGACGGAGCGAGCGAAGTGGAAGTTTTTTGCGCCACGCAGAAGGAGATTTCCCCGCGCTTCTCCGTGGCGGCAGTTTAGTGGCCGGATCGCTGGGGAAGGCCGCTTCGATTTGCCGCCGGAGCACAGCTAAAGAGTTTATGTCCGCACCTTGACGGGCGGAGTTCGCCCGATAGTTTCACGGGCTTTCCCGCGCCCCCTTGTATGAAATATTGCCCCGTTGAACCGCTCGAAGCTCGGATTGCTCCCGCGACCTTGAGTATCGCTGATGCCAGCGTGGCGGAAGGAAACGCGGGAACTCGAAACCTGAACTTCACGGTCACGCTTTCCGAAGCGGTGGCGCAGAATGTCACCGTGGAGTTTGGCGCGGTGGACCAAACCGCGACGGCCGGCAGCGATTACACGGCTCCCGGCGCCGGAAGCGTGCTGACCTTCACCCCGGGAACCGGACTGACCAGGACGATTTCCATCCCGATCCTCGGCGATACGACCGACGAGCTGGATGAAACTTTCCTCGTCAATCTGTCAAATCCCGCCGGAGCGACGGTTGCCGATGGGCAGGCGCAAGGCCGGATTCAGAATGATGAGCTGATCTTGAGCGTGGAGAATGTCAGCCAGGCGGAAGGTTCCGCGGGGACGACGATCTTCGAGTTTGAAGTGAAGCTCAACGGCGCTTCCACCCACGACGTTTCGGTGGATTATGCGACCGCCAGCGGCACCGCGCGGCTGGATGACAACGATTACGCGGCGACGACCGGCACCCTGACCATTCCCGCGGGCGCGACTTCCGGAGTAGTCAGCGTCACGGTCAACGGCGACCTGAAGGTGGAGCAAACCGAGACGTTTCTCCTCAATTTCACCAACCCCGCCAACGCGATCATGCCGGATCAGCAGGCGGTGGGAACGGTGGTGAACGACGACCCGCTGATTACGATTGGGGATGTGGTCTTGGTCGAAGGCAACAGCGGAACGACCAACGCGGTTTTCACCGTGACGCTCAGCGCCGTGGGAACAGAGATCGTTCAGCTGGATTTCACCACCAAAGATGGCACCGCCAAAGCGACCGGTCCATTTGCCGGAATCTTCGCGGATTACGTCGCCCGGGCCGGCACCTTGACCTTTGACCCGAATGATCCGGTGGTGGCCAATCGGACGTCGCAGCAGATTGTCGTGCCGGTGATCGGTGATGTGTTCAAGGAAGCGAACGAGGAGTTTACCGTGGAACTCAGCAACGTGCGGAACGGCACGATCACCGACGCCAGCGGGAAGGCGACGCTCCAGAACGGCACCGATAGCGTGATCGGTTTGGCTTTGAACGATGCGATGGTCGTGGAAGGAAACTCCGGGACGCGCAGCCTTGAGTTCACGGCGGTTCTTTCCGATCCGACGTATAACCAAAACGTCACTTTCAATGTGGCGACACAGAGCGGCACCTCGTTGAGCGGATCGGATTTCACGGCGAAAACGACGAACGGAGTCACGATCGCGGCCGGTACCGGATCCACGAAATTTGCGGTGGAAGTGCGCGGCGACACCACTTTCGAAGCGGTGGAAAGTTTGTTTGTGAATCTCACGGGCGCCTCCGGGAATGTTCAGGTCGCCGATAACAACGCGTTTGGTGGAGCGCAGGCGACCGCGCGAGGTTACATCTTCAACGACGACACGCAGCAACTCGGGCCGGGCACGCTCCAATGGGTGGACGTGGACGGCGACCTCGTGACGCTGAAGGTCAGCAAAGGTGCGCTGAGTTTTAGCTCCAGCGCTCTGACGCTCGTGAACTCCGGAAGCAACGGCGGGAAGCAACTGCAAAAGCTGGATCTCACCGGCAGCGGGTCGGCAGCTTTTGCGGGAACTTCGATCAGCGTGACGGCCGAGCGGCAGGCCGGATTGCCGCTGGAGTTTGCGACCAATGCGCGGGTGGACGTCGGCTACATTCACGCGGCGGTTTTCGATACGCTGAACTTCCAGGTGTTCGGGAAGGATCTCGGCACCGTGACGATCGATGGCGATCTCGCCAAGATCGATGCGGGCGATGCCTTCTCGACGCCCGCGATTTCCCGGCTCGACGTCTTTTCGCTCGGCGCGCGCGGCACCGGCTCCGGCGCGCCAGATACTCAGAGCGACATCATCGGACCGATCACGTCGCTCAACGTAAAACAGGATGTGCTCGGATTTGTCCACGTGATCGGGGCGGAGTTTGGACGAATCGGCACGTTGAAGATCGGAGGAGCGTTGCAAGGCGGCTCCGGGAACGATTCCGGCCAGATCTCGGTCACGGGAACGATCACCACCGCGACGATCGGGAGCATCGTAGGCGGTTCCGGCGACAACTCGGGGTTGCTTTTGGGTTCGGTCAACGCGGGAGGAAATCTCGGGACGATCAAGGTGCTCGGCGACATCGTCGGCGGCAGCGGAGACAGCTCGGGGAAGATTCAGGCCGCACGGATCGGCAGTGTCAGCGCAGCGAATGTGCTGGGCGGAGTCGGTTCGCAATCCGGAGTTGTGATTGCGAATTCGACTTTGGGTTCAGTCAGTCTCGCCGGTGATTTACGCGGCGGCAGTGGGGAAAACTCCGGAGAAATCTTCGGCAGCGTCGGCGTCGGAGCGGTGAAGATCGCCGGCGACATCGTCGGTGGGGAAAACATCGACAGCGGTTCCCTGGTGAGCGGCGGCGGACTGCTTTCGCTCGCTGTCGGCGGCGCAATCTTTGGCGGGACCGGAAGCGGCAGCGGCTCGGTGCAAGTCACCACGAACCTTGGTGCCGTGACCATTGGCGCGTCGGACGACGGAGATTCACTCGTCGGTTCTTCCGGAGCGGACTCCGGGCAAATTAGCGCGGGATTAAACCTGAAAAGTCTCGTCGCGGAAGGCAGCGTTCGGGGCGGGCTCGGCACGAACAGCGGAGCGATTCTGGCGAACGGTTCCATCGACAAGCTGGTCATCGGACAAGATTTGGTCGGCGCCAACGCGCCGGCTGCAGATCCCGAGACACCGAACGCCGCGGCGATTACCGTGGAGAGCTCCGGGATCGTCATCGCGGACCGCCTGAAATCGGTCTTGATCGGCGGCGACATCGTGGCGGGTCAAACGCTCGGCGCAGGCGAGATCGCCGGCAGCGGCGCGATCCGCGCAAACCTCATCGATGTCCTCACAGTGAAGGGCGATCTTTTGGGTCAAGCGGACAACCCGGTGATCATCGGAGCTGGCGGGCTGACGCAGAGTCTTGCGATCAAGAGCGTGGCCATCGGCGGCAAAGTGGAGTTCGCCGAGATCCTTGCTGGATACCGAAGCAATGCCGCGGCGGGCGACAGCCAGCGAGGTGATCTGGTCAGCGCGGATGCTTCCATTGGCACCGTTTCGATCCTGGGCAGCGTGAAAGGACTGAGCATCATTGCCGGGGCGCAAGCTGGAGCCGACGGCCGCTTCGGCTCAGCCGACGACAAGCTCAACTCCGGCGCGGGAGTGCTCGACACCGCCGCCATTTCCCGGATCGCGAGTGTCATCATCCGCGGCGACATTCTTCCTCACAGCGGCTCCACCGGCATCGTCGCACAACACATCGTCTCGGTCAGAACCGGAGCGATGGGCGTGCCGCTTGCGCTGCAAGCTGGTCCCGGCAACGACCTTTCTCCCGGAGTCGAACTGGGCGTCGGGACCAACTTCCGCGCCTTGGAACTGGCTCTGCCGACCACCTGATCCGCTGAGTCGCTTGCGCCTGAGCAAACCGCCTTCGTCAGCTCCCAGCCGCCAAATTGCCCTTGCCAAGCTGCGCGACCCAAGCGAAAATCCTCAACTGATTCGCGGGTATAGCTTAGTGGTAAAGTTCCAGTCTTCCAAACTGGCCATGCGGGTTCGATTCCCGCTACCCGCTCTCTTCTCCCTCTGACTCAGGAGGCTCAGTTTCATTCCGACTGGAGGCGGCTCCGATGGGGAGCACAGGCCGCTGGCCTGTCGCGTTCGGCGGCTCGCCGAACGCACCGCACGAGAACTCGCGTGGCTTTTTGCGAACGCCACGGCGCGACGTTCGTTCAGGATTCCACGCCGGATGACGCGCGAGGTTTGGGTTGGGCCGACCCAAACGACAGGCCAGCGGCCTGTGCTCCCCGGAACGCGCGATCCCCGCTTGCTCCGGCTCGGGTGGGTTTTCCGCCGAGACTTGCGCTGGTTCCATCCAGCAAGGATCCGCAGCGCAGCTTCCCTCCGCGCATTCGCGGTTCCATTCCTCCCTTCGCGCGTTAAAAGCAGTGCGCACATGAAACTCTCCACCATCCAGGCAAGTCTCGCGCAGATCGGCATGAAGCCGACGCGGAGCCTGGGACAGAATTTTCTCCACGACCAAAACCTCGCCGAGTGGATCGTCGCCCAACTGGAACTCCAACCGAACGAAGCCTGGGTGGAACTCGGGCCGGGCCTCGGTGCGTTGACGGAATTCGCGCTGCGCCGGTCGAGCAACGGTCTGGTGATCGAGAAGGATGGGCGCCTCGCCGGATTCCTCCAGGAACGTTTTCCCGAGCTGGAAATCGTTCACGGGGATGCCACGGAGTTTGAGGTGCGGGATCTCTTTGCACGCGGTCCGGTGAAGGTCGTCGGCAATCTTCCCTACTATATTTCGAGTCAGATCCTTTTCGGTTACACGGCCGAACCCAGCCCGGTGAGCCGGCTGATCTTTACGCTCCAAAAGGAGCTCGCGGAGCGACTTTCCGCCGAGCCGCGGACGAAAGAATACGGCGCGCTCACCTTGCTCGTCGGGCGGCGCTGGCGGGTGAAGTATCTGCGCACGTTGCCCGGCAGCGTTTTCATGCCGGCACCGAACGTGGAGTCGGCGATCGTCGCGCTGACTCCGCGGGAACCGGGCGAAGTGCCGGAGTGCGATGGCGTTCGGTTCACCTCGCTGGTGAAGCAGGGTTTTTCCCAACGCCGTAAACAACTGCGGAAGATGCTCGCGAGTTACGCCCTGGATTGGCGGGCGCTCTGCACGGATCTGGGGGTGGCGGAAACGGTGCGGGGCGAAGAGCTGTCATTGGCGCAATGGATCGCGCTGACGAACTTCGTTACGGGTGCACCCAGGGAAGCAAACGCGGCCAATGCGCAGGACGTTTACGGCGAGATCTTCGATGTCGTCGATGAGCAGGATGCCGTCAAAGGCCAGCTCTCGCGCTTCGAGGTGCATCGGCAAAAACTGCTGCACCGCGCGGTCCACATCTTCGTTTTCAACTCGCGCGGGGAACTCTTCCTGCAACGTCGCTCGAAGTGGAAGGACAAGCATCCGCTGCGCTGGGATTCGAGCGCGGCCGGGCACGTGAATGCGGGACAAACCTACGACACGACTGCGCCGCGTGAGATCGAGGAGGAACTCGGTGTGGCGGCAGAAGTGGAACCGCTGGCGATTCTTCCGGCAGGTGCGGAGACAGGCTGGGAGCACGTGCATCTTTATCGGGCGGAACACGACGGACCTTTCAAACTGAATGCCGCCGAACTCGACGGCGGCGGCTTCTTTACTCTGGAACAAATCGATCGCTGGACCGGAGCGCGTCCGGAAGATTTCGCGAGCGGATTTCTCGCCTGCTACCGTTTCTTCCGCGAGGCGCCGGCTGCGGAGGACAGATAAATGCTTCCACCGCCGATCTTTTCGTCCATAAACCGGCATTGAAAAAT
>DASVRR010000045.1:0-18664 GCA_036388515.1 Chthoniobacteraceae bacterium | reverse complement strand
GCGTGGATTGAGCACGCGAACGCGGCGGACGTGGTGAAGGAGAGCGTGACGCAATGGCTGGGCGCACACGTGACTTCGCTGGAGGCCAGTCATGTATTGGCTGGGTGGCTCGATTTCAGTCGTGAACCCAATCTGATCGATCGGTATGTTCGGGGCTGGCTTCCAAATCATGCCAAGGCATTCGAGGAAGGGTCGTATGTGTTACGAACTTGGCTTCGAGCAGGCGGAGATCCCGCGTTTGGCCTCCCTTATGTATTGGAGTGGCTGTCCATCCATGGGGAGGTGCCGGATGCGCAGTTTGTCCTCGCTGCGTGGCTCAAGGCCAAGAACAACCCGCATCCGCTCAAGGACAGTGTGAGCAAATGGCTTCACCACCACGGCGCGGACGTTGAAGCGTCGCATGTAATCGGGCCGTGGCTGGATGGCGGCGGTGAGTATTCGGTAGTGAGTCAATCAGCCATCCCGTGGGCAAACAGATACGGTGCAGCGTTCGAGGCGTGGCATGTCTTGGTTGCTTGCTTACGGGCCAAGGGGGCATGTGGCGTATTCGAGGTTCCCGCAACCAAATGGCTGACACTTCACGCTGACACCCTACCTGCGGCTCATTTGTTGTCGGCTTGGCTCAAGTTGGGGCTGGAACCAAGGAAGATCGCCTTGTTCGTCGAACGATGGCTCGGTGCTCACACAAGCCGCTATCGCGCGTCGAATGTCATTTCGGCGTGGATTGATGCGCGAGGCATTCTGGCAACTGTCCGCGAGCCAATGCTGAGGTGGCTCGCTGGACGACAACCAAGCGACAATACGTCATGGGTGCTCGTCTCGTGGTTACGCGCGGGTGGTGCCCGCGAAGACGTAGCAAGATACGTGGAGAGTTATCTCGCCAATGGAGACAATCAGAAATCAGTAGCCGCCCTCCGTAGCTCTTGGGCAAACCGTTCCCAACAGGCCCCACCATTTCGAAGACCCTGTTAACACTAGAAAAGCCACCTCGACTAGCGCCCGCAAGATACTGGCGATGGACGAGACGGCCACGATCGGCGGGCGCTGAAATTCGAGCTGGAAAGGTGGTGCGCGGGTTTTTCCAGCCGGACCTGTTTCTCGATTACATCCGCTATTTCGTCCTCTCCGAGGCGGACGGCGACGCGCTGATCAAGAAGATCGCGTGTTACCATCAATTCCACGGCGTGCGGGAAGCGGTGCGCGTGACGCTGATCGCCTCGGCGACGGAGGAGGGCGCGCGGGTGAAGGAAGAGCGGGCGACGTATGGCCCGGACATCGTGCCCGGCTCGCGCAAGGCGGGTGTCTTCTGGCACACGCAGGGCTCAGGCAAGAGCCTCTCGATGTGTTGCTACGCGGGGAAGCTCCTGCAGCAGCCGGAGATGAACAACCCGACGCTGGTGGTGGTGACGGCTCGCAACGATCTCGACGGGCAGCTTTACCAGCAATTCTGCGCGGCGAAGGATCTCCTGAGGCAGACGCCCGAGCAGGCGGAGAGCCGGGAGCAGCTCCGCGAGATGCTTGGCGCGCGGCAGTCGGGCGGGATCATTTTCACGACGATCCAGAAGTTCTCGCTGGAGAGCCAGGAGAGCGATCATCCGGTGCTCTGCACGCGCTCGAACGTGGTGGTCATCACGGACGAAGCGCACCGCTCGCAGTATGGGACGAAGGCGAAGCTGGTGGACGTGAAGGATCGGACGACCAAGGAAGTGATTGGGAAGAAGTATGTCTTCGGCTACGCCAAACACATGCGGGATGCCTTGCCCGGCGCTTCGTTCATCGGCTTCACCGGGACGCCAATCGAGCAAGCGGATGCAAACACGCTGGAGACCTTTGGTGGTTACGTGTCGATCTACGACATCGAGGACGCGAAGGAGGACAAGGCGACGGTGCCGATCTATTACGAGAGCCGGCTGGCGAAGTTGGACATCAACCGCGCGGAGATCGATGCGCTGAACAAGGACGTGGAGGAGGTGATTGAGGACGAAGAGGACGTGTCGGGCGCGGGAATCGACCAAGAGCAAGTGGGCGGAGCTGGCGAAGCTGGTAGGGGCGAAGGAACGCGTGGAGGAGATTGCCGCCGATCTGGTGGAGCACTACGAGACGCGGACGAGCGTGCTGGAAGGGAAGGCGATGATCGTGGCGATGTCGCGGGACATTTGCGTGAGCCTCTTCGACGAGATTATCAAGCTTCGGCCGCAGTGGGCGGGATCAAAACTGCCGAACGGCAGCGGCTGGAATCATGAGGACGGCGCGATCCGGATCGTGATGACGGGCAACGCGACCGACAAAGCGGCGGTGCAGGATCACGTCTATAGCAAGGGACAGAAGAAGCGGCTGGAGCGGCGGTTCAAGGAACCGCACGACCCGCTGAAACTGGTCATTGTGCGGGATATGTGGCTGACCGGATTCGACGCGCCCTGCTGCCACACGATGTATGTGGACAAGCCGATGGCGGGGCACAATCTGATGCAGGCCATCGCGCGAGTGAACCGGGTCTTTGCCGGCAAGGAGGGCGGGCTCGTGGTCGATTACATCGGCATCGCCGCGGAGTTAAAGAACGCGCTGAACATCTACACGCAGGCGAAGGGCAAGGGTGACATCACGCTGAAAGCGGAGCAGGCGCTGGCGGAGTTGCTCAAGCGAGTGGACGTGCTTCGGACGCTCTTCCACGGTTTCGACTACAGCGGCTTTAAAACGAACCCGATGCTGCTGCTACCCGCGGCAGCGAATCACATTCTCGGCCTCGGCACCGACAAGGAGGTCAACGGCAAGAAGCGGTTCCTCGATGCCATGGCGACGGCGAACGTGGCGTATTCGCTCTGCTCCACGCTGGACGGTGCGAAGGAGCTGCATCTGGAGCTGGCGTTCTTTTCGGCCATCGCCGCAGTGCTGAGAAAACATGAAGGGGTGAACAAGAAGCGGAGCGCGGAGCAGAAGCACTCCGCGCTCAAGCAGATCCTCGACAACGCCGTGATGGCCGAAGGCGTGCAGGACATCTTTTCCATGTCAGGACTGGAGCGCCCGAATATCGGTCTACTCTCGGAGGAGTTTCTCGAAGACGTGCGGCGGATGGAGAAGAAGAACCTCGCCGTCGAACTGCTTGAGCGGCTGCTGAAAGGAAAGATCAAGGCGCAGACGCGGACGAACCTGGTGCAGGAGAAGAAATACAGCGACCGATTGATCGAGGCGCTGCGGAAGTATCACAACTGCATGATCGAGAGCTCGCAGGTGATCGCGGAGATGATCGCGATGGCGAAGGACATGCAGGCGGCGATGAAGCGTCACGAGGAGCTGGGCCTAAACCACGATGAAGAGGCCTTCTACGATGCGCTGGCGGAACGGCCGGAAGTGCTGCTGGAGATGGGCGACGCGACCTTGAAGAAGCTCGTCACGGAGCTGACTGAAAAACTGCGCTCCAGCACGACCGTAGATTGGCAGGTGCGGGATGCGGTCCGCGCGAAGATGCGCATCCTCATCCGGCAACTGCTGCGGAAGTACAAATATCCGCCGGCAGGGCAGGAGGCGGCGATCGCAATGGTCTTAAGGCAGGCGGAGGTGCTCGCCGATGCGTGGTCTTCTTCGGCGGTGGCCTCGGCTTAGCTCCAGGAGGATCGGTTCCGCTTTGCCGAATGCTGGCCGGCGGGCTGAACGTCGGACGGCCGCGCGGACTGGAACCCGGCGTCGCCAGTTCGAAGCGAATATCTTTTCTTGTGAAGATCAAATGCGGACGAAATGGTGCGACTGAACCGTGGGGAGGATTGGATGATCCTGGTGCGGGGGCCAGCGTCGAGTCGCTGTCGGAACGGCTAGAATGACCGGTCCAAGAGCCAGGTGCCGATCTCGAGCAGACTCTGGAGCGCTTCCGGTCTTTTTCGTTTTTCATTCGCGGGGCGAAGCCGCACCTTTCCTCCGCAATGCCTGACGCCAAGCCGCTCACGCTCTACACTTCTCCCCTAACCGCGGAGCAAGCGGCGAAGCTGCGGACGCTGCTGGAAACGGACGGCTACCAGTTCGAACCGAAACCTTACACCCTCTACTACGCGGCAAAGGACAAGCTGAACGTGGCGGTTTACGAGAAGGGGCCGAAGGTCGTGCTGCAGGGAAAAGGAACGCAGGATTTCGTGACCTTCCGGCTCGAACCCGAAGTGCTCGGCGAGGCGCGGCTCGGCTACGAAGAGGTGACCAGTCCGGAGATGTTCACGCCGCATTTCGGTGTGGATGAAAGCGGCAAAGGCGACTTTTTCGGGCCACTCGTGATCGCCGGAGTCTATGTGGACAAAGGGATCGCGCGGCATTTCATGGAGGCGGGAATCCAGGACAGCAAACGGATCGGCAGCGATCAGCGGATCCGGGATCTGGCGGAAATGATCCGGCGAACGCAGGGCGCGGTGAGTTCGGTGGTGGCGATCGGACCCGAACGCTACAACGTGCTCTACCAGAAGTTTGGCAACCTGAACCGGTTGCTCGCGTGGGGACATGCGCGGGTGATCGAAAACCTGCTGGAAGCGCGACCGGATTGTCCGCGGGCGCTCTCGGATCAGTTTGCCAATCCGGCGCTAATCAAACGCGCGCTGCTGGAGCGCGGGCAGGGGATTCAGCTGGATCAGCGGACGAAAGCGGAAAGCGATCTCGCAGTCGCGGCGGCGTCGATTTTGGCTCGGGAAGGTTTCATCAATTGGCTGCGGAAGACCGGGGCCGAACTGCAGACGGTTCTTCCCCGCGGCGCTTCGGCTCAGGTGAAAGCGACCGCGCGTGCGCTGGTGAGTTCCCGCGGTCCGGAGGTCTTGAGCAAGCTGGCGAAGACGCACTTCAAGACGGCTTCGGAGCTTGCTCCGGAGACGTATCCTCCGCGAGTTGCGGCGGAAGGCGAGCGCAGCTGAAGCGGACGGGCATCGCGCCGGACGGCGGCGCGCTGTCGATGCTGCGGCGAGCGGCCGACCGCGGAAGCGACGGCGCGCTTCCCTCCAGGCCGATCGGCGGAAGTGAAGAGTTGTGGAAGGATCGCTCCCTGGAGGGCATCGCGCTGTCGATACTGCGGCGAGCGGTTGGCCGCGGAAGCGACGGTGCGCTTCCCTCCAGGCCGATCGGCGGAAGTGAAGAGTTGTGGAAGGATCGTTCCCTGGAGGGCATCGCGCTGTCGATGCTGCGGCGAGCGGCCGACCGCGGAAGCGACGGCGCGCTTCCCTCCAGGCCGATCGGCGGAAGTGAAGAGTTCACGATTCCCAACTTGCCCGGCGGAACTCCGAGCTGATATACGCGAGCTCCATTATGGGAACACTGACGAAAAGGGAACTCGTTGTAAGGATCAGCAATGAAACCGGCCTGGTGCAGCATCAGGTGGCGGACGTGATTCAGAAGACGCTGGACATGGTCATCGAGACGCTGGCGCAAGGCGAGATGGTGGAACTCCGGAACTTCGGTACGATGGACGTGAAACTCAGCAAGCCGCGGGTTGGCCGCAATCCGCTGCATCCGGAGACGAGCATGATCATCCCGGCGCGCGCGTCGGTGCGGTTCAAGCCGGGCAAAATCATGCGGCAGAAAGTGAGCAAGCTCTCCGCGATCCTGAAGCGCGCAGCGGAGAAAGGGCAGGCGAGTTAGCGCGTTTGCCGAGAATCATTTCCGGCTCCGTCGGCCTGCGGAAAGAATTAGGAAGTCAGGAACTCAGGAAAGTTTCCAGTTCTTGCTTTCCTGAGTTCCTGATTCGGAAAGTCCTTTTGGCAGCTACTCTCGAGCCGTCGCAGCGAGGTTGCTTTTGCTCCGGCAAAACACGCGGAACAGCCGCAGCAAAGGATTCCGCGGTGATCGCAGCGGGTCGGTCGCGCCTTCTCCGGAGGAAGTGAGGCGAAGCTTCTCGGTGCGTTGTTTTCCTCCGGAGAGCCGATGGTTTGCTTTCTTCCAGAGGAGAGACGAGCATACGCGCCCAATTTTTGATGACCCGATCCAAGCTGACCATTGTCCCCGACCCCGGCGTGATCCAAATCCGCGGCGCCCGGCAGAATAACTTAAAAGGCTTCGATCTGGAGCTGCCCCTGGGGAAGCTCAACGTGATCTCGGGTCCGAGCGGCAGCGGTAAGTCCAGCCTGGCGTTCGACACGATCTACGCGGAAGGACAGCGGCGTTACGTCGAGACCTTCTCGCCGTACACCCGGCAATTTCTCGACCGGATGGACAAGCCGAAGGTGGACGAGATCCGCGGAATCCCGCCGGCGATCGCGATCGAGCAATCGAACCCGGTGAAAACCACGCGCTCGACGGTGGGGACGATGACCGAGGTGAACGACTACCTGAAGCTGCTCTTTCCTCGGGTCGCGCAGGCCTTTTGTCCGGACTGCCAGCGGGAGATTCGGGCGGAAACTTCGAAGTCGATCCTGGAAGAACTTTTTGCCCAGCACACGGGGGAAACTTTGCTCATCACCTTCGGTGTTCCGGCGCCGACGGGCACCGCGCCAAAGGAGTTTTTCGCTTTCCTCCAGCAGCAAGGATATCTGCGCGTCTGGATCGAAGGCGTCACGCATCGCGTGGATGAAGCGCCCAAGATGAAGCGGCTGCCGGCCGTGGTTCACGTCATCCAGGATCGCGTGACGCTTGCGGAAGAAAACCGGTCGCGGCTTTGTGAAGCGCTCGAGACCGCGTTGCGTTTCGGCAAGGGGAAGATCGCGCTTATTCCTCCCGGCGAAACCGACGCGCCGCCGGCGATCATCCCGTTCAGCCTCGGCTGGCATTGCGCGCACTGCGACCTGGACATCACGCCGCCGTCCGCCGGTTTGTTCAGCTTCAATCATCCGCACGGAGCGTGTCCGACTTGCCGTGGCTTCGGGCGAACGATCGCCGTGGATCTGGCGCGGGCGCTTCCGGAGCGTGGTTTGAGCATTGCGCAAGGTGTGGTGAAACCGTTCCAAACCGAGAACGGCCGCGAGTGCCAGCGGGATTTGATGCGCGCGGCGGCGGCGAAGGACATCGACACGATGTGCCCGTTCGATGAGTTGCCGAAGACGGAGCAAGATTGGGTGATTTACGGCGAGCGTCCGGACGCTCCCGGGGAAGAACTCTGGGAAGGCGGGCTGTGGTATGGCGTGAAGGGGTTCTTTGCCTGGATGGAAAAGAAGGCCTACAAAATGCACGTCCGCGTGCTGCTCAGCCGGTACCGGAATTACACCGCGTGTCCGGATTGCCACGGCGGCCGCTATCAGCCCGCGGCGCTGAACTTCCGCTTCGGCGGGAAGACCCTGCCCGAGTTGATGATCATGCCGGTGGTGGAACTCAGCCGGACTTTCCGCGCGCGCCCGAGCGGCGATTCCACCACGGAGATGCTCTTCGACGAAGTGCTCTCGCGGCTCGGCTATCTGGATGAGGTCGGGCTCGGCTATCTTTCGCTGGATCGTCCGACTCGGACGCTGAGCGGCGGCGAAGTGGAGCGCGTGAACCTCACGACCTGCCTCGGCGCGTCGCTGGTGAACACGCTTTTCGTGCTGGATGAACCAAGCATCGGCTTGCATCCGCGTGACACGCATCGGCTGATCCGCGTGATGCAGCAACTCCGCGACAAGGGGAACACGCTGCTCGTGGTCGAGCACGACGAAGCGGTCATCCGGGCGGCGGATAATCTCATCGAGATCGGTCCGGGGCGCGGCAAAGACGGCGGCGATTTAGTCTTCAGCGGACCGCTGGCCGCGTTGCTCAGCGCACACCAGCCGGCGACGGAAGTTCCCATTGTTTCCAGCCGAACCCGAGGAGCTGGGGCAAAACCGAAAGCGGCGGCAAAGCGCGCGGAATTAGCGACTCCACCGACTGGCGCGAAGCATTCGCTGACGGCGGATTATCTCACGGGAGCGAAGTCGATTCCGATCCCGAAGAAGCGGCGGAAACCGAGCGCGTTCATCTCCATCAAAGGCGCCAAGGAGCACAACCTGCAGAACATCGACGTGGAGTTTCCGCTCGGCGTTTTCTCGTGCGTCACGGGAGTTTCCGGCTCCGGCAAAAGCACGCTGGTCCACGACGTTCTCTACCAAAACCTGCTGGCCGCGCAAAACGTCCCGACTGAAGAAGCGCCCGGCCTTTGCAAGAAAGTCGTCGGCGCGCATCGCATCGATCAGGTCGTGATGATCGATCAGTCGCCGCTTTCGCGCACGCCGCGTTCGAGTCCGGCCTTGTATCTAGGCGTGTTCGACGCCATCCGGGAACTTTTCGCCGACACGCCGGATGCCGTCGCGCAAGGCTTCACCGCGAGTTCGTTTTCCTTCAATGCCGGCAACGGGCGCTGCGAGCGTTGCGCGGGAAACGGCTTTGAGAAAGTGGAGATGCAGTTTCTCAGCGACGTGTTTCTGCGTTGTCCGGAATGCGACGGAAAGCGTTACCAGCCGCATCTGCTGGAAGTGCAGCTCGACGGCAAATCCGTGCATGATGTGCTCGGGCTGACCATCACCGAAGCGATCGAATTTTTCACCAATCTGGAGGCGCCAAAAGTCTATGGCCCGCTCGCGATTCTGGAGGAAGTCGGGCTCGGTTATCTCACGCTCGGGCAGCCGCTCAACGTGCTCTCCGG
Source organism: Chthoniobacteraceae bacterium (assembly GCA_036388515.1). Taxonomy (GTDB): domain Bacteria; phylum Verrucomicrobiota; class Verrucomicrobiia; order Chthoniobacterales; family Chthoniobacteraceae; genus Chthoniobacter. The sequence continues at coordinate 10,119 of DASVRR010000045.1, read as the reverse complement.
AGGAGAATCGCAGCGGCTGAAGCTAGTCGAGCGCCTGAACAACCAAAGCGAAACCAATTGCCTCCTGATCTTCGACGAGCCGACCACCGGCTTGCACTTCGATGACGTGGCGATGCTGATCAAGGTCTTCAATCGGCTGGTGCAACAGGGCAACAGCTTGCTGGTGATCGAGCACAATCTCGAGGTGATCAAATGCGCGGATTACGTCATCGATCTCGGACCGGAAGCAGGCGGCGCCGGCGGTTTGGTCGTGGCCTTCGGCACGCCGGAAAAAGTCGCCGAAGTCGAAGAGTCGCACACCGGGCGTTTCCTCCGCGAGATGCTCGCCGGCCGGCAACTCACGAATGGCCATTATTCTCCGGAAGGTGAAGCGGCGCTCCGCGTGGCGGAAGGAATCGCCGACTCGAGCCGCGCGAAGTTTGATCCGCGGGTGATCACCGTCCGCGGCGCGCGGGAGCACAATCTCAAGAACATCTCGCTGGATATTCCCCGCGACGAGTTGGTGATCATCACCGGCTTGAGCGGCTCCGGGAAATCGACGCTCGCCTTCGATCTGCTCTTTGCGGAAGGGCAGCGGCGCTTTCTCGATTCAATGTCGCCGTACGCGCGGCAATTCGTCGAGCAGCTGGAAAAACCTGATGTGGACTTGATCTGCGGGCTTCCACCGACCGTGGCAATCGAGCAGCGGATCACGCGTGGCGGAGGAAAATCAACCGTGGCGACGGTCACAGAGGTTTATCATTTCCTCCGGCTGCTCTTTGCCAAACTGGGGACGCAATTTTGCCCGAAGTGCGATCTCCCGGTGGAGAAGCAAACGCTGCAAGCCGTCACCAAAAAAGCGGAGACGATTGCTCAGTCCGGCCGCATTCTGGTGCTCGCGCCGCTCGTCAAGGCGCGCAAAGGTTTCCACAGCGAGGTCGCGCGCTGGGCAACCAAGCAGGGGTTCGAGGAACTGATGGTCGATGGGAAAATCGTGCGCGTGGAGAAGTTTGAGAAGCTGGATCGTTTCCGGGAACACACCATCGAAGTGGTCGTCGGGGAACGCACTTCACCGACTCGGGTGCAAGAGCTGATTAAGCGTGCGCTGGAGATCGGCAAAGGGACGGCGAAGGTGTTGGACGCGAAAAATCGGGCGACGGTTTTGAGCACGGAGATGAGTTGCCCGGGCTGCGGCGAATCGTTTGAGGAACTGGATCCGCGACTCTTCTCGTTCAATTCGCCGCACGGATGGTGTGAGGAATGCCACGGCTTTGGAGAAGTCTGGAAGGCTTACAGCGATCCCAAACTCGACTCGGAGATCGAGATCGAAATGGCGCAGGAACGGCAGCACGAGAACCTGGAAGAAGGCGAAGCGCGGCCGTGCCTGAGCTGCAAAGGCGCGCGGCTGAACGAGATCGCGCGGCATGTCCGCGTGCAGGGACGCTCGATCGATGAATTCACGGCGCTGCCGGTGCAGGGAGCGGTCGCGCTCCTGAGCAAACTGAAGTTTACTCCGGAGCAGGAACCCATCGCCGGCGACATTGTGCCGGAGGTCGAGCAACGGCTGAATTTCATGGGGCAAGTCGGCCTGGATTACCTGGCGCTCGGTCGTTCCGCGAAGACGCTCAGCGGCGGAGAATCGCAGCGCATTCGGCTCGCGGCGCAGCTCGGCTCAAACCTGCGCGGTGTGCTCTATGTGCTGGACGAACCAACCATCGGACTGCACGCGCGGGATAATGAGCGACTGCTCGACACGCTGGTTGCGCTCAAGGCGAAGGGGAACTCGCTCGTCATCGTGGAGCACGATGAGGATACGATGCGCCGCGCCGACACGATCATCGATCTTGGTCCGGGCGCCGGTTCGCGCGGAGGAACCGTGGTCGCGCAGGGCACGCTGGCGGAAATCCAGTTGGTCGAAGCTTCCGCGACCGGTCGGTATTTGCGCGAGCCGCTGCAGCATCCGACTCGCGGCGAACGGCGCTCACTCGACGACGTGCCCCGTTGGCTGGAACTGAAGGGCGCGACTTTGCACAATCTGAAAGATGTCGATGTGCGCTTTCCGTTGGGTCGGCTGAGCGTGGTCACGGGGATTTCGGGTTCCGGCAAAAGCACGCTGATGCGGAGCGTGCTCAAGCCGGCGGTGATGGCGAATCTCGGCACCCGCCGGAAGCCACCGGTTGCACGCCCAAACCAACCGTGGAAGAGCATCAGCGGAGTCGAACATCTGGAGACGGTTTACGAAGTGGATCAGTCGCCGATCGGGAAGACTTCACGCTCGACTCCCGCGACTTACATCAAGGTTTTCGACGAGATTCGCGTGCTCTTTGCCCAGATGCCGCTGGCGCGGATGCGCGGCTACACGTCGAGCCGGTTCTCCTTCAACAACGAAGGCGGCCGCTGCGAAACCTGCACTGGACAGGGCGTGATCAAGATCGAGATGAACTTCCTGCCGACGAGTTACGTGCCTTGCACGGATTGCCACGGCAAGCGCTACAACGCCGCCACGCTGGAGGTGCTCTACAACGAGAGCAGCATCGGCGATGTGATGGATATGACGCTCGACCAGGCGGCGGGTTTCTTTGAGGCGCAGCCCAAGATTCATCGTCCGCTCGCGCTGCTCTGCGACACGGGATTGGGTTACCTGAAGCTGGGCCAGCCAAGCCCGACTTTGAGCGGAGGTGAAGCGCAGCGATTAAAGCTGGTGAGCGAACTGACGCGCGGATTAGGGCGCGCGCAAAACGCGAAGCTCCGGCAAAACCGCGACTCGAAATCCACGCTCTATCTTCTGGAGGAACCAACGATCGGGCTCCACATGGCGGACGTCGCCGAGTTGTTGAAGGTATTTCATCGGCTGGTGGATGACGGCAACACCGTGATCGTCATCGAGCACAATCTCAGCTTGATCGCGGACGCCGACTACGTCGTGGACATCGGCCCGGAAGCTGGACCGACGGGCGGTGAGCTCGTCGCCGCCGGGACTCCGGAAGAAGTCGCGAAGAGCAAGCGCAGTCGAACCGGGCCTTTCCTCAAAGCGGTGCTCGGCTGACGCTCCGGAGTGCGGGCGTGCTCGCTGGATTCCGCCGTGTGGCCGATCGACTCGTGATACCACGAAGCGTGCGGCGACCAACGGGTGCACGAGAGGCATTGCGTTTCCTTCCAGGCGTGACCGCATTCCGGACAGACGCCGCCGGTATCAAAGGTGTTCCAGAAGCATCCGCAGGTGCAACCCCAGCGGGAGGATTGGAGCGGCTTCCACTGGCACTTTGGGCAGAAGATCTTTACTTCGCGAGTCTGCACGGCGGATCACTGGAAGCTAAGTCGATCAAGGCATCCCGCAATCTGGCTGCAGGGCGCTTTTGCTGGAGCGGGACTTCCTCAGGACTGCTGCTGGACCATCCAATCGACGGCGAAATGCACCATCTCGTCATTGCTCCGGAAGTTCAGCTTTTCCTTGATGTGAGCGCGATGGGTTTCCACCGTTTTGACGCTGAGTTCCAGAGCTTCGGCGATCTCCCGCGTGCCGCGTCCGTGGCCGAGATGCTGGAGCACGTCTGATTCGCGCGGGGTGAGCCGATCCACCGGGGAACCCTTGCCGGCTTCCATGGCTTGCAGCGACTTGAACGCCAGCTGATTGCGGAAGCGCGGGCTGAGGAAGCTTTCGCCTTTGGTCACCGCTCGCAGTGCGGCGACCACATTTTCCGGTGCGTCCTGCTTGATGATATAGGCGCGGGCTCCTGCGCCGAGTGCCCGGAGGGCAAAAATGGACTCTTCATGCATCGAAAGAACCAGGATCTGCATCGCGGGACGTTCCTCCTTCATGCTCTTGACCAATTCGATTCCGTCGGCCCCAGCCAGCGAGACATCGACGATCGCAAGATCAGGCTGCATTTCGCGCACCGCGGCAAGCGCATGATCGGCGTTCGCCACTTCACCGCAGACAGTGAAGCCGGGATCTGCTTCCACCAGCGAAACCAACCCGCGGCGGAAGAGCGCGTGATCGTCCACGATCAGCACGCGGACCTGAGCGGCTGCTTGTGGAAGAAAACTGCGATCCTGGGGAACTGTGCAGGTGAGGGTGGCCATGTGGGGCCCGAGGGTTCACTCGCTGCAGCGGCGCGTCCACCGAACTCTCCCCGTAAACTCCCTGAGGAAAAGGTCGGGGGGTTGGAAGGAGCGGGCGGGTTTCATCCGGAACGTTGGACGCTGGCGGTTTCGTTCGGAGAGCTCGCGAGCTCAGCTGCGGAGGGTTGAACGTTGACAGACGCCGGGTGGAGTTCACAGCTTGCGGGGTGAATTCGTTGTTTTGTCCTCTCGCGGCGTTGCTTGCTTTTGGCTGGACGTTTGCCGCCAACGCACAGGACTGGACGCGGTTCCGTGGGCCAAACGGCTCCGGGATTGGCAAGGTCAAGCTGCCGGCGGAGATCTCTCCGGAAAACATCCGGTGGAAGACGGCGCTCCCGGGGCGGGGCCATTCGTCACCCGTGATCTGGGGCGATCGGGTTTTCGTCACTTGTACCGCCGCCGGGACAACCCAGCGTCTGGTGGTTTGTGTGAACGCCGCAGATGGCAGCATCCTTTGGCAGAAGGGGAGCGAGACCGAGCGGTTTCGCCTGCACGCGGATAGTGACTACTGCGTGTCCACACCGGCCGTGGATGCCGAGCACGCGTTTGTGCTCTGGCAGGCGCCCGCCGGCTCGAGCATCCAGGCTCTGCGCCAGGCGGACGGAAAAGAACTCTGGCGCGTGGAACTCGGCCCGTTCCTTTCGCAACACGGGCCGGGAGTTTCCCCCATCGTCATTGGCGATTTGGTGATCGTTTACTTCGACCAGGATCAAGGTCCCAGTTACGTCGCCGCTTTTGACACCAAGACAGGTGCGGAACGCTGGCGGACGCCGCAAACCGGAGGAATGGCCAGTGCTTCGACACCGTGCGTGGTGGAGCAAAAAGGCAGGACTGAGTTGATCCTGACCAGCCGAACTGCGGGGATCACCGCTCTGGACAGCGCCACGGGGAAGCAAACCTGGCAGCTGCCGGGGATCATGGCCAAGCGCTGCGTGGCGTCACCCGTTCTCGCTCCCAATGGTCTGCTTTACGCCCAATGCGGAGAAGGCCGCGCCGAGAGCTTTGTGTATGCGGTGCGCCCGGGCACTTCCGCCGAGCCAGCGGCGAAGCTGCACGAAATCGTCCGCATCGGAGGCTACGTGCCGACGCCGATCATTGTGGAGGACTTGCTCTTTCTCTGGAAGGAGAACGGCCTGGTTAGTTGCTTGCGTGCGAGCACTCACGAACAACTTTGGAGCGAGCGCCTGGAAGGGCCGTTCTATGGTTCGCCGGCGTACAGCGACGGCCGTTTGTTCAACATGAGCGTCCGCGGCGATCTGGTGATCATCCGGGCAGCTGACAAGTTTCAGCCGCTTGCGCGATTGCCACTCGGGGAAGGAAGTCACGCCACTCCTGCATTCAGCAGGAACCGGATGTTCCTCCGCACCTTTACGCATCTGCTCTCCGTCGGGGAATAAATCCGGAACTCAGAACCCAGCCGTCCGAGCCCTGAGTTCTCCCTCCGGAAAAATGTTCCCCAGAGGAACCTTGCAGAGTGGACCGCTTAGTAGCGGTTCACGTTGATATCCACGGAACTCCGCGTGCCGCTGCGGTAAACCCGACGCTCCGGAGCGACGTAAGTGCTTTGGCGGTAAACCCGGCGTTCAGGAGCGACATAGGTGGTGTCGCGATAAACGGTGCGGGAACGGGTCGGTTGCACATAGACCCGATCTGCCGAACGCCGACGATCGTAGCCGCGATCATAGCGGTCGTAGTCCCGATCATAATGACGGTCGTTGCGGACATAACCGCGACGTTCCACCACCGGCCCACGATCCACGATGAGGGTGTCGCACGCGGTCAGGCAAAGACCGGCAATGGCAGCAGCAAGAATGGGGAGTGTCTTCATAGTTCAGCCGACAAATCGTGGCTCTCCCTGCATCTGGTTCCGTGAATCACTCTAAGCTGGTCTCTCCCACGCGGTTCGAAGATTGCTGAGTTCATGACACGTTTCCTCCCCATCGTTCTCGTGGTCCTGATGACTCGTGCGCTCGGCGAGACGGATTACCCGCTGACGGAAGATTCCAAGCCTCAGCCGAACGTCCCCAAAGGCGAGATTCTCAAATTCTCCTTTGAAGCCTCGAAGATCTTCCCCGGGACGACGCGCGAGGTCACGGTGTATGTTCCGCGGCAGTACGATCCGGCAAAGCCAGCGTGTGTTTACGTGAACCAGGACGGGCTGCAGTGGAAGGCGGATGTGGTTTTTGACAATCTGATCGCCAAGGGAGAAATGCCCGTGACCATCGCGATCGGGGTGATGCATGGGCGCGTGAAATCGATCCACGGAAATCGGGCGCTCGACCGCTTCAACCGGAGCTTTGAGTACGACGGTCTCGGTCCAGACTACGCCAGGTTTCTGCTGGAAGAGTTGCTTCCGGAGGTGGAGAAAAAGACGACTCAGGATGGCCGGGCAATCACCTTGAGCAAGGAGCCCACGGATCGCGCCATCGGCGGCTCCAGCAGCGGGGCAATCGCGGCGTTCACGGCGGCGTGGGAACGGCCTGATTCGTTCTCGCGCGTCTTCAGTGCCATCGGGACCTACGTGAGCCTGCGCGGCGGGGATGCTTATGCTGGCTTGATCCGGAAGTATGAGCCGAAGCCGATCCGCGTGTTTCTCCAGGACGGCAGCGGGGATCAAAACATCTATGCCGGCGACTGGTGGATGGCCAATCAGATGATGCAGCGCGCGCTCGCCTTTTCGGGTTACGAGCATCAGCACGTCTGGGGCGATGGCGGGCACAATGGCAAGCACAGCACGGCCATTTTTCCGGATGCGATGCGTTACTTGTGGAAAGGCTGGCCGGCGCCGGTGAAGGCAGGGACGAGCAGCAATCGGATGCTCAGCGACATCCTCGTTCCAGGCGAAGCCTGGAAGCAAGTTTGGGACGCAGGAAAGCTCCTCGAAGGTCCCGCGGTGAATGCGCGTGGGGAGGTTTTTTTCAATGACGTGCCGAACTCCAAAACCTACCGCATCGCGCTCTCCGGTGAGGTGACCGAGTGGAACGGAAGTTCCAACCAGGCGGATGGTCAGACTTTTGCTCCGGATGGACGGCTCTATGCCGCAGTCACGGGGAACAAAGTGGTGTCTTACGACGTGGGCGGTCTCGGCGGAATCCTCGGTGCACGCGTGGCGGCGGAAGGTTTTCGCGCCCGGGACCTGATCGCACTCGCCAGCGGGAATATCTACGCCACGGAAACTCCTGCGGACGGAGCCAAACCCGGCAACCTCTGGCTGATCCGGCAAAGCGGCGAAAAGGTGATCGTCGATACCGGGCTGAAGTCGATCGGCGGTCTCACGGCAAGCACGGATCAAAGTCTGCTCTACGTCAGCGACGGAGGCAGCCATTGGGTTTACAGCTATCAGATTCAGCCGGACGGCTCTTTGCGGAACAAACAGCGCTACTACTGGCTGCACACCTCCGACAGCGCCGACAGTTCAGAGGCAGCTGGGATGGAAGTGGATTCCGACGGCCGCCTTTACGTTGCGACCGGCTTGGGTCTGCAGGTCTGCGATCAAGCTGGACGCGTGAATTGCATCCTGCCCACGCCGAACGGCAAAGTTAGCAACGTGGTCTTCGGCGGGTCCGAGTTTGACACGCTGTTTGTCACGGCTGGGGACAAGATCTACAAGCGGAAGCTCAAGGTGAAAGGCGCGCCGAGTTTTGCAGCTCCTGTGAAACCGAAAGCGCCGGGACTCTAGCTGGAGTTACCTGCCCAAAAACTTTCCGAATGAGGAATCCAGGAAAGCAGGGACTCGTTTCTTCTCCTGAGTTCCTGCCTTCCTCATTCTTTTCGGAAGGCGGAGCCGGAGAGGATCGTCGGCAAACGCGTTAACTGGCGTTTCCCGACTTCGCAGATGCTCTTCGGAACTCCGGAAGATCGAGCGACCGAGAAGCTTGTTGCGGCCGGTCGCGATCAAAGGCCGGTCATTGTCCCGATCCCGGCTGCCGGCTTCGCAAAGCGATGCCCTCAGGACAGACCCGAAAACGGCTCCGCGCAACCACTCTCGGTCTTCCCCAGCAAAAAAAAACCGCGCCCCTTTTCCGAGGCGCGGTTCGTGATTTGTTCCGGACGGTAATCCGGAGCGACTAGGCTTTGTGGTCCAGCGGATCGCCGTGGACTTTCAGCATTTCGCCGCGCGCCATCGCTTCATGCTCCTCGTTCGAACAAGGCGCATTGAGTGGGACGCTGGTCGTTCCGGCAGGTTCGCCGACGAGTTTTTGCTGGAGCAAGTATTGCTCGAGTTCCTCGCCGCTAATGTCTGCCACCATCGTGCCGTTCACTTCGACACAAGGGCTCAGCGGCTGGCCGCTCTTTTGTTCCATCTCCCAGCGGAAAGCCGGGTTCTGGATGATGTCCTTCTCGGTGTAGGGAAGGTCATACTTCTTGAGCACGGCGCGGACGCCATTACTCCAGCCGCATTGCGTTTTGACGTAGGCGGTAATTTCGGGTTTGGACATATCGTTTGGGTAAATTGGTTGGCTGCTACTGATACTCGCGATCCGCTTTTGCTCAAAGTTTCCTCTCGGGAACGATGAAAGCCGAAACCGCGGGGGAAGAAAAAAGCACGCCGGGCGGATTGCTCCGGACCCGGCGTGCTTGATTCGAGTTACTTCTTCGGCGTCCGGTCGCTCGGGCGGTATTCCTCCTGAGCGGCGGCGAAGGCTTGCTCGAGTCCGACCATGTCTTCACCCGGCTTGAGGGTGTCGAAGGCGGCGGCTTCGCGCTTGATGTCTTCTTCGTTGTAGTTCGCGGCCTTGATGGAGAGCCCGATCCGGCGCTCCGCCTTGTCCACCTTGATCACACGAGCCTCGATATCCTGCCCGAGCTTCAGATGATCCTTGATCTTGTCCACGCGGTCTTCGCTGATCTGCGAGATGTGCACGAGGCCGTCGATCTCGCCTTCGAGCGCCACAAAAGCGCCGAACGTCGTGATCTTGGAAACCTTGCCGCTGACCATGTCGCCGATCTTGTACTTGGCTTCGATCGCCTTCCAAGGATCGTCGTCCATCTGTTTCATCCCCAGGCTGATGCGCTGGTTCTGCTTGTCGATGTCGATGACCACGGCTTCGAGCTCGTCGCCTTTTTTGATCATCTCGGACGGATGGTTGATCTTCCGCGTCCACGACATGTCGGAGACGTGGATCATGCCGTCGATGCCTTCTTCGAGTTCCACAAACGCACCGTAAGCGGTGAGGTTCCGGACGATGCCCTTGACCTGCTTGCCGATCTGGTAGCGGTGTTCGATTTCGTCCCAAGGATTCGGTTCGAGCTGACGGACTCCGAGGGAGATTTTCTGCTCCTCCTTATTGACGCCGAGCACCACGGCTTCGAGTTCCTGACCCACGGTGAGCACGTCGCTCGGGCGCGTGATGCGCTTGGTCCAGGAGAGTTCGCTGACGTGGATGAGGCCTTCGACGCCTTCTTCGATTTCGACGAACGCGCCGTAAGGAACCAGGTTTGTGACCTTGCCTTTGACGTGTGAACCGACGGGGAAACGGCCTTCCGTCTCTTCCCAAGGATTCTTCTGGGTCTGCTTGAGGCCGAGGGAGACGCGCTCCTTTTCCTTGTTGATGTCGAGGACGATGACTTCGAGTTCCTGGCCCACCTTGACCAGCTCGCTCGGGTGGCCGAGACGGCCCCAGGTCATGTCGGTGATGTGGAGCAAGCCGTCCATGCCATCGAGATCGATGAACGCGCCGAAGTCCGTGAGGTTTTTGACCTGACCTTTGACCGTCGCGCCGATCTTGATGGTGTCGAGGAAGCGCTGGCGCTTCTCGCTGCGTTCCTGCTCGATGAGCTCGCGGCGGCTGAGCACCACGTTCTTCCGGTCGTCGTTGATCTTGACGATCTTAAAGTCGTACGTGTTGCCGACGAACTGGTTGAGATCCTTCGGGGGAACGATGTCGATTTGCGAACCGGGGAGGAACGCTTCCACGCCAATGTTCACGGTGAGGCCACCCTTTACGACAGCCTTGACCTTACCCTTGATGATGCCGCCCTCCTGGAACACCTTCGCGATCTTGTCCCAGTTCTGCT
>DASVRR010000044.1:0-3971 GCA_036388515.1 Chthoniobacteraceae bacterium | reverse complement strand
GATCGTTTCCTTCCCGATCCTGGCCAGCTCCACCGTGGCCTCCGCGCCTTGTCCGTTGAAGACCGTCGCGCGGTCGCCTTCCTTCATCCGCAACACTCCGAGCGAATGATGCGTCTCGTCAGCGTCCAGCACCAACCGATCGGCGTTCCAGCTGTGTGACGGGATGTAGAAACGAGGCATGGACAGAGTTGCAAGAAGATCGCGTAAAGCCTGCGGAAGACTGCATTCCAAACGCTCGTAACGCCTCGCTGGCTAACGAAAAAACTCCTTCGCCTTCTCGAAAAACGACTTGTGCAGCGGCGAGTTTTCTTCCCCCATCAGCTCGGCGAGTTCTTCCAGCTTCCGCCGTTGTTCCCCATCCAGTTTTGTCGGCACTTCCACCAGCACGCGGACGATGAGATCACCGCGGTTCGCGGAGTTGATCGTCGGCAAACCTTTGCCGCGAATCTTGAAGGCCGTGTGGCTTTGGGTCCCGGCGGGAATCTTCAGCTGAGCCTGGCCTTCGAGCGTCGGGACATGAACTTCCCCGCCGAGCGCACAGGTTGAAAAGCTCACCGGGATTTCGCAGAAAAGGTTGTTTTCTTCCCGCTCGAAAACCTCGTGTTCCTTGATGTGGATCACCACGTAAAGATCTCCCGGCGGGCCGCCGCGAATTCCGGCTTCGCCGTTCCGGACGCTGCGCAACCGGGAGCCGTCTTCAATCCCCGCCGGGATCTTCAGTTTGATCCGCGACGATTGCTCCAGCCGCCCTTCTCCGCCGCACTTGCGGCAAGGTCGCTCGATCACCTGCCCCGTTCCCCGACACCGCGGACAAGTCTGCGAAACCTGGAAGAAACCGCGCGAACTCACGACCTGACCTCGACCTCCGCAGTCCCGACAGGAAACCGCCTTCGATCCAGCTTCCGCGCCGGTTCCCTGGCAAATCCCGCAGCCTTCGAGCTTGGAGACTTCGATCTCCTTGTCGCAACCGAACGCCGCTTCTTCCAGCCGGATCTGCATGTCGTAGCGCAGATCTGATCCGCGCTGCTTGCCGTCACGATCCGGCCGGCCGCTCGCGCCGGAGCCTCCGAAAAACTGCTCGAAGATATTCGCCGATCCTCCGCCGCCACCGCTCGCGCCGAAGACCTCCCGGAAGATATCGAAAGGATCGTGGAAGCCGCCGCCTGCTCCGCCGCGCGCGCCTGCTCCACCTTGAGCAAAAGCGCCGTGCCCGAAGCGGTCGTAGGCGGCGCGTTTGTTCTCGTCCGAGAGAACGTCGTAAGCCTCCCCGAGTTCCTTGAACTTTTCTTCCGCAGTCGGATCGCCCGGGTTTTTATCCGGATGAAATTTCACCGCCAGCTTTCGATACGATTTCTTGAGTTCGTCTGCCGTCGCCGTCCGGGTGATCTCGAGGATCTCGTAGTAGTCGCGCTTCGCCATTGAGTCGATGCGCTACTGCGTCGCCGGTCCCTTGGAAACCACCACCGTCGCCGGCCGCAGGAGCCGCTCGCGCAGCCGATAGCCGCGGCGCAGCTGGCGCACGATCACACCTTCCGGAACATCCGCGCTTTCTTCCTGAGCCACTGCTTCGTGCAGATTGGGATCAAACGTCTGGCCTTCCCCATTCACCGGCTCCACTCCGGTTCCGAGCAGAAAGTCGTTCAGCTGCTTCGCCACCATGTCCATGCCGGCAAGGATCGGCGAGTCTTCCGCACTGGCGCGCGCCGCGTTCAGCCCGAGTTCGAAGTTATCCAGAATCGGGATCAGCTTATCCAGGAACGAACTGTTCGCGTACTTGACGGCGTCCTCTTTTTCCCGCGCGGCGCGTTTCCGGAAGTTCTCGAAGTCCGCCTGATTCCGCAGCGCCAAATCACGATAACGTTCCAGATCTGCCTGAGCTTTCTGGAGGAGAGAATCCTCCTGGGGAAGCTCGTTGAGGTTTGGGGCTTCGGCAGTTGCCGCTGGGTTTGGGTCGATCGTTTCGTCGCTCATTTTTTCCGGATGGCAATAAGGGTAATGTCGTCGTGCTGCGGATGGGTTCCGACAAACGCCCGCAGGTCGTCCGTCAGCCGTGTGATGATCCCGGCCGCGCCTTCGGACGCACTCGCCTGGATCGATTGGATCACGTTCACCATCCCGAATTCGTCTCCCTGGCTGTCGAGCGCTTCCGTGACGCCATCGGTGTAAAGAACGAGGCAGTCATCGGGCTCGAGTGAAAGGGAAAAATCGGTGGTGACTCTATTAAACACCCCTCCGCTGTCAATCCCGAGAGCCATGCCAGGCGGGTTGATCCGGGACACGGTTTGATCCTTGGCGCGGTAGAGCAGCGGCGCGTCATGACCTGCGCGGCAGAGCGTGATCGTCGAGGTCGCCTTGTCGAGAATCGCGTAGGCCATGCTGATGAACATGTCTTCCTTGATGTCGGGAAACAGTTGTTCATTGACCATCCGCAAGGCCGCCGCCGGCGAATGCTGGCCGTGCGCCTGACTGCGCAAAACACTCCGGCACATGGCCATGATGAGCGAAGCCGGAACGCCTTTGCCCGAAACATCCGCAATCGCGACGCCGATATGCTGCTCGTCCACCGTGATGTAATCGTAGTAGTCGCCGCTGACTTGTTGCGCGGGAATGTTCACCCCGCTGATCTGATATCCGGCGAGCTCCGGTGCGCTGCTGGGGAGAAGAATCCGCTGGATCTCGTAGGCGATCTGCAAGTCGTGATCGAGCCGCTTTTTCTCCGCCGCTTCGGAGAAGATGATCGCGGTATAAAGCGCGAACGCCGACTGCTCCGCGATGGTTTTGAAAATCTCGAACTCGCTGCTGATGAACGGTTCGCCTTCGCCGGAGCGCACGATCCCGAGCACGCCAAGTTGTTCCCCGCCGTAGATCAGCGGACAAAGCATTGCCGAATTCGGCTGCGTCGGCGAAGCGCAAAGCGGCTTCAAGCGCTCGTCTCCCGCCGTCAGGAGCAGCGGTTCCTTGGTGCGCCAGGCTTCACCGATCACGCCATCTTTTTGGTTCACCGCCCGCAGTCGCAAATAGCTGGGCCAGGAGAATCCCGGCATTTGCCGCGCGGCTTCGGGCACTTCAAAGAAAGGCGGACAACTCCGTGAAACAAAAGCGGGGCGCAGCTGGTCGCCTTTTCGGTCGGATAGATAGAGCGCGCCACCCTGCGCCTCGAGGATGCGCAAGGCTCCTTCCACAATGAGCACGTGCAGATCGCTTGGCCGGCTGGAGTCGGTCAGCGCTGCGCCGAGGCCGTGGAGGAAATCGAAAACTCGCGCCTCTTCCAGCTGAATCTTATCCCGCGCCCGCCGGTGCTCCGCAATGAGTCGCTGCTGGCGCAGATAGACCATCCAGAAGCTGCCCGCCGTGAGCGCCAACAGCACAAAAAAAATGGCGCCCCACATCCCGACTTTTTAACGAGCGAGATGCAAATCCTGTTTTAAAAACTCGAGCACGTCCTTGAACTTCGCCGCGTTCGTCGGGTTCGCCTCGATCACTGCCTCGTGAGCTTCCAGCATCGTGCGAGCTTGTTCCTTGCGATCCGGTGCCGCCGTCTTCAGCGGCTGCTGAGCCGGCTCGGCATGCGGAGGCTCGCTCAGGCTGATGCCGATCGTGAAAAGCTGATCGAGCCCGAGATTTGCGAGGAGATCGTGATTGCGCTCGTTCAGATTCACCGCCCGAAGCGTCCCCTGCCCCAGTTCGCGCAACCGCAAGGCAACCCCGGCGAGCGTTCCCATGAAAGTCGAATCCATCACCGGACAATTCTTCAGATCCACCACGAACTCCCGATAGCCGCGGTTGATCATTTCCTTCCCGAACTCCTTCAGCCCCGTGCTGTTGAGGAAGGATCCCTTGCCTTCGACTCGCACCCACACTGTCCGATTTGCTGTTCCGACAAGAATGGCAGGCTGTGCAGTCACGAAGAGAAAATTACCGGCTGCAGCAAATCTGCTGCGACATCTGAGCTTCCTCAGAGGCCGTGATCC
>DASVRR010000043.1:0-1744 GCA_036388515.1 Chthoniobacteraceae bacterium | reverse complement strand
CTGCGGATCAGACGGTTTTCCCGATCCGGGTGACTCCCGGGGTGAACCGCGGCTATCAACCGGCACTGCTCCGCGATGGGAAGCTCGTGGCCTTTACTGCGGCAAGTGGACCGGTGATCTATCGCGGCGACCTTTTCCCGGAGGAGTTCCGAGGGAACTCGTTCGTGCCGGAGCCATCGGCGAATCTAATCAAACGGAACGTGCACAGCGAAAATGGTGGCGTGGTCACCGCGCTGCCTGCCTACACCGACAGCGAATTCATGGCTTCGACGGACGAGCGTTTCCGTCCGGTGAATCTCTTCAACGGTCCGGACGGAGCTCTTTACGTCGTCGATATGTATCGCGGCGTGATCCAGCACATCACTTACCTCACGCCGTGGCTGCGCACGCAGTACATCGAGCGCGGGCTGGAACGTCCGCTGCATCAGGGACGGATCTGGCGGATCGTGCCGGAAAAGGCGGCAAGGAAGCCGCTCGATCTACCAAAAACCAAACCGGCCCTTCTCGCCGAGCTGAGCCATCCGAACGGCTGGCGGCGCGATCACGCCCAGCGCCTTCTCGTCGAAAGCGGCGATCCTGCGGTCGCAGCCGAGTTGGTAAAGCTCAGCAAGGCGAACCCGCAATCACTCGCCCGCCTCCATGCGCTTTGGACCCTTGAAGGTTTGCAGAAGCTCGACGCGTCGACCGCGCTCGCAGCGCTCGCAGATACCGACGCAAAGGTTCGCGCCACCGCGGTGCGTCTGGTGGAGCCATTCGCGGTGAAAGATCCGGCCGCCGCACGGATGCTCATGGGCATGGTGAACGACCAGTCCGCCGATGTAGCTCTTCAGCTCCTCTGCTCCCTCGGCCAGCTCCGGAGCGATGAAGCGGTGGCCGCGATTGCCCAGCTCCTCGCGCGCAATCTGGAGAATCCCCTCGCCCGATCGGCAGCGATCTCGGGCCTCAAAGGACGTGAACTCGAACTTCTCGAAAACCTCGTCGCTTCTCCTGCAGCTGGCGCAAACTCACCGGGCCGCACCGCTCTTCTTGGCCAGCTCGCCCGATGTGTGATCGAAGAGCGCAAACCACAGCGGATTGCGGAGCTGTTTAACCGGGGGTGGAATGGTGCGTGGACCGCCGCTGCTCGCGAGGATGTTCTCAACGGAATCGCGGCGATGGTTGCCGGAAAGCCGCCGAAAAATATGATTCAGCTCGAAGCTGAGCCGGCTCTTGTCGATCCGAAGGAGAGCCCCACTGCCGCAGCGTCATCGGCGCGCGCGCAGAAGATCGCTACGCTTTTCACCTGGCCTGGAAAAATCGAGACCGTCAAAGCCGCACCTAAGGCTCCGCCTTTGACTCCGTCCCAGCAGGAGTTCGTTGCCGCCGGAAAAGTTCTCTACACCGCGATCTGTGCTGCGTGCCACCTCCCGAACGGTATCGGCCAGGAAGGCCTTGCCCCTCCCTTGGCAGCCTCGGAGTGGGTGACCGGCTCCCCAGATCGGCTTTCGCGGATCGTCCTTCACGGCCTCAGCGGTCCGATCGAGGTGCTGGGCAAGACTTACACCATGGACATGCCCGGCCTCGGCCCCGCGCTCTCTGATGAGCAGATCGCTCAGATCCTCAGCTACATCCGCCGCGACTGGGGCCACGAGGCATCCATCGTCGAGACGGCGGCCGTGACGAAAGTCCGTGAAGCGACCAAGGATCGCGGCGCGTCTTGGACTGCGGACGAGCTGCTGCGGCTGCAATGAGCGGAATGGCAGGC
>DASVRR010000042.1:0-6690 GCA_036388515.1 Chthoniobacteraceae bacterium | reverse complement strand
GAGATCGATCAGGAGGAGATTCTGAGCCTCGAACAGGCCTTGGTTGAGGAACTCATCGAGTTGCAAACCTACGGGAAGTTTCCGCTGCTGATCGGCTTCGATGCGCGCGCGTGCCACCTGTTCCAGGGTTGCGCGAACCACCGGAAACCGAGCGAGCATTAGCTGGAAAACCTCCTTGGTGATCTTGACTAGATCGACCGCATCCAGAGCCGAACAGGTCGCATTACGCGGCTGATCGTGCAGCAGTCCGATCTCCCCGAAGAACTCGCCACGCTTGAGATAAGTTCGCACCATTTCCCCGCCCGGCATGGCCTGAGCGACGCGCACCAGGCCGGTGCGGATCAAATAGAAAGCGACGGCTGGATCGCCTTGCTGGCAGATCACGTCGCCCTTATTGCAGGAGACGAGTTCGGCCTCGTCACGCAGCCGATTGAAGAACTCCAAATCGAGCGTGGCGAAAAGTGGCACGCTCCGCATGTGCGTCACCATGGAGCGCTCGCGGTAGCGATCATCCATCAGCTTCTTGAAGGACGTTCCTTTGAAAGTCGGCGCCTTCACTTTGGTGGAAGCTTTCGTAGCTGCATCGACATTGCGCGTCCCCATCAGCATGTCGAGGATCACGCGGAGCATCTCCACCATCACACAATCCTCCGTCGCCCGAACCGTGGCCGATCGCGGCTGGAAGGTGCGACAGGTCATTTCGCCGAAAAGCTCGCCGGGCCCGAGCCAGGCGAGCGGAGTGGTCCGCGGCAAATCCACGGAAGCGTCGATGGGGATGAAGCCCTGTTCTGCTTCGCGTTTCGCTTGCTCCGTGCGCACGAGCGAACTCGACATCCGCTTCATCAGAGAGAACAAACCGCGGGGCTGCGTCTGCACCTTGGCTAGAGGATTGGCGAGGTAGATATCCACGTGACCCGAGACGATGTAAAAGGCGGTCGAGCCGAAATCGCCTTCGTCGCAGACAATCTCCCCGGCGCGATAGCGGCGACGGACTGCGGCGCCGAGCGCGAACTGCTTGATCAATGCGGCGGGCACTTCCTTCAGCGCCGGCAGATATTCCAGCAGTTCCTCCGTGCTCAGGGGATCGCCCTGCGCGAGCTTTTCGGGGGGGATTTGCATCTGCTCCGATCTAAGCATTCCCGGGGCCAAGGCCAAGCCGCAAAGACGCGCTGCCTTGCCTCTGGCGATCGTCACGCTTTATAAGCGGAGAGTGCTTTCCCGCTTTGCTCCAGCCTTGTTGCTCCTGCTCTGGAGTGGCGTGAAGGCTTCCGCGCAAGAGGCACATCCGCGATTCACGGGAGCGATTACCTGCATGTCTTCCAGCTGCCATGGCGGCGGGACGGGGAAGAATCAGGGGCTGATCTTCGCGAAACTCGATGTCCACAGAGGAGCGCTCGCGATCCTGTCTTCCTCACGTTCGCAGCGGATCGCTGAGGCGCTGCAACTTCCCAGCGCGGCGCAAAGCCAGCGTTGCGTGGTCTGTCATTCTCCGCAGCAAACGGTTCCCGCGAACCGTTTTGTGAAACCAGGCACGCCTGATCTGGCGATCTCGTGTGAAACCTGCCACGGGCCGGCAGAACCTTGGCTGCGCGCCCACACGCGTCCTGACTTCACTCACGAACTCCGCGTCGCCGAAGGTCTCCGCGATCTCTCCACGCCCTACCAACGTGCGAATGCCTGCGTCGCCTGTCATTTGAATCTGGAACCGGAGATCCGCCGGGCTGGGCATCCCGAGATGTTCTTCGAACTGGACGGCCAGCTCGCAAGTCAGCCGCCACACTGGAAGGAAAACGATCCGTGGCATGGACCTCGCGCCTGGCTGACCGGGCAAGCTGTGGCCTTGCGCGAACTCAGCTGGAAGCTCGGATCGCACCCGGATGCGGAACTAAATCTCCGTTGGCGCGCTCTGATCTGGTTGCTTCAGCGCGCGGATGCTGGCGGCAAGCTCGCGCCCACGATGTCTTATTCCGCCATGCAGCAGGCGGCGGATCAGCTCGCGCAATCGGCCAGTGCTCAGCCTTGGTCCCGGGAAGACGGCGCGGTTGCTCCGCAGTTACGCGGCCCTGGGAGAAGATTTCAGGAAGTCCCGGGAAGACCGGAAGGAACTTCGGCGACGGGCGGAAGTCCTGGTCCTTGCTCTGGACCGGCTCTGGCAGTCACTCAAAACCCAGAACCCGAGCTCGACTTATGATGAAGCACTGGCGGTGCTGGTGCAGGAAGCGCGCGCGCAGGATTCGTTCAGCCAGGATCGATTTGCCGCCGCCTTGCAGCAGATGGAAGTCGCGCTGGAGCGGCTTCCAGCTTTCTAAGCCGCTCGCTTCGCCGCGCTGCAAAATTTTGCCCGTGGCGCCGGTTGGATTTAGTCCGCGGAGAGTGCAATGTTGCGGACGCCGTTCGCCCCCAGACCCACGTCCATGACTGTCCACGAGATCAAGCCGAAGCAAATGCGAGCGCTCCTGCTCTTGCTCGTGCTCGTCCCTTTCATCCCGCTGGTATTGATGATGCGCTTCATGGTGGATGCGCTGGAGAGTTCGAAAGCGGCGGCGATCGAGCGAAACAGCGCCAGCTACCAGCAGACGCTCTTTAGTGCTCAGCAATCGCTGAGCAAACATCTGGCAACTCGGCCGAAGCCCGTTCGCGCGGAAGATGTGCGAGACTTTTACCGGGATATTTTCCCGAAAGAAGTTGCGGTGTGGGTGACGGAAAACTCTGGCAAACGGCTGTTGAAAGACAGCAAACCCGGCGGTCGGCTCGTCGCCCAGGCGCCGTTGAAACAGTTTGAGCAGCCGTGGCAGGTCCAGCTCTTTTTGGTGGATCAAACCGAGCTGAACGAAGCGGTGCGCGATCAGTTTCGGACGTATGCCTGGACCGCTGGAGTCGCGGCATTCGCGATCTGCGTCATCGCCGCAGGCGCGGGCATCGCGGTGAACCGTCAGCTTCGGCTGCATGAGTTGAAGAACACCTCCGTGGCCACGGTGGCGCATGAGCTTCGGACGCCTCTCGCCTCGATGCGGATGCTGGTGGATACGTTGCGGGAAGGTCGCTATCGCGACGAACAGCAGGTTGCGGAGTATCTGGATTTGATCGCCAGCGAGAATCTGCGCCTCAGCCGGCTGACGGACAACTTCCTGACTTTGTCTCGGCTGGAACGGAACGAGCACGCCATTCATCTCGCGACCGCTCGGACAAACGCCATCATCGAGCAGGCGGTAAACTCGATGCGCGCCAAGCTCGAGATGCCTGGCTGTCACTTTATCCTGGATGTGCCGGAAAGACTGCCTGATGCCATCGCCGACCGCGACGCCCTCGCGCTGGTCCTCGCAAATCTGCTGGATAACGCGGTGAAGTACACGGGGGATGAAAAGCGGATCGCGCTCCGAGCCCGGGCTGCTTCCGGGAGGGTGTTTATTTCCGTCACGGACAATGGCGTCGGACTTTCTCGTGCGGAACGAAAGAACGTCTTCCGCCAGTTCTATCAGGTGGATCAAAAGCTTTCCCGAGCGCGCGGCGGTTGTGGTCTCGGGCTGGCGCTCGTGCAGCACATCATCAGCGCCCACGGGGGGCGCGTGGATATCGAAAGCCAGTTGGGCCGCGGCAGCACCTTCACCATTTCTGTTCCTCTGGCTTCATCCGGAGTTCCCCAACCGTCCACTCGCGCTTGACTGTCTTTACTCCAGCTGACGACGCACTCCGCGGCGCGACCGACTAATCTAACTCGGCGAGATCTCACATGGAGACCATCCTGATTATCGAAGATGATCCGACCATGCTTCGCGGGTTGAAAGACAACTTCGAATATCAAGGCTATCGCGTGCAAACGGCCGTTGATGGTGATCTGGGGCTGAAAGCGGCGCTCGCGATCAAACCGGATCTGATCATCCTCGACCTGATGCTGCCGAAGGTGAACGGCTACGAGATCTGCCGTTTTCTCCGGGAAGAAAAGCTCGAGATGCCGATCATCATGCTGACTGCAAAGGGCCACGAATCCGACAAGGTCCTCGGGTTCAAGCTGGGCGCGGACGACTACGTCACGAAACCGTTTAGCATCAAAGAACTGCTCGCCCGCGCTGAAGCCTTCCTGCGCCGGCACCGGCAGAATACACCGACTGGTTTTCAGTTTGGCGAATGCCGGCTCGACACCAATGGGCGGACGCTCACGCGGCTAGGCGCCGATGTTCCGCTCTCGCCGAAAGAGTTTGAGCTGCTCAGTTATCTCGTCGCCAATGCTGGCCGGGCGCTGAGCCGGGACACCATCATGACCAACGTCTGGGGGTATGATGCGATGGTCACTCCGCGCAGCATCGACCGCTTCATCAATGCCTTGCGGAACAAGATCGAAGTGGATCCGGCGGAACCTCGTTACATCCGGACAGTGCGCGAGTTTGGGTACAAATTCGAGCCGGCTGCTGAAGCGTGACTGTGTCTTTTCGCATGCGTTTTTGGCTCCGATCCTCGCCGCGTTTCGCATCCGAGCCTTGCGCGCCCAGCGAAAGCCACTCACGATCTTGCACCGATGCTCCCGCCGCTTGAACCTCCCTCCCGGATGCAAACACCGGAATTCCCCACGCCGTGGCAGCAGAAGACTATTTGGGCGGCAGTCACCACGCTCGCCGTGGTCAGCATCGGTTGGGTCGCGGTCCGGTTGATTGCGCTGCTTTCCACCGTCCTCGGTTTCCTCCAGCCGATCCTCTTCCCCTTCGCCCTCGCCGGCGTGATGGCTTATCTGCTGGAGCCGGTTGTCGCGCGGATTGTTCTGTGGGGAACTTCGCGGCAGCGAGCAGTTCTTTCGGTGTTCGCCGTGGTCACGCTTTTGCTGGCCGGCATTCTCGTCTGGATCATCCCGGCAATCTGGACGGAGACCGCGAATTTAGTCCGCAAAGTGCCCACCTATCGCGAGCGCGTGACGCAGAAAGTCGAACAGTTCAACGGCTGGGCTCATTCCCTGGAGCAGAAATATGGGGTCAAAGTTTTGCCGCAGATTCCGGAGAAGATTGACAACCCGCTCGCCGGAACAGAAACCGCGGGGCCAGCCGGTGCGGAAGCATCCGGCACACAAACCACACCGGCTTCCAGCAATCCTCCGCCTGAAACGCCAGCCAACGGCGCGGTCGCGAACGTCAAGGAGCCCGCTGCCTTGGATCTTCAATCCTTCGACTGGATCCGGCGAACCCTGCCGACCGTCCTCCGGAGCACCTGGAAGTTCGTCACGAACAGCGTCGGAGGTTTCCTCGGGGTTTTTGGATTCCTGCTCTCGATGGTGATCGTCCCGATCTATCTATATTACTTCCTCATCGAATCTAAAAACATCGCCGCATCCTGGGGCGACTATCTCCCGCTCCGCGCTTCCTCGTTCAAAGACGAAGTTGTCGCCGCGATTAGCGAGATTAACGGCTACTTGATCGCATTCTTCCGCGGCCAACTTCTAGTCAGCGTGATCAACGGAACAGCCACGGGAATCCTGCTGTTTTCGGTCGGCTTGGATTTCGGACTACTGATCGGGCTCATCCTCTGCATCCTCGGCGTCATTCCCTATCTCGGCATCATTATCTGCTGGGTTCCAGCCGTGATCATTGCTTCCGTTCAAGGCGGCGGTGGCACCTGGATCCCGGGTGAACCTTGGTGGATTTTCCCTCTGGTGGTGACCGGCATCTTCACCGTGGTGCAGCAAATCGACGGGCTCTTCGTTACGCCGAAAGTTGTCGGCGAATCGGTCGGCCTTCACCCGATGACGGTCATCGTTTCGGTTTTTGCCTGGACCTTGCTGATGGGCGGTTTGTTGGGAGCCATTCTCGCGGTTCCGATGACAGCGACCATCAAGGTGCTCCTGAAGCGTTATGTCTGGCAGCGCAAATTGCGCGCGGATGCGGAGCTGGCCGTCACCGAAGACACGCTTCCGATGATGGCGGCTCAGGCGGCGGCGCGGATCGAAACCGCGGCGCGCTGATGCAGCCGCGCGCGTCGCGAGTGGTGGTGCGAAGCACCCGCGGACGGGATGCGCTGCTGGTCGTGGCCGGACTGCTCGCAGTCGCTTGTGTGATCTGGGCAATTTCCTCGATGTCCAAGCCATATCGAAGCCCGAACATTCTCCGGGGAACGGTTGTCGCGAAGCAGTTTATCCCGGGGAAGGAAGAGCAGGTTTCCTTCAATGGGCGCGCCTTGGCTGGAGCCAGGCAGAGCGAAGGCGAATATCTCCTCAAGGTGAAAGTCGAAGCGGAGAATCGGACGTTCGAGGTTCCTGTTTCCAAGTCCGCTTACGAACGGAAGAAAATAGGAGATTCGCTCGAGTTCGTCCGGCCTCCCTCGGAGCACCGCTAAGCGCTGCGGCTCGACTTTCCGCGCCTACTTTTCCTCAAGCGGAAAAACTTTCGCCGCATGAGCAGTGCGCGACGGCGTTGGGATTCGTCACCTTGAATCCGCCCTTCTGCAGGTCGTCGCTGAAGTCGAGCAAAGAGCCGCTGACAAAGAGCGCGCTCTTGGGATCGATCACCACGCGCACTCCGGAACTTTGCACGATGATGTCACGGTTTGCCGGGCCATCCACCAGATCCATCTTGTATTGCAGCCCGGAGCAACCGCCGCCGATCACAGCCACCCGCAAGGCACCTTCCGGACGACCCTGCCGCGTGAGTAAAGAAGTGAGTTTCGTCCCCGCCCGATCCGTGACCTTCACGAGCTTCTCGTTGCCGATTT
>DASVRR010000041.1:0-7202 GCA_036388515.1 Chthoniobacteraceae bacterium | reverse complement strand
CGATGACGGGGAACTCGAAGCCTATCTCTCCACCGATGCATTGGCGGAATGGCAAGTCGCGTTGCGGAAGCAACGTCGATTTAAGCCGCACACGCTCACGGCCAATGAAGAGCGGCTGCTCGCGCTGAGCCAAAGCGCGCTTCAGGGACACGGCGAGACTTTCTCCCAGCTCACCAATGTCGATCTGAAGTTCGGCACCGTGCTGGATGAAAACGGCGTCGAACGGCCACTCAGTCAGAGCAGCTTTTCGTCTTTCCTCAACAAGCGAAACGCGGAGGTCCGCCGTCGAGCTTTCAAGCAATTCTACGCGGAGTTTGACGACCACAAGTTCACCGTCGCGTCAACGTTGGCCAACTCGATCAAGGCGGATGTCTTCCATGCGCGCGTGCGTAATTTTCCCAGCGCCCGGGAAGCCGCACTCTTCTCCGATGACCTGCCGGTGAGCGTGTATGACAACTTGATTTCCACGGTGCGCGCAAACCTTGCGCCGTTGCATCGTTACTATGCGCTCCGGCGACGCGTGCTGCAGCTCGATGAGATTCATCAGTACGACACTTATGTTCCAGTCGTGGATCAGATGGAAACCGACATCGGCTGGGATGAAGCCTGCGACAAGGTTCTGGCGGCGCTTGCTCCACTCGGGGAAGAATATGTGCGGACGCTCGGTGAAGGATTGCGCGGCCGGTGGTGCGATCGTTACGAAAACAAAGGGAAGCGCAGCGGTGCTTTTAGTTCATCCAGTTACGGCAATCCGCCGTTCATCATGATGAACTACAAGCGCGATGTGTTTTCCGATGTCTATACATTGGCGCATGAGGCCGGGCATTCGATGCATACCTGGTACGCGCAGAACACCCAAACCTATCAGGATTACCACTACCCGATCTTCCTCGCGGAAGTCGCCAGCACCTTTAATGAAGAGCTGCTGACGCATCATCTGCTCGCCGAGACGAGTGACCCGCGGATGCGGGCCTACTTGATCAATCGCCAGATCGACGACATCCGCGGAACAGTTTACCGGCAGACAATGTTTGCGGAATTTGAAAAGCTCACCCACGCGATGGAGGAAGCTGGGGAAGCACTTACGCTGGATAGCTTCCGCGCAACCTATCGTGGCTTGCTGGAACCCTATTTCGGGCCGGACTTTGCCCTCGATGAAGAGCTCTCGCTGGAATGCCTCCGCATCCCGCATTTCTATCACGCATTCTATGTCTATAAGTATGCCACTGGCCTGAGCGCTGCGGTGGCACTTTCTCAGCAAGTTCTGAAGACCGGTGACGCGACTCGATACCTTGGTTTCCTCCGGAGCGGCGGCGCAAAAATGCCACTGCCGACTCTCGCGGAAGCTGGAGTGGATATGTCCGGACCGACTCCGATTGAGCGCACGCTTGCCGTCTTTGCCGAGCGAGTCAGCGAACTGGAAACTTTGCTCGGTTGAGCACTGAGTTGGATCCGCTGGTTCGATTTCCTGCAGCCCATGCTTGAAGCTTACGAGCGCACGCTGCTGGCGGCTCAGGGTTACTCCGAACTCTCGATGTTTGATGACGCCGTGAAGGAGCTGGATTCTCTTCCGGAAGAAGCGGCGCAACATTCGACCGTGGTGGAGTTGCGGGCCGTGATTTTGATCCAGGGAAAACGCTGGAAACAGGCGCTCGCCGCCAGTCAGGAGCTGTGTCGTCAGGAGCCGGAGAAGACCACCGGTTTCATCCACGCTGCCTTTTGTCTGCATGAACTCGGGCGGACGGGTGACGCGCGGGATCTTCTGCTGCGCGGACCAGAATCACTCCGGGCGGAGGCGACCTTTCACTACAACCTGGCGTGTTACGAATGCGCGCTGGGTGAACTGGAATTGGCTCGGATGCATCTGGAGAAGAGTTTCGCCCTGGACAAAAAGCTCCGGGAGTTCGCCCGGAACGATCCGGATCTGGCGGCACTGCGCGGATGAGCGCGGACGAACGCGCGGCGGAGAAGATCGCGCTGCTTTTCGAGGAGAACTTCCGGGAGTTTTCCGAGCTCGGCGCTTCGGTTTCGATTTGGAGGGAAGGACGCGAGATCGTGAGTCTCGCTGGCGGCTTCCAGGACCGCGAACGCACTGAACCCTGGCACGCCGACACGATGGTCCTCGTCTGGTCGGCGACAAAAGGGCCGGCGTCCGCCTGCCTTCTCCATGCCTGCCAAAAGCACGAACTGTCGTTGACCACGTGCGTGGCAGAGATCTGGCCGGAGTTTGCGCAAGCAGGGAAAGAACGCGTCACGCTGGAGGAGGTGCTTTCGCATCGAGCAGGCCTGCCGGCGCTATCACGCGAAGTCTCCGTCACCGATCATTCCGCAGTCGCGGCAGCGCTTGCGGAAGAAACGCCGGCTTGGACGCCGGGAATGGCTCACGGTTATCACCCGCGGACTTTTGGTTTTTTGCTGGATGAGTTGGTGCGGAGAATCGCTGGTGTGCCGCTCGGAAGTTATTGGCGCACGGAGCTCGCGGAGCCGCTCGGAATCGACTTCTGGATCGGTCTTCCGGAAGAGCGGCTCACCGAGCCGGCGAACGTTTTCCCGGCGAAGATTTCGCCTCCCAAAGGGGACGCGTTTTACTCCGCATTTCTGACTCCCGGCTCGCTGACGTCGCGCTCGTTTGCCTCCCCGCGCGGGCTGCACAGCGTGGCGGCGTTGAGCTCGCCGGAGGTTCGGGCGGCTTCGTTCCCGGCGTTCGGCGGAATCGGAACGGCGCGTGCGCTCGCCAAGTTTTATGCGCTGCTCGCAAACGGCGGAACGCTGGACAATCTGCAGCTGTTCGATGAGCGCACGATTGGCTGGATGAGCACCACTCTCGCGCAGGGTCCGGACCGTGTGTTGCTCATGGACACAGCGTTCTCCGCGGGTTTCATGCGTGATCCTCAGGACGCCGCCGGGAAGAAACTGCGGCAGAACTTCGGGCCTTCGTCTTCCGCTTTCGGACACCCGGGAGCGGGTGGAAGTTTCGCTTTTGCCGACCCGGAACACCGGCTTTCCTTTGCCTACGTCATGAACCAAATGGAACCCGGCGTCCTGCCCGGACCGAAGGCGTTGCGGATGGTTCACGCGCTCTATTCCTGATCGACTCGCGACCGCTCCGGAGCTTGTCTCGGAGCGGGAAAGCGGCAGACTTTTCCCCATGCCTGAGTTCCGCGCGCAGACCGCCACTTTCTCGATCCAAACCCACGGCAAAGGAACCTACGAGATCACGGACGAAGTCGCGCGGCTCGTCTCCGCGAGTGGCGTGAAAACCGGGACCGCCACCGTTTTCATTCAGCACACCAGCGCCAGCCTGATCATCTACGAAAACGCGGACTCTTCCGCCCGGACGGATCTTCACGAGTTCTTCCAGCGGCTCGTGCCGGAGGATCAGGAATACTTTGTCCACACTGCGGAAGGATCCGACGATATGCCGTCGCATCTGCGGATGGTCCTGACTCGCACCAGCGAAGTCATCCCGATCTCGAACGCCCGGATGACGCTCGGCACCTGGCAGGGGATTTTCCTTTTCGAACATCGCCGCGCGCCGCATCAGCGGACACTTTCGGTTTCGGTCATGGGATTGTGAGTGGTGCGGAGTTTTTGAATAGAGCGCCACGCGGCGCGTCACATTCTGCACTATGAAAAAGCTTCTCTTCGCTCTGTGCATGTTCCTCGGGCTGGCGGCGTTCGCGCCGAAAGCGGAGGCCGGTCAGTATGTGAAAGTCTGGAACGGGCATTGTTACACTTACGTGCACAAGTCCACTTACTACGGGCACGGCTACCACGCGCCGCGGCGTTATTATCGTCAGCCGGTCCGTCACTATTACGCGCCGGTGCGGAGCTACCGCAGCTATGATCGGTACGACCGCTACGATCGATACGATCGGGGTTACAGCCGCAGCTACAACTCCCGGCCGCGCGTTTCGATCGCGTTCGGTTTCTAAATCCTGACCACTGCTGGAACTCAGGGCGCGAGGTGAAAACCTCGCGCCTTTTCCGTTAGGCGGCGTTGAGCTGGAGGATTTCGTTGATCACCGCGTCGGTGCTGATTCCTTCCGCTTCGCCCTCGAAGTTCAGGATGATCCGGTGCCGCAGCGCGGCCAGCGCGGCGCGGTCGATATCCGCGCGGGCCACGTGATAGCGATTATCCAGGAGCGCGTAGATCTTCCCTGCGAGAATCAGCGCCTGAGCACCGCGCGGACTGGCTCCGTAACGCACGTATTTCTTGGCGAGCGGCGAGGCGTGTTTGTCTTCCGGATGAGTGCAGAGCACGAGGTCGATGGCGTGGCTCTGGATCTCGCGGGCGAGCGGCACTTGCCGGACCACCTGGCGCATCTCGAGGACTTCCGCCGCGCTGCCGAGGACTTTGGAGATCGCGGGCGCGTCGTTGCTGGTGGTTCGGTCGAGGATGGTGTGAAGATCTTCCGCCGTGGGATATTTCACCCGCAGCTTGAAAAAGAAGCGATCGAGCTGCGCCTCCGGCAATGGGTAAGTGCCTTCCATCTCCAGCGGGTTTTGCGTGGCGAGGACAAGGAACGGAAGTTCCAGCGGAT
This sequence comes from Chthoniobacteraceae bacterium, assembly GCA_036388515.1. Classification (GTDB taxonomy): domain Bacteria; phylum Verrucomicrobiota; class Verrucomicrobiia; order Chthoniobacterales; family Chthoniobacteraceae; genus Chthoniobacter. The sequence goes on along the minus strand of DASVRR010000041.1, from coordinate 2,658 downwards.
GCTGCGCTCCGCCGACGGTGACATGCTGTTCCTGCATCGCCTCGAGTAGCGCGCTCTGCGTTTTCGGAGTGGCGCGGTTGATTTCATCCGCGAGCACGATGTTGGCAAAGATCGGTCCGGCCTGGAACTGGAACGCTTTCCGCCCGTGTTCGTCTTCGTTGATGATGTTCGTCCCAACGATGTCGGCCGGCATCAGATCGGGCGTAAATTGCACCCGGGAAAACTTCAGGTTCACCGCGTCGGCCAGCGTGCGGACCAGCATCGTTTTGCCTAAACCTGGCACGCCTTCCAGCAGCACGTGGCCGCCGGCAAAAAACGCGGCGAGCACGCCTTCGACGATTTCCTGCTGGCCGACCATCATCCTCCCCATTTCGTCGCGGATCCTCCCGAAGCTGGTTTTGAACTGCTGCACTTTTGCTTCGAGGTTCGGCTGTTCAGTCATGGGAATGGGGAGCAAGAGAGGCGGCCAAGGCACAACGCTTTGGCGCGAAACACCAGCCGAGATTCTCCGGAACCAACGCGCGGGGAAGAGCCGGCCTTCATTCGGCCGGGCGGATCGATTCGAAATAGCGCTTGATGAAGAACCGCGAACCGAGCGGGATTTCTTCCTGCACCACGGCTTCTTCCGCAGCCGGCGCCATGGCGTTGTAGAGTTCACGGTAGCGCTGCCGGGATTTCGTGCTGTCGCCCGCGGAAGGAAGGAACTGCTGCATCGTCTCGCCCTCGCCGAGCCGGCCGGAAAGCGCCTGGGAATCCGCATCCCGCCCAGCTTCCCCGGCGTTTTTAGCCAGAGGATCATCGGTTGTTCCGGTGTCGCGTTCGCTGCCGGGAGCGCCGCTGGGGAGATTCGGATCGCCGCCTTCTCCCGGAGAATCGCTCGGTCCCGGAGATTGCATGACCACCATTCCTCCCGAGCCGGGTTTCGGCTGCGATTTGCCGCCTTCTCCGGGCTGGCCTTCGCCGAACTTCAGGTTCTGCAGCGCGGCTAAAAGATTCTTCATCGACTCCGCGCTCTGCGGCTTGCCGGCTTGATTTTGCTGGCCGGCTTGCGGCTTCAAGTTCTTCAGCATTTCCGCCAGTTCCTTCGACATCTGTCCGGCTTTGCCGTCCTGACCCGCCTGCTTTTGCAACTGCTGCGCGAGCTTTTGCAGCGCCTCGGAAAGCTGCTGCTGTTGCGCCATTTTCTCCAGCGCGTCTTTGAGCGCCTGATCGATTTGTTCCGCCGTCCGCTCATCCTTTTTGGCGGCGAGTTCCTGGAGCGCTTTCTCGAGTTGTTCCGCAGCTTTCGCCGGATCGCCGGCTTCCATCGCCGCACTGGCGGACTTCGTTTCGTCGCTTTGCGCGAGCGCTTTGGCCAGCTCGCGGAGTTCCGCTGCGGAGGGAAGTTCGGGAGGTTTCTGGAGTTGCTGGACCATTTGTTCCAGCTGGGAAAGTTCCCGCAGCGCCGCTTTCTGCGCGTCTTCCGGATTGCCCGCCTCGGCCCGAATCTGCTGCGCGCTGCGCTTCAGTTCCTCGACCATTCGCTGGAGCTCCTCGGGATTCAGCTCGGTGCGCTTTTTCTCCAACTGCTCCGCCAGCTTTTCCAGTTCACGTGCCGTCGGTTCGACTTCTTCCCGAGCCTGCGTCTGGGCGGCCATCCGCGTGCCGAAGGTCGCCCGCGCCTCCCACTGCAAGAGCGCCAGCGCGAGCGCCGGCACGAGCAGATAGGGAAGTTCGCGCGGCATCCGCAGCCGGATCAGTCGGGAGAAATCGCGCCCGCGGATGAAGGCGAGACATTCCTCCAAGGCAAGACGGTGAGGTTCAGGCGCGGCCTGGTTTTCTCCCAAGGCAAGTGCGGTGACGAACCGATCCCGCGTTTCTCCCAGCCGATCGATAACCGCCGCCGTCTCGGGCAAAGTGCCGCGCCGGAGGAACGCGATGACGATCACCAAAAAGACGGCGCCGACGGCCGCGATCGCCGCGACAAAACCGTCCAGCGGCATGCGGCCGAGCAGCCAGCGATTGACCGCCGCGAAGACGACCAAGCCGGCGCCGAGGAGCAGCGCCACTTGCGCCGAGAGGATCAGGAACGACTGCGTGACCAGTCTCCGGCGCACCGCGCGCAGGCTCCGCAAGACGTCGTCGATGGGGGCGGTCTTCAAAACTCGCGGACTCTAGCACCACTCCTTCCGCGCTGCACGACCACTCTCGCGAGTTCGCCGCGTGGATTGCATCGCGGAGGAAAGGCATCTAAGGAAAGCCGCCTGATCGCCTCTCATTCCCTGCAAGTGAAGATTGTCTTTTGCACCCTGCTTTTGCTCCTCGGCGCTTTGCCGCGATTGTTGGCCGAGCCGAGCGCGGAAGGTTTGGTCCTGGCGGCTCGAGTTTACCGGATTTTTGAGGCGAAATGTCTGGATTGCCACGGAGCGCAGCTCGCCCGGCCGAAGGGAAAGTTTGGCTACGTGCTGGATCTGCAACGCGTGGCGGAAAACGAAGACTGGGTGGTGCGCGGCTCGGGCAAGGAGTCGGAACTTTATGAGCTGGTTTTCACCGACGAGATGCCTGGGGAAGACGCGGACGTGCCGCCGCTGACTCCGGATGAAAAAGAGGCGGTGAAGCGCTGGATCGATCTCGGAGCTCCCGCACCGGTGGCTTTGGCGCCGACGAGTTCTCCAGCCG
>DASVRR010000040.1:0-40042 GCA_036388515.1 Chthoniobacteraceae bacterium | reverse complement strand
TTCCGAACACGGAAGTGAAACGCTGCAGCCCCGATGATAGTGCTTCTCTAGGTTGTGCGAAAGTAGGACGTCGCCAGTAATCCCATCAACCCCGCCCCCGCTCACCCGGGTCAAGCGGGGTTTTTGCTTGCCCCCAAAAAGGGGGCGCACCTCCGGCGGGACACCGGGGGGATTTCCGCAGGGTCGATCTACGAGGGATGCGCCGCAAAAAAAGCCACAGGTTCACCAGAGTTTTGTTGAACGCTGTTCTGGAGAAGTGTCTAACGAAAGCCGCCAGTAAGCAGTGCTGATCATCCATTGAGGGAGGATGGGCTTGCATCTGGAGATGCAACCGGTTTACCGCTATCTGGCTGTTCGTGTTCAGACAGCCCAACCTTATGATCCAAGTCGAAAACCTAACCAAGCGCTATGCGGGTTTCACCGCGGTGGACAACATTAGCTTCGAGGTAGCGAAGGGTGAGATCGTAGGTTTCCTTGGCCCAAATGGCGCCGGGAAAAGCACTACAATGAAGATGCTGACAAGCTACCTTCCGGCGACTGCAGGGCGCGCTACGATTGCGGGGTTTGATGTATTCGATCAGTCGGTCCAAGCGCGTCGCCATCTTGGGTATCTCCCTGAGAACACGCCGCTTTATACAGAAATGCGCGTGGGAGAGTATCTGCGCTATCGGGCGAGCTTGAAGGGCGTGCGAGGGTCCAGGATTCGAGAGGCTGTCGGTGAGGCGATCGAGATGTGCAGCCTGCGTGAGGTTGAGCGGAAGATTATTCGAGATTTATCGAAGGGATACCGGCAGAGAGTCGGGCTGGCAGACGCGTTGGTTCACGATCCAGATCTACTCATCCTGGACGAACCCACGATCGGTTTGGATCCCAATCAAATTCGACAAGTTCGCGAACTAATCAAAAACCTCGGAGGGCGAAGGACGGTGCTGATCTCGACGCACATCCTTCCGGAAGTCGAGATCATGTGTTCGCGAGTAATCGTGATCCACAAGGGCCGCATCCGAGCGAGTGACACTGCGGAAAACCTGCTCCAAGGGCACCGGGCTTCTGGTAGTATGCGGCTGGAAGCAAAAACCACCGAGGGCGCAACCGAGGTTATATCCAGACTCCCTGGCGTAAAAGACATCACACTAGAACGAGAGGGTGAGTGGAGCATCTTCCAAATCCGGTTGGAGGCAAACGCAGATCCTAGTGAGGATCTGATGCGGCTTGCGACTGCGCAAGGCTGGATAGTCCGAGAGATCACGCGTCGGCGTCCGACGCTTGAGGATGTCTTTGTTGAACTGACACACTCAGATAACTAGCTGCTACCAGCACCATTCGTCATAGAATCGTATCCACCCAACCGCTCCACATGAGAGTCTTCTTCACTCTGCTGCAACGAGAAGTAAGGGCGTTCTTCTACTCGCCAATCGCTTACGTGGTCCTGTTCTACTTTCTATTCCTGTCGGGTTTTAACTTTTACAGTCAGATCTCGCTGATGAACGGGTACCCTACTGAGATTTCGGTGGTAGAGGCGTACTTTATGCCTGCGCTTTTTTGGTTTCCGTTCGTCTTAAGCTTCCCGCTTATCACGATGAGGATTTTTTCTGAGGAGTTTCGGATGGGAACTTTCGAAACGCTGACCACCGCTCCGGTTCACGACTGGCAGGTGGTCCTTGCCAAGTTTTTTGGTGTGCTCGTATTCTACTGTATCCTCTGGGTTCCTAGTCTCTGCTCATTCGCGGCCTTTCAGTATATCACCGGCCGGACCGCGGCAAATGCAGCCGGAGCTTACTGGGGCGCGTACCTTCTTTTGTTCCTCATGGGAGCCTTCTACATCTCGATTGGGAATCTGGCCTCCGCCTTGACAAAGGACCAGATTAACGCAGCGACCATTTCGTTTACGTCGATTACTCTGCTCCTGTTTGCAGCCTTTCTGCCGGACATCATGAACATCACTGCACCCGCTATTCGGGACATTTTTAGTTACATTTCAGCGGTGCAGCACATGCAGGACTTTTCTAAAGGCATCATCGATTCGCGGCCTCTCATCTGGTATTCCTCCATGACAGTACTCGTATCCTTCATCACGTTCCAAGTCTTCCAATTCAGGAAGTGGAGAGCCTAAACCGACACCGTTAGGTCCGTTAAACCTGAACTATGGCCAAAATCGTAGAGCTCGAAAGAAAACAGAAGGTGGTCCAGATCAGCCGCTTCCAGATCGGCGTCAATGTGCTTGTTCAGCTACTCATTGTCGCTGCAATCGTCGGGATGGTGAATTACCTTAGCTTCCGTCACTTCAAGAGATGGGACTTCTCGCGGGATCAGAAGTATGCGCTCAGTTCTCAAACGAAAAATCTTCTCGGAAGTCTGAAGAAGCCGGTAAAGGCGATCATCTTCTTTTCCAGTGCAGCAGAGATTGCCCCGGACGTCGCGGCTTTGATGCGCGAGTATGAATTCGCTTCGGACAAGAAGTTCAGCACTGAGATTGTTGATCCATTCCGCAACTTCACTCGAGCGTCTGAACTCCAGGCAAAATACAAGTTTGGCGCCAGTGAGAATATCCTGATCCTTGATTACGATGGCAGGAACAAGTTCGTGAATGCTGCGGATATGGCAGAATTCGAGCAGCCTGATCAAATGGCCATGATGATGGGGCAAGGACAGCCGAAACTCCGCGCGTTCAAAGGGGAAGGGGCAGTTACGGGCGCACTCCTGGAGCTAACCGAGAATCGCCCCAACAAGGTCTATGCGACTACCGGTCACGGCGAAGGCGAGCTTTCCGGAAAGGAAATGCAGGTTTTTAGCGAAAGTCTTAAGCGGCAGAACATCCAGGCAGGCACCTTGAATCTGCTGAACGTCAGTGCGATTCCGGAGGATGCCCGAGCAGTTGTGCTAGTCGGTCCCAAGTATGATCTTTCGGAACTCGAGGTAAAACTTCTGTCAGATTTTTGGGAGAAGAAGGGCGGAGTTTTTGTGTTGCTCAATCCATTTGCCAAGACACCGCGGCTTGCAGCCTGGCTCGCAGATAAAGGTGTGACTCCGCAAGCCAACCGAGTCCTACGGACTGGCACGATGTTACAGATGGATGCCGCAACTGGAACTCCTCAACTGAAGGCCGGGACCGTCACGACCGCGATGTTTGTTGTGCAGGATAGCCGAACCAAATTGACCGGCGAGTTAGCTGGAGTGAGCGGCAAGTTGCTCGGGGCAACCCAGTCGCTCACTCTTGATCGCAATAAAGAGGCCTCGGCTTCGCTGAAGATCACGCCATTGCTGGAGTCTGCCGAGGGCTTTTGGGGTGAGACGGACAATCCTGTAGCGGAGGATCGTGCGCCGTTCTTTGATCCGCAGAAAGATCAGATGGGTCCGCTCACTTTGGCGGTGGCCGTGGAGAAGGGCGGAGTGGCTGACGTGAAGGTAGATACATCCCGTCTGGTGGTCGTTGGCAACTCAGAGATCCTGACGAACGGGGGTTACCAGCAATCAGGAGGTGCAACGATGGACCTCGCGATGAACGCTTTGAACTGGATGCTCGATCGGGAAGAGATCATCGGAATTCCACCGAGAGAGAAGAAGAGCGTTGCGTTAAGTCTCAGCGAAAAACAGCTCCGGAATATTGCGATCGCAATCATGGCGGTTCTGCCGGGAACCGTTGCTTTAATTGGAATCTTTGTAGGCTGGCGCCGACGCTCGTAAATCCATTTAGCTGTGTCTCCAGATGAAACTTAGAAATACGCTCCTCCTCCTCCTGATTGCAGGCGCTCTATTCGCCTTTATCAGGTTTTACGAAAGCCATCAGGCAACCACGCAAGAGGCTCAGGAGCGGGCGGGTAAGATCGTGACGTTAGATCGAGAGAAGGTTGATGCGATTTCCATCAAGAATCCCGATGCGAAGATCGAGCTGCGGAAGGACGCAGAAGGCATATGGCGGGTCGAAGAGCCTGTCAAAGATCGCGCGGACTCAACGTTGATCAATCAGCTGTTCACCGCGGTCGAATCCCTCCGCTCTGATGCGAGGATTGGCGATGAGAAGAGCGGTCCCGATAAAGAGCAGCTGAAAGAAATCGGGCTGGCGAATCCTGAGATCAAGCTGCATTTGGTCAGCAAAGAGAGAACAGCTGGTTTGCTCTTTGGGAAGGACGCCGCAGTGGAAGGGAAGGTTTATGTCAAAACTGAAGATTCGCCGAGCGCCTTTGTTATCGGCAAAGATCTGAAGGATCAGATCTCGAAGAAGGCGGATGACTTTCGAGATCGAAAGCTGACAGATCTATCCCCGGGTCAGGTGAATCGCGTGGCATTGAAGACTGCAGCCGGAGAAATCGAACTTCAAAAGAAGGATCAGCACTGGTTTGTTACGAAACCACTAAGTGCTCGGGGCGATGATTCGAAAATTAACGATTTGATTTCTCAAGCTGCGACAGCCCGGATTGATTCCTTTGTTGGCGATCAAGGAAACCTGGCTTCGTACGGTCTTCAGGAACCACGTGGAAGTGTATCGCTCTTTGTCGAGGGAGTGGAAAAGCCCGCTGTCCTGCAGCTTGGCGGTAATCCTAAAGATGAAAAGGACAAGGAAAAGACTTACGCAAGCCTGTCGACTCGCGACTCGGTCGTCCTGTTGCCGAAATCTATCGAGACCTTGCTGGAAACGAAACCGAATGATCTTCGAGATAGAAATTTTGTCCGAGTGGAAGCAGACATCGTGGATCGGGTCGGAATCGAAGGTAAATCCGGAGCCAAGATCCTGTTGGCCCGCAGCGGAGAATCCTGGGTCAGGAAAGATGGAAGCAAAGATGTGGCCATCAATGTGAACGCCGCACGCCGTGTGCTGGATGAGCTTAGGTCACAACAGATTGCGAGCTTTGTTGCCGATGTGGCTACAGATCTGGCGCCTTACGGACTGAGCGAGCCACAGGTGATACTTACGCTGAGTAGCTATGCCTCCGAAAACACGGCCGAGACAAAGGCCGGCGAGAAACCGATCGTAACCATTCACTTCGGGAAGGTGGAGAATGGAGTGGTTTACGCAAAAATCGCAGAAGAGCCTTTTGTCGTCACGGTTCCTCAGGCCGTCCTTGAGCCGCTGTTGCTCGATCCAGTTCAATGGCAGCCGCTGGAAATTTACAATGAGCAAGCAGAGGAGATCACGTCCTTGGAATTGGTGCGAGAAGGCCAACCGGCGTTGTCATTCGATCGGGAGAAAGGCAAGCCGTGGAAGCTGGCCAAGGGCGACGGTGCCGTGAACCAGACCAATATCGAATCTTTAGTCAATACCTTAGCCACCCTGCGGGCAGTGCGGTGGATCGGCGCGAGGAGCCCAGAGCACGGATTGGAGAAACCAGGAACCAAGGTGGCTTTCAAGACCGCGAAAGGAACCAGCGGAAGTCTGAGTTTCGGAGTTAGCTCTCCGGACGATCTCACCTTTGCTGCAGCGGCCGAGAACAACGGCACGTTTGCCGTCAGCAGGCCAGATTTTACTGCCTTTCAACTCCCGCTCATTGAGAAGGGCGAGCCGACAGCCGCTGCACCGGCGGAGCCCGGAACCGGTCTTCCTGCAAGTTCGTCGGCTGCTACCGGCGCGGCTACTCCGAAGCCTTCCACGCCTGTTCCGTCCCAGCCGTAGAGGTCAGCAGGCCGGGCGCTGAGCAGTATAGATCGAGACAATTCCGCCGCTCAGCGGGATACAGCGAGCTTCTTGAAAGCCTTGGCTTTCGACAAGCCGACACATTTGATCGCCTGTGGGAAACTGTTCGATTGAACCTCCGAGGTAATCGTATGCAGCTCTTTCCCCAGTCAGGAACCCTGCGATAAAAGGGAGGACGTAATGAAGGTAAGGTCGATAGATCCAGCGCAGGGGAGCTGGCGGGAGAGAGAAATCCAGGATGAGTAGATGACCTCCGGGGCGGAGGACGCGGCAGGTCTCCGCCAAGCTGTTGTCCCAAAACTCCATGTTCCGGAGACCGAAGGCGACTGTCACCACATCGAACGTTTGCTCATCAAACGGGAGCCGGAGACCATCCGCTGCGAGCAGATTGCCGATGTGTTTCCTCTGCGCAATGAGGAGCATTGGGAGGCAAAAGTCGGCAGCCAGGATCACGCTGGTGCGACATTTGGCTCGAAGACTTAGAGCCAAGTCGCCGCTGCCTGTCGCAAGATCGAGAATTCGACTCGGCTTCCAAGCGGCCACGAGACTTGCAACGCGCCGTCTCCAATAAAAATCGAAACCGCCGCTCAGGAGGTGATTCGCTAGGTCATAGCGGTGCGCAATGGAGGAGAACAGCGACTGAATGGCTGCCGGACGGTGAGACACGACCGTCATCAGCGGTCGCATCTTGCTTGCTGATGCATCCCCGAGGCATACCACATGCTTGAGAGCGAGTGTGGAAAATTCCCTTCGAAGTTGAGCCGAGATGCAGTGCGACCCCAATCCATGACCAACGCGATTCTTCTCCGAGCCAAGGTGCTCATCGTTGACGACGAACCTGCGAACGTTCGTCTGCTGGAGCGCATCCTGGAGCTTCACGGAGTCGTGGAGATGCGGAGCACGACTGATCCGCGGGAAGCTTTGGGTCTTTTCCTCGAGTTCGAACCCGATCTCGTCCTTCTGGATCTGAACATGCCGTATCTGGACGGCTTTGCGGTGATGGCTCAGCTCGGCAAGGCCTGCCCTGAGAGTGGACCGGTCCCGGTGGTGATTCTGACGGCAGATGTCACTGGGGAAACCAAACGGAAGGCCTTGAGCGGCGGAGCAAAGGACTTCCTGACAAAGCCGCTCGACAATTCAGAGGTGATGTTGCGGATCCGGAACTTGCTGGAAAACCGGTTTCTTCAAATCGAAATGCAGGAGCAGGTGCGAAACCGGACCGCGCAGCTGGAGGAAACCCTGGAACAACTGCGATCCACCCAAGAGCAAATCGTCAAACAAGAGAGGCTTCGAGCGCTCGGGATGATGGCCGGTGGCATTGCGCACGACTTCAACAACGCTCTGACGATGATGCTCGGTTACGGCGAGTTGCTCCTGCCCTGGGTCCAGCAACACGGCACGTCGCGGGAACTGGCTTACCTTCATCACATCATCAATGGCGCTCAGGATGCGACGCACGTAGTCGGGCGGCTCCGCGAGTTCCAGCGGCCGGCAGAAAATAACGAGATTCGTGTTTCCCTGGACCTGAACGAACTGGTGACTGCAGCCATTTCCTTCACGGCCCCGAAATGGCGCGGAAGAAGCCGTGCGGAGGGTGTTCAGATCGAAGTGCGGAGCGAGCTGTCGGAGATTCCGTTGATCGCGGGGAACGGCGCGGAGATCCGCGAGGTTCTCACCAACCTGATTTTCAACGCAGTCGATGCGATGCCGACCGGCGGAGACATTACTTTGATGACCACGCATGACGACAACGGTGTGGTTGTCGCGGTCACCGACACTGGCATCGGGATGACGGAAACAGAGCGCGCCCGCTGTCTGGAACCATTCTTTACGACGAAGGGTGAACGAGGAACCGGACTTGGACTAGCCGTGGTGTATGGCATTATCGAGCGCCACGGCGGCGTGATCGACATCATCAGTGAAAAGGGTCGCGGGACGACTTTTGCGATCCGTTTTCCAGCGGCTACGGCGATGACTGCGATTGCAGTGGTGAACAGTCCGCGGCTGGCGCGCGCCGCCCGAATTCTCGTGGTGGATGATCAGGAGATCATTTGTGAATTGATCGCGGAATATTTGAAGAGCGACGGACATCAAGCCGTGACTGCGGTGGACAGTTCCGAAGCGCTCGCGGTGTTCGCGCAGGAGGCGTTTGATTTAGTGATCACCGATCAATCCATGCCGAACCTGAGCGGTGTTCAACTCGCTGCGGCAATGAAAGAACTGATGCCCGAAACCCCGGTTATTTTGCTCACTGGATTCGGGGAGGAGATGATCGCGCAAGGCGAGCGGCCCAAAGGAGTCGAGTTGGTCCTGGGGAAACCAGTCAGCGCGGCAGACCTCCGCCGGGCAATTTTTGCGGTGCTTTCCGGCGCCGACTCCGCGCCTCCGGCGGCTGAGTTCACCGGCGACGGTGGGCTGCTTTCCACGACGGAATCCTGCGGCGGAAGTACCGCAGGATTGCTGCTCACGAGAGGACTCGAACCTCCACGGGTTACCCCATACGGTCCTGAGCCGTACGCGTCTGCCAATTCCGCCACGTGAGCTTTGGCAATCCTTGTCCATCGTTTCCGATGGCGGGAGCGGCACCTTAGGCAGCCGCTCTGGAATGGCAAAGAGAAAATTGTGCGCCCGCAGCCAGCGCCTTGGAGAAGCTGCCCTTAGCTGATGCGCATCGGCATCAGGACGTAGAGAAACGGGCTCTGGATCTTGATCACGCCGGGGCTCATCTCATCAATCAAGTCCAGGAAAACCTCATCATTCGTAAGGTTCCGCAGCGGCGCTTGCAAGAACTCGGGATTGAAAGCAATGGAGAATTCGCGGCCCTTGTAAGCGACTGCCAGAGATTCACGGGCTTCTCCGACATCCGGAGTATTGGCTGCAATCTCGATGTTGTTTTTGGTGAACATCAGTTTCACCGAGTTGGATTTCTCGCTCGAGAGCAGGGAGACGCGATGCACCACGTTGAGGAAGAGTTCGCGCTCCAGCGTGATTCGTTCCTTGGCCTCACCCGGGATAACCTGCCGGTAATTGGGGTAGTTTCCTTCGATCAGCTTGGAGACAAGGAGCGTGCCCCCGACCTCAAAGGCGACCTGGTTCTCGCCGATGCTCATCTTCACGTCGCCCTCGTCACCGAGCAGACGACCGAGTTCTGTGACGCATTTGGTCGGGATGATCAGGTCGGCTTCCTGACTGCGGGGAAATTCCGTTTCGAGATCCACCAACGCCAGCCGACGCCCATCCGTGGCGACCATGGTCAGCTTGTTGTCTTTGAAAGAGAACAGGATGCCGTTCAAAACGTAGCGCGTTTCGTCCGTGGAGATCGCGTAGCTTGTCTTCTTCAAGGCATCGCGCAAGGCCTGCTGGCTGAGCGTGAACGCCTTGGCGTCGTCAAAGCGCGGCAGCGGCGGAAACTCTTCTTCCGGCAAGCCAAGGATTTTGAAGAAGCTTTGCCCGCACCGAATGGAGGCGACGTTTTTAGAATCGACCTCGATCTGCACCTCGGCAGCCGGTAACTCGCGGACAATGGTCGCAAGTCGGCGCGCTGGCAGCGTCGTTGCGCCGGGTTTTTCAATCTGCGCGTCGATCGAGCCGCTCACGCCGACATCAAGGTCAGTGGTCGTGAGGCGCACCTGACCTTCTTCGGCTCGGAGCAGAACGTTCGAGAGAATCGGCAGCGTCGTGCGGGTGCTGACCACGTTTTGCACCGTCTGCAGGCCTGCGAGGAGCTTCTCTTTGCTAACGCTAAATTTCATACGGGAAGGAGGTCGCGATTAGATGAATGATCGGTCTAGCTGACGCAATCAATTTCCCCGGGACAAAGCGCATTCGCGGCTGAGCGAAGTCCACGGCAGCAAGCGCACTGCGGAATCATCGCGAGAGCTGGTTATCCAAAAACGAAACCACCTGACGCGTCTTGTCGTCCGTCCGGATGCGTTCCTTCACCAGCCGGTGCGCGTGCAGCACAGTCCCGTGATCCCGACCGCCGAAAGCTTCCCCAATTTCGCTGAGGGACGTTTTGGTCAGCTCCCGCGCCAGATACATCGCGATCTGCCGGGGAAAGGCGATGTTTGCTGGACGCCGCTTGCTCGTCATATCCGCGATGCGCACGTCGTAATGTTCGGCGACGCGCTTCTGGATCTGGTCGATCGTGATGGCCCGACGCGCCTCTTCCTGCAGCAAATCTTTCAGCAAATGCTCGATCTTTTCCAAGTTCGGCAGCCGACCTTCGTTCAGCGACGCGTAGGAAGCCACGCGCATCAGCGCTCCTTCCAATCGGCGGACGTTCGTGCGGATTTTCGCCGCCAGAAATTCGAGGATCTCGTTGCTGAGCTTGATCTCCAGCAGCTGCGCTTTCTTCCGGAGAATCGCGACGCGTGTCTCGGAATCCGGCGGCTGAAGTTCCGCAGTCAATCCCCACTCAAACCGCGAGACGAGCCGAGTCTCCAGGTTGGCAATTTCGTTCGGAGGACGATCGCTCGACAGCACGATCTGCTTATGACCGTCGAAGAGCGTGTTGAAGGTGTGGAAGAATTCCTCCTGCGTGCGCCCTTTATCCGCAAGAAACTGGATGTCGTCGATGAGCAGCACATCGGCCTGGCGATAACGCTTCCGGAACTTGACCAACGTGCTGTTCTGGATCGCGTCGATGAACTCGTTGGTGAACGATTCGCTGGTGATGTAAACGGCTTTGCCTGACCGCTTTTTTGCGAGCACCGCCTGGCCGATTGCCTGCATGAGGTGCGTCTTCCCGAGACCTACTCCGCCATAGATAAAAAGAGGATTGTAGGTCTTCCCGGGAGCGGAGCTGACCGCGAGGCAAGCGGCGTGCGCATACTCATTGTTCGTCCCCACGACGAACGAATCGAAGGTGTTGCGCGGGTTCATTCCCGTGCTGGAAGAAGGCGCACCCGGCCGACGCGGGGCGTCTTCTTCCTCTGCGATTTCTTCCACTACCTGAATGGAAACCGGCACCGGAGGAGTCGCACTGACATCGGCCAAAACGAAACGGATCTCACGCTGCGACCCAAACTCCATGAGCACCGCGGTGCGGAGCATCCCCAGGTAATTACTCTCGATCCAGAGCTGATAAATGTTGTTGGGAACACGCAGCGTCAGCTGTTGTTCATCGAGTTCCACAAGGCCGATGTCCTTGAACCAGCGGTTGAAAGTATCCGCGCTCACCTCGGCTTTCATGGCTGCGGAAATGCTCGCCCAAATGGCTGTTAGATCCTGAGCAATCACTGATTTATACACAGTTGAGCTGACTTCCGGAGCGTTACGCACGGGAACTCCCGTCGAGCGCAGGAACGAGCGAGATCGTGTCGAAAAGCGCCATCGCACCGGCGCAGCGAAAAAAGGAGGATGCGCCGGAAACCTTGCAGCAGAAAGGATTGGAAGCAGACTGGGTGTGGAACATTGATGTGTGCTTAGTTTCCACCCAGAGCTTGCGCCAGCGCAACGGCGTGAGCCGGGTTCGGCCGGAGGGGCGGAGATTTCGGGAGTCTGTTCACAAGTTATTCACACGGCTGGCTTCTCGTTCCTGCCGTGCGGCGGAGAGTAATTTTGAGGTGAAAAACCGACAAGAAGATTTGGCCCAATTCCCCGACTTTATTTTTCTTCCGGAACGACTTTTCCGTTGACCCAAGTCAGCTCGCCGCGAAGCCGCTGCGCCACAAGGTCTGCGCGCCGCTACGGGTGCGCAGCGCTGTAAACACTGGCGCTTGCGATCCGCGTTTGCGGTGTCCGGAAGCAAAGCGCGACCGCGATCGTCGTGAACGTCCCCAGCGTGATCCGCCACGGAAAGGCCAGGAGCAAGGCGGGAACGCGCTCTCCTTTCGCGTCCAAGGTCGTGAACCCGAACAGCTGTTGCAGATCGCCATTGCTGAAGAAAATCACCGCAGCAAATCCGCAGATCATCGCCAGCACATTTCCGAAATCGCTTCCCCGTGTTTTGGTGAGGACCGCGACCAGGAAAATCCCGAGCAAAGAGCCGAAGGTGAACCCGAGAATCCCGAGCACCAGCGGGATGATTCCCGCAGTCGGATTGTGCGCCATGTAGTAGGCGGTGCCGAGTCCGACCAGGATGATCAAGCCGGCGAAGAGCACTGTGCTCCAGCGGAGCACCGAGACGCGTTCAGCTTCGTCCACTGGCCGGCGGGCTTCGCGCCACGGAAGGATGAAGTCCCGCGCAAAGCTGGTCCCGAGAGCATTCAGCGCGGTGCTGAGCGAGCCCATGGCGGTCGCCATGATTCCCGCGACGACCAGACCGCGCATGCCCGCGGGCATTTGCGTGAGGATGAAAAAGGGAAAGGCTTCGCGACTGGCGATGCCTTCGGGCAGAGCATTCTGTGTCGTCTGGTAGAATGCGGAAACAAGGATGCCGACGAGGACGAAGCAGCCGACGACGGGCAAATCCACGATGCCGGAAAGGATCGTCGCCTTGGCGCTCTCCCGGCGGTTTTTAGCGGTCAACATCCGCTGCACGGTGTCCTGATCGATGCCATGCGTGGACATCGTGACGAAGGTGCTGCCGATGATCGCCGCCCAGATCGTGTATTCGGAAGTGAGAACATTTTTTGCCCAGGCCCAAACGCCCGGATCCGCCGGTTTCGCGAAGTTCCAGAAGAGCGGTTCTTTGAAGAAGTTCGTTGCCGTGCCCCAGCCGCCGGGAATTCTCCCGAGCAGAAACCAAATCGAGAATCCCAGCGCGGCGACCAGCACGCCGACCTGGATGAAGTCGGTCCAGATCACCGCGCGGATGCCGCCGACTGCGGTATAAAGTGCGGTGAGAACCGTCACGAGCAGGACCGCTGCAGCAAAGATCCAAAACTTCTCCCAAGCGCCCACGGGTGTTCCGCGCCAGAGCTGCCAGCCGAGCACCAGGATGATGGCGCTGACGTAAAGGCGAGTGCCCATCGCCAGCACGCGAGTCACGAGGAAAGTCGCGGAAGCCCAGGTCCGCGTGCGCGGGCCGAAACGCGTCTCGAGGAATTCGTAGAGCGAGATCACGCCGTGGCGATAAAACAGCGGGATGAAAAGGAAGCTGACGATGATCCGCGCGAGGATCGTCCCGATGGCAAATTGCGCGTAGGTCCAGTTGCCTTTGGTGAAGCCGCTCTCCGGAGCACCGAGGAAAGTCGCCGCGCTGATTTCCGCAGCGATGATGCTGGCGAGCACGGCCCACCAAGGCGTCTGACGATCGCCCAGCGCGAAACCTTCGACGCTGCCGCTCTTCGAACGCTGCGACAATCCAAT
This sequence comes from Chthoniobacteraceae bacterium, assembly GCA_036388515.1. Taxonomy (GTDB): domain Bacteria; phylum Verrucomicrobiota; class Verrucomicrobiia; order Chthoniobacterales; family Chthoniobacteraceae; genus Chthoniobacter. The sequence goes on along the minus strand of DASVRR010000040.1, from coordinate 27,159 downwards.
GCCCATGATCACGGCGAAATACGCCACCAACACCAAGGCATCCAACCAAAGGGAGCCGCTCATATCCGGGAAGCTTCGACGGTGCCGGTGGCGGCCAGGTTCTTGATCATGATTTTAGATTTGCGCGCGCTGCTTTCGTATTTCCGCCGGCGTTCTTCCGGAAGTTCTTCCGGCGGCACCTCGGTGAACCCGCCTTTTTGCTGGAAGAAATTGAAGGTCTGAGTCGAGAGCGTGAAGATTTGCTTCATGCCTTTCTCCGCAGCGAGTTGATCGGCGAACGCCATCAGCTTGCGCCCGTAGCCCTGGCCCTCGTGGTTTTTGCTTACGTAGAGACAGGCGAGTTCCGCTTTACCGGCTTCCGGATAAAGGTGAACCGCCACGCATCCAAGCAAGCTGCGGTCGATTTCCAGGACCCAGTAATCTTCCAGATGCGCGACAATGTCCGCCCGCGTGCGGCGCACCAGTTCTTCATTGGCGACCGACTGCCGGATCAGCGCCATCACGGCGCGCACGTCCTTTTTGAAGATCCGCCGGATCTGCTGGTACTCGTTCGAGTAAACCATCGTCCCGACGCCATCGTGGCTGAAGACCTCGGAGAGCAACGCCTCGTCGCGGGTTCCGTTCAGCACATGGACGCGAGCGACTCCCTGGCGGCAAGCGCGAGCTCCGTGTTCCACTTTTGAGAGAAGCCGGCGGTCCACTGCGGAACGTTTCTTTTTCACGAGATCCTCGGCTTCCGCGATCGACAGTTGCTGGATCATCTCGCCGCCGGCGTAGAGTCCTTCGTGGGCCGTGAGGAAGAGAATCTTCATCGCTTGCAGCGCTTCAGCGACTTCCACGGCGATGCCATCCGAGTTCACGCGGAAGGTTTTTCCTTCCCCATCGAAGCCGATTGGCGGGATCACCGGGATGATTCCTTCATTCAGGAAAAGGTGCAGCGATTTCGTGTCCACGCGCTCGACTCGTCCGGTATTGAGATAGTCCACGCCGCCGAGGATTCCGGCGGGATGCGCAATGATGCTGTTGGCGTAAGCCGCCCGCAGATCCACGGTCGTCAGGCCCTGCATCACCTCGTTCATCACGCTGGTCGCCGCATCCAGGCTGATCTTCAGGGTCAAATCGTCCGTCACTCCGGTGCCATCGGTGTTGCTGATCGTCGCCTTTCGCTCCGCGGCGAGCTGCGCGATCTGGTGACTGGCCCCGTGGATGAGGATGATCTTGATGCTCAGTGAACGCAGCACCGCCAGATCGAGCAGGATATTTGCAAAATTCGGCGACGCCACGATCTCGCCATCCAGCGCCACGACAAAGATCCTTTCGCGGAACCGAGGAACGTATTGCAGGATGCCGCGCAGATCGGAGACTTTCATCAGGAGAGCAGAGCGCCTAGAAATGAAAATTCAGCTGCGGAGCAAAGCGCAAAGTCCGGGTAAAAACAGCACGCTGAAGCACGTCCAGTTACGAACCATTAGAGCAGCAGCTTTCCCCCGCTCATGAACTCCGAACCGACGCGCATCCTTTTGGCGGAGGATCATCACGTCTCGCGACATCTCCTGGAGCGGAGCCTGACCAATTGGGGATTCCAGGTGCTGGCGGTGGAAGACGGCGAAGCGGCCTTGATGATCATGGAGGGAGATGATCCGCCGCCGCTGGCGATTCTGGATTGGACGATGCCGAAAATGGACGGGCTGGAAGTTTGCCGCCGCGTCCGCGCCCGATTGGGTCGGCCTTACACTTACCTTTTGCTGCTGACGGCCCGCGGCCATCGGGATGAAATCACGACTGCGCTGGAAGCTGGGGTCGATGACTACGTGATCAAGCCGTACGAGCAGGATGAACTGAAAGGCCGGCTGAAAGTCGGGCGGCGTGTGGTGGGTCTGGAGCGGCGACTCGCCGCGCAAGAGATCGAGCTGCAAGCGGCTCGGGAGGAACTCGCGAGGATCCGCAGCGTGCCTCTGGGAAGCTAGTATTCCTTTTCGAGCTGATCCAGGTAGCGGCCGATCGGATCGCGACGTTTTTTCTCCTCCTCGGAAAGTTCGTTGGCGGTTTTTAGATAGTCATCGAAGGCGTTGCTCCGTGAATTCATCTGCGTCGCTTCAAACCAGTTGAGATAGTCGGAGATTTCGCTCACTCGCTGCAAGATAACCGCTCGCAAGCGATCGGTCTTTTCCAGCCTGGCGCCAATCCCGCGTGTTTTGCCACGCTCCAGCAGCGCGAGTGTTTCCTCATATTCGCGCAGGATCGGACGAAACAGCATGTTCGCTCGCGCGCTAAGGCCGATCAGCGCATTTCGATTCGCTGCCAGCGCCTCACGACTCTCGGGGATTTTCAGATATTCCGCGAACTCGTGAATAGCGAAGTGGCGCGTCTCCTTGCTCTTCGCCGGTTGCACAGCAAACTCCAGCAACCGCGCAATCTCGCGGTCTGTCTCGATGGCGCTGAGGCTTTGATGGCGATTCAATGCAGCAAAGCGCGCGAGATTCAGAGTCCACCATTTCTGCAGCGCGCCGGCGCCGCCCGAGAGAGCGGGAAAGTGCTTCGTCAAAGCAGTCACTGGATCTCCGCTTTCCTCCGGCCAACTGCGGAGCAAAGCCGCGAGATGATTCCGCCCATTTGGTTGCTCCACCAGCAACTGCACGAGGCACATCGCGAGAGCATGATCCATCGCCAGAGCCGTGGCCCCTAGTTCGTCCGGCTTCTGCGCCAGGAAATTTTCAATCGGCGGCAGCTTGTTGGTTTCGACGAGCTTCCCGAAGAGATCGGTGTCAGTGCCGGAGTCTTTCCGGCGGAAGATTTGGATCGCTCCTTCGATCAGCCACCAGGGCGGTTCCGCGTAAGTGGCTCCCGCGCGAACGCCGTCTTTGCGATACATCAACTCCAGGAGCACGGCGCGGATCAGGTGCTTTTGAAGATGCACGTCGCCGGGATGGTTGCCGATGCGTGCGACGACCTCGATCCTCATCCCGACAGGACTTTCCACCAGACGCAGGACAGTCGGCGTTTGTCCGGTGGTCGTCGCTGCGGCACTCTCCAGCGTCACGACGATCGGCCGCTTCCAGCCGTCCGGCTCGCCCAGGAGCGCCAGCACTTGATCTTTCGTTTGCGCCGCAAAGCTCGCCGCCTGACTGCGCAGCCGAAGGTCGTCGCAGTAGATCGTGAACTGACCGTGATCTGCACGGTTTCGCGGATCGACTGCCTCCGAGCGCGCGCCGAGCGTCAGCAGTCCCATGACCGCAAACCAGGCGCGAATCTTCATTGCGTGGCGGCGCCTTTGGTCACCAGCATGACCTGTCCCTTGGTGATCGTTATGGACTGCATCTTATCCAAAAATCCGCGCTCCCGCTTCATCGCCGCCCAGAGTTTTTCAAAAGAGAAATCGAGATATTCCATGAGCCGCGGATCGACCGCGAGACGGCCGAATTTTCCTCCGACCATCGTGCCCACTGCTTTACCGCCGGTCGTGGTGACCTGGTAATCCACTTCGCTGAAGAGTGGGAAATTCCAGAGCGATTGCTGATTTCCCACACGCACCGTGCCGGGCAGAAAGTTCACGTAAGCGCGGTCGAATTTCAGCCCGGGAATGACCGACGTGTCCTTGGAGCGGAGCGATTGCTTGAGAGCGAGATTGAGGTCGTTGTCGGTGAACATCAGCGCCCGCGGTGACGGCGACTCCAGCGCGTCCATCACCTCGGATTGCACGGATTTCCCGAGCTCGCGCTTTTCCTCCGGAACACCGTCGGGCCGCCTCGCCATGAGCACGAGCGCAGCGACCAGGGCGCCGAAGAACAGCGTCTTGATCAAGGTTTTCACCTCGCGTCCGAAGGAAGCGCCGGTCGGATTGGTCATCCGCTTGATGCGCTTGCGTGCTTTCTCAGCGGACTCCAGCTTCTTGTTCTCTTCGACTTTCGGCAGGAGCGAGCGGTCGAGTTTGGCGCCACAGTTGTGGCAATAAACGCGCTCGAGTTCGTTTTCGTAAGCGCATTGCGGGCAGGGCAGAGTGACCATGAGGGAAACTACTTTGCTTTCGGATTGGACTTGGGCTTTTCGGCGGACGCCGGTTTTGTCTCGGTCTTTTTCTCCGCGGGTTTTGGTTCCGTCGTCTTCGGTGCTTCCTTGGTTTCCGAAGATTTTCCTCCTTCGGAAGATTTGCTTTCAGCGCTGCTGCCAGTGTCCTGTTTCGCGGCTGCCTTATAGCCTTCGCTGCGGTAATCCGTGATGTAGAAGCCCGTGCCTTTGAAGATCAACCCCGCGCCACTCCCGATCTGGCGTTTCACCTTTCCTTTGCCCCAGGTTTTCTGCCGGCAGAGTTCCTTGGGGCAAACGGTCAGCACCGCGTCCTTCATCGACTGCACACATTCGAAGCTCTTCTTGCATTTCTCGCACTGGTAATCGTAGGTCGGCATGGGTGTTCGCTGCTGGCAAAACGGGTTCCATTTATCAGAGCCGGCGGCGTGTCGCAAACCTTAGTTCCCCCGACGCCAGCGCCATCCCTTGCGCCTCCGAATGCGACCTTGACGCTCTCCGTTGCCGCCATTCTATTTCGCGCCTTGCCCACGACCTACCTTTCGATGATCCGAACCTTCGGCCGCGCCTTTCTTCTCCTCACCGCTTTTGTTCTGGCCGCTTGCGGCAGCCGGGATCCCCGGTTTCGCGATGACACCGCCTATATCGGCGGCTTCCATTCCAATCCCCAACCCAAGCGCGCGAACTTCGACGATGTGTCCTATTGGGATGGCGATGGGGTTAGCGGCTCGCCTTCCATCCGCATCAGCCTCAGCGAACAGCGCGCCTATTTCTACAAGGGCGATCAGCTCGTCGGCGTTTCGATCATCTCGACCGGACGCGAAGGTTACGACACTCCGACCGGTTCCTGGAAGCTCCAGCAGAAGAACCGGCATCACGTCTCTTCGCTCTACGGCGATTACGTGGATCGCGACGGCAATGTCCTGATGAAGGATGTCGATACGCGCAAGGACAAGAAGCCGCCCGGAGCGATCTACGACGGAGCGAAGATGCCGTATTTCATGCGGATCCACGGCGGCGTCGGCATGCACGAAGGTTTTCTCCCCGGCTATCCCGCGTCCCACGGTTGCATCCGGATGCCCGAGTTTATGGCGGCAAAATTCTTTGCCAACGTTTCCGTCGGGACGCCGGTGACGATCGCTCACTGAGATCGTGGCCGCTCCGGTGGTCTCGGTGGAAGAAGCGCGTGATCTGCTCTGCGGCCCGCAGCCTCCGCGGCTGATCGATGTCCGCGAACGAGACGAGTGGGAGCTCGCCCGTCTTCCCGGTGCGGAACTGCTCCCGCTCTCGCAGTGGCCGGCCATCGCGACCGAAAACCTCACCGATCCTCAACAGCCGCTGCTGGTTTACTGTCATCACGGCACGCGCTCCGGCCATGCCGTCGAGTTTCTGGAAAGCCGCGGCTTCACTCGAGCCACAAATGTCGCTGGAGGCATCGATGCCTGGGCGGCGCGGATCGATCCGCAATTGCCGCGCTATTAGGCCCGGCGGCTTTGCTGCGCGAGACGAGAGTTGCCAGACGACTTCGGCGTCGCTAAGCACGCCGCACGTTATGACTTCCTCGATCATCCTTGGTCTCATTGCGCTGACGGTCCTCGTCATCGCGATCATCCTCTTTAATTTCCTCGGAATCTGGATCCGAGCCTGGATCGCTGGAGCTTACGTGGGACTTGCGACCATGATCGCCATGCGGCTCCGCGGCGTGCCGGTGGGATTGATTGTCGATAGCCGCATCACCGCGGTGAAAGCCGGGTTGAATGTGGAAACGGATCCGCTGGAGGCGCATTACCTGGCCGGCGGCGACGTAAACAAAGTCATCCTCGCGTTGGTGGCTGCGGATAAAGCGGGCATCGTGCTCGACTTCAACCGCGCCTGCGCGATCGATCTCGCCACGAAAGGCACCGGCAAAACCGTGCTCGAGGCGGTTCGCACCAGCATCAACCCGAAAGTCATCGATTGTCCCCATGCCGGCTCCGGGAAATCGACCATCGACGGCGTGGCGAAAGACGGCATCGGCGTCAAGGCCAAGGCCCGCGTCACGGTCCGGTCGAACCTGGATCGGTTCGTCGGCGGCGCCACCGAGGAGACGATTATCGCCCGCGTCGGCGAAGGCATCGTGAGCTCCATTGGCTCCGCAGATTCCTACAAAGTGGTGCTGGAAAACCCCGACCGAATCTCCAAAACCGTGCTCGCCAAAGGTCTCGATAGCGGCACCGCATTCGACATTCTTTCGATCGACATCGCAGATGTGGACATCGGCGAGAACGTGGGCGCCAAACTTCAGGCCGAGCAGGCGGACGCGGACAAACGCGTGGCTCAGGCCAAGGCCGAAGTGCGTCGCGCCGCGGCCGTCGCGGTCGAACAGGAAATGCGCGCGAAGGTTCAGGAAATGCGCGCCAAAGTCGTGGAAGCCGAAGCGCAGGTGCCGCAGGCGATTGCGGAGGCATTTCGTTCCGGAAACCTTGGGATCATGGATTACCAGCGGCTGAAAAACATCGAAGCCGACACTCAGATGCGTGGCTCAATCGCCGGTTCGGACAAGCCCGGAGAGGCGGAAAAATGATCCTCGCCGCGAGTGAAGGGCAACTGATCTTTGTCGCCCTGGCGGCGGCGTTTGCCTTCATCAGCTGGCTGTCGGGGAAGCTCAATCGCGGCTCAACAACTCCGCCGGAAGCAAGTGAGCGGACGGCGCCGGGACAAACCCTTCGACCGCCTCCAGCAAACTCGGAGGAAGAAAGGATGCGGCGCTTTCTCGAGGCGCTGGGTTTGCCCGCGGATCCTACTTCGGTTCCCGCGAAGCCGGCGACCCCGCCGCGGCCGCGGCCGGCTCATCAGCAGCGGCCCGTCCCGCCGATCATCGCCGCTCCTCCGCTGCCCCAGTGGCCGCGTCCAAAGAACCGGCCCGCTCCGGAAGTTCACCAAGCGCCGCCGCTTTCTTTCCCTCGGCCCGCTACTCCGGAGAAGACGCCTGCGCCGGTCCGCGCCGGCGAACAGATCGAACCGGAACCGACTCCAGCGAAAAGCGTCCCTGCCGAATTGCCGCAGCCCCGGATCTTCCAGCCGACGACGACTTTCCCCGGCGCTCGGGAAGAGCAGGAGAAAAGGACCGGTCCGACCTTGGCGGAGACTCTGCGTCTCGCGCTTTCATCCCCACAGCAACTCCGCTCCGCATTCATCCTGGCGGAAATCCTGGGGCCTCCTCCCGGATTGCGCCGCCCTTGAGCAGCGCGCCCGCCGCCTTGGGAGCCGGCTTGCTCCCCATCGAACGGAGCGCAAGCGGATGCTTGCAAACTGAAACCGAGCCGCTAGTTTTTGCGGCTCCTGCGCCGGCGTGGCGGAATTGGCAGACGCGCTAGACTCAAAATCTGGTACTCGCAAGAGTGTGTGGGTTCGATCCCCTCCGCCGGCATTTTCTTTCCTCCGGAGAGGAAAAGGGTGGTGGTTCCTACTCCTACTCCTACTCCTACTCGTCCTCGTCCTCGATAATGCGCGTCGTCCCTACGTGCCGCTCTGAAGTTTCAACGGAGCGGCTGTTGGTAAAGCCCGCCGAGAGCGGACGGCGACGCGCCACTATCGAGTAAGAGTAGGAGTAGGAGTAGGAGGACGAGGGAAAAACTCGCGGCGACTTGTCGCCTCGACTCGACGGGCAATTTTCACCGCGAGAGCGCGAGGAGCAGTTCTCGAAGCTCGTCATCGACTTCCTCCGGCGTGGCGACCGTCTGCGCGATTTCCTCCCGCAAAAGCTGACGGTAGCGGGCGCGCAACCGATGCACGGCGACGCGCACGGCGGGCCCGCTGATCTGGAGCTGTGCGGCTAGCTCCGCATACGGGATCTCGCTTCGGCTGCCGGTGAGGGAAAAGCTGAGCGCCTGAAACAGCGCGCTCTGCCCGGCTGCGGCGTAGTCTTGCTCCAGCCGCGTCGCCACGGTCTGGAGCAAAGTGAGCGCCCACGCGCGGTCGAACGCCGCATCCGGCGCGGCAGCCGGATCCGCTGCTTCCCGCTGATAACCGGTCTCCGCCTCCTCCGCGTTGATCGAGACGACCAGTCCCGAACCACGTTTGGCCGCGCGTTGGCGATCGCTTTCATCCGCGAGGTAGTGCCGCAGCGAAGCGAGCAGGAAGGAGCGGAAACGTCCCCGCTCGCGCCGCACCTGCCCGAGCGAATCCAACCGAAGAAGACGCGCGAAGAATCCTTGCGTCAGGTCTTCCGCGTCCGCCTGACTATGCCCCCGCCGCCGCACGTAGGAGTAAAGCGGCGGCCAGTAGGTCCGGCAGAGCGCGGCGAGCGCCTCCTGGGTTTCCGGATGCTCCCGGTCGGCGGCCGCGAGGACCTGGGTCCAGCGAGTCTGGGCAAAAGCGCCGCCGCTTCCGGACGTCATGGCGTCGGCGTCACGGTGAGCGGCTTGGCCCCGGGCTGTGCCTTCTGAAATTCCTGGATGAAAGCTCCCCGACTGTCCGGACCTAGCTGCCGCCCCTTCCAGATCACCCAGCGGCCCTCCGCTTTCTTCAGCGTGAAGGCGAGGAAGAAGGTTTTGCCCGTGGTGCGCGCCGTGAGGGCCGAAGTCAGCACCAGAGCGTAATCGGCGCTCGCCCAAGCCTCGCCGATGCGCACGACAGAGAAGTCCATTGCCTCCCGAGCTTTGTTCCAGCCGGCCAGGTGCGTCTGCGCGTAGCCGTCATCCGCCAGTTTCGCGGCGTCGCTCAGCCGGTTCTCCGCGATGGCCTGGAGGAAGCCGTTGGCCGTCTCGACCACCCCGGGGAGCGGGATGCCTGGGGCGATTTCGGCTTGGCTGGCGGACGCTTCCGGGAGCGAGCCAATGCGCGTGGCTTCCGTCACCAGCTTGTAGCGGACCTTTACGCGGTCTGGCCCTGCCTCAGCGGTTTCAATGACTCCCATCCGTCCCTCGCGCGTTCGGAAGGAAAAGACGCCGCGCGAGTCGTAGAACCACAGCAAGGGTTCATTTGGGAAATCTAATCTCCCGGCTTTCCCCAGCCATTCAGTCAAAGTTTTCGCGGAGATGGTGGCGAAGGCATATCCCGCGGCTGGGTTTTTCTTTTCCGCAATCATTGGCCCCAAGCCGTCCACTTGACTGAGGGATGCGGGCTCGGAGGATTACCCATTCTGGCGAAAACATCCGCGCCGCTTCGCCGCATCCAATCACGGATTTCAGGTGTCACCTGGACGATTCCGTTGTCATGAAGCTGATTCTTCGCACGAAGGGAATCGATCAACTCGGTCGGTGCACTCAGAATCCTGCCCGTGTCGAGATCGAGAAACGCGCCGGTCAGCGTTGGGTTTGCCGTCAAGCGCCGCTCCGTCACCGGCTCAAAACCCATCACGTCCGAAATTGCCGCCGCGGCTCCTGGGGCGACGGACCGCAGCGCGATGTCGCGGACTTCGCCGCGAGACCAGAGCGCGCGTTCGAGGGTGTAGTCGGCGATGTCTTTCAGCTCCACGTCGCGATCCGAAATCGTGGCAAAGCCCATCGCCGGCGTGCCGGCGATCGGGCCGCTGTGGAAGGCCAGTTCGGCGCGGCGGCCGTCGTGCAGCCGGGCGACGAGACGCAGCGCGTAGCGATCGCGGTCGAGATTGTGCGAAACCTCGAAGCGCCAGCCGTCACGGTCGCCGTTCCGCTGCGGCAGCCCGCAGACCACGTTGGCCTCGGGCAGAAGATTCCGGGTACGATTGCCGTCGAAGACCGCGACGCTCTCCCAGCGACTCGCCTCGCTCGCCAGCTCCTCCCGCAGGCTGATGGTGGCGGGCGGCTCGGAGTAGGCGAGCAGGTGCGCCTGGAGCAGCTGCTCATCGTTGCGGCGGTTCCCGGCCAGGGGCTGCCATTCGGCGTAGCTCCGCGCGAGGGAGGCGGGAGAAAAGTGCGTGGTGGTGGTCACCCGGTCCCCAATCGACGGCAGCTTCGTCCGTGTGACGACGACGAACTCCTGCCACGAAGCGGTCTTCGGAGTCGGCGCGCCGCGGTAATCCCCCAGCCGCGTGATCTCGATCGGCGGCTGCTCCAGCGGCGTGCCGTCCGCCTTTTGCCAGAGCCGGCGGCCGCGCGGATCCACGAGCACTCCCACGACTTCCACGGCGAGCGGCACCGCGGGATCGAGCTGCTGGTCGGCGGGCACTTCCTGAATGAAGCGGGGCGTCGCCCGCCGCGCCTTTTCCAGCCGGAAGGCCCGCTGGATCATCGGCACCGCCACCAACGCGATGCCGATGAGTGCGGCGAGAACCCCAGCTGCCGCTGCGTACCCTCTCCACGAACGGCGCGTCACGCCGGGAATCACCGCGGGGTGCCCGGCCTCCACTGCAGCCTCGCTGGCGGCGATGGTCTCGACCTGTGTTTTCAAAATGCTGGCGTGGGCGAAGCGGCGTTGCGGATCCTTTTCCAGGGCGCGCAGGACTACTTCATCGAGCCGAACGTCGATCTGCACTTTGCGCGAGGGCGGTTGTAGCTCTTTACCGGGCAACTCGCCGGTGAGCATCTGGTAAAAGACCACGCCGAGGGCGTAGATGTCGGCGCGGTGATCGACTTCGCCCGGTCTGGTCGTCTGCTCCGGCGCCATGTAGCTCGGCGTGCCGAGGATCTTTCCGGCTTCGGTTTCCATCGGCGCGGCTGCGGTTCCGGAGAACGCCGGATCCAGTTCTGCTCCGACGATTTTGGCCAGGCCGAAGTCGGCGATCTTCACCCGACCGCGCCGATCAAGCAGGATGTTTTCCGGCTTGATGTCGCGATGGACGATGCCGAGATCGTGCGCGTATTGCAGCGCATCGCAGAGTGCGGGGACGATGGCCAGCGCCTCGCGCGGGGCGATCCGGCCACCGCCGAGAAGCGCGCGCAGATTCACGCCGTCCACGAATTCCATGAGGATGAAAAAGAGCCCGTCTTCCGTCTGGCCGAATTCGTAGAGGGTGACAATGCCGGGATGATTGAGCTGCGCAAGGGCGCGCGCCTCGCGGGTGAAGCGCTCGGCGAATGCCGGATCGTCGCCGAGCGCCGGCGGCAGAATCTTCAGCGCGACCTGGCGATCGAGGGCTTTTTGCCGCGCCCGATAAACGACGCCCATGCCACCGCGGCCGAGCATCTCCAGCAGCTCAAGCTGAGGAAAACGCGTCGCCATTTCCTCCAGCGGCGGCGGAATAAAGGAGCGGCGTTTCTCTTCCACCTCGCTCGGAATGCCGGCTGCGATAAGGCACGCCGGACAGAGCCCCAGCGGCGTATTTGCGGGGACGGGCTGACCGCAGTGGTTGCAGGTGGAGGCTGGATCTTCTGGATGGGAGTTCATGAGATGGCGCAGCTCGCCGGCCCTTTAGGAACGAAGAGGCTGCACTCAGGAAAGAGGGAATCGCGCGCCGATGTTACAGATTTTCAGCGGGGGGAGCGGAAAGGTGGTCGGCTCCTTACTCGTAATCCTACTCCTACTCGTCCTCGATGATGACGCGTCGCCTCGGGGTGCCGCGCTGATGTTCCAACAGAGCGGCTGTTGGTAATCCCCAGCGAGAGTGGACGCCGCCGCGCCACTGGCGAGTAGGAGTAGGAGTAGGAGTAGGAGTAGGAGTAGGAGTAGGAGGACGAGGACGAGGACGAGGACGAGGACGACTGCCTTTCAGCAGCTGACCCGCCGCTCGACCCTGCACCACCTTTGGTGTTTAGTGAGCTTCCCGCGCCCGTGCCAAATGCTCCTGGTCATCGATAACTACGACAGCTTTACCTACAATCTCGTCCAATATTTCGGCGAGCTGGGGGCGCAACTGATGGTGAAACGGAACGACGAAATCACGCCGGAAGAAATCCGAGCCCTTTCGCCGGAACGGATCGTGATTTCGCCCGGACCCTGCACGCCGAACGAAGCGGGTATCTCCTGCGCCGTGATCCGCACGTTCGGCGAGACCACGCCAATTCTCGGAGTCTGTCTAGGGCATCAATGCATGGGCCAGGTTTTCGGAGGCGAAGTGGTTCGCGCGGATCGGCTGATGCACGGGAAAACCTCGCCGATCTTGCACAATGGCGAAGGCGTGTTCGCGGGGCTGCCGAATCCCTTCGAGGCGACGCGCTATCATTCGTTGCTGGTCAGGCGCGACACGTTTCCCGAGGCGCTGGAGATCACCGCGGAGACGGCGGAAAAGGAAATTATGGGTTTGCGGCACCGTGAGTTGCCGCTGCACGGAGTGCAGTTTCATCCGGAATCGATCCTGACCGTGGAAGGCAAAAGCCTTTTGAAGAACTTCCTGGCGATCTGATCAGCTTGGCGGCGTTGTGGAGCGGTGGAGGGAAGCGCGCCGTCGCTTCCGTGGTCGGCGTCCGCGGCATTGACTCTCCAATTCGAGTTGTTACCCGCGCCGCGTCGAGGTGATCACGGCTAATGTTTGCCGGACGTTTTCCGCGAGGTTGTAACGCGCTCCGAGTGCGGCTAGGTGTGGGCGCATTGCCTCCCGCCGGGCGGGGTCACGCCAGGCTTCGATGGCGTCGACCAGCGAACCAATCTCTCGCGGGTCATTGATGATTTCGCCGTCCTCACCGGGCGCGATGATCTCGGTGAAGCCGTTATGCCGAGTCGTGATCACGGGCAAGCCGGCGGCGAGTGCTTCCAGGCACGCGTTGGAAAACGGCTCGTACAGCGTGGGCAAGACGAACGCGTCGGCCGCCGCCAAATAGCGCGCCATTTCTCCCACCGGACCGAGGAAACGCACCCGGTGGGAACTCGGCTGCGTCCGTGGAGAACCGCGCCCGGCGACCAGCAGCTTGGTGTTCCTCCCGCGCAATGAGCCCATCGCCTCGATGGCAAAGCGCAGCCCTTTCCGCTCCCAGCCGGATCCGGCAAAGAGCAGCACGTAATCTTCCTCCTTCAGCCCCAGCTCCCGGCGGGTGGCGGCGCGTGCGTCAACCGGAGGATGAAAAGGCGGCACGCCATTGTAGATCACGTGGATTTGCTCCACGGGGTAACCGAAGCGCTCCACGATTTCCGCCTGCACGAGGCGTGAATTGGCGATCACCGAGCGCGCCCCTCTCGCTCCGAAGAGTTGCTGCTCCAACGCGAGCGTCTCGCCATGCTTTCTGCTGAAGCGCCGGAGCAGCGGCCGCCAGAATGGCTCGAATTCCCGGCGTCGCTCCAGCCACGCCGCGTGCACGCCATCGCCCGCTCGGTAGCAGTCGCAGCTCCAAACGCGTTCCAGGCTGAAGAGGAAATCGCACGAGTCGCCCGCCTGCCGCGCGTGGAGCGAAGCCGCGAAGCTTCCCGGCGAGCGGCTGTGAATCTGGACGTGCTCGAAGGGCCACTCCGCCATCGGCCACTGCTCCGCAAAAAGCATCGTCTCGTGGCCGGCTGCGACCGCGGCTTCCGCAAACCGGCGCAAATAGGCTTCCGCGCCGCCGGTGCGGGAATAGCCGCGGCGAACCAGGCCGATTTTCATTTCAGAAGTGGGGTTGCGGATTTCAGACTGCGGCCGATCACGTGCATCACCGCTCCTTTTCCCTCTGAACTCCGCAATCCGCGATCTGAAACTACTCTACGCCACTTCGGCGCGTCTCGGCGGTTCCGGCCTCGACGCGGTGGCGGCGGAGACGGTGCGCGTGGCTCATCGGGCCGGAGTGCTGCGCAAGGCGCTGGCTTTTGAAAATCGGCAGGACGCGGTTCCGGCGGAGCTCGTCGAGTCGCTGCGCTGGCATCCGGTCCGGATGCTTTCAGCGCTGGGCAGCAGTTACTATTACGGGGCGAAAAAGCATGCGCTGGATCGGGCTGCGGCCGACCGTTTGGAGGAAGGCGGGTTCGATCTGTTTCACGGTTGGTCCGGAGAATGTGTGCGCACCTTGCGCACCGCGCGCAGGCTGGGCATCCCGAGCCTGATCGAGATCCCGACCTGGCACCGGAACAAAGGCAAGACCAAGCCGGCGCGCCAAACACAGACCGAACGGGAGCGAGCCGCCGCGAGTGGCTGGCAAGGCCTGAAGAACCGTCTGCTCGTGACCCGTCAGCAGATGCTGGAGGAATACGATCTTGCCGATCTGATCCTCGTGCTTTCGCAAAAGGCGGAGGAGACCTTTCTCGCGGCAGGCGTGGCAAAGGAGAAACTCTTCCGGCATCAGCGCGGGGTCGATGTGCAGCGTTTCATTCCCGCGGAAAGGCCGCCGGAAAAGTTCCGCGTCGTCTTCGTCGGAGCGCTGATCAAACGGAAGGGCGTGCACCATTTGCTGGAAGTCTGGCGCCGCCTGGCTCTGCGCGATGCGGAGCTGGTGCTCGTCGGTTCGGTGCATGAGGAGATGCGACCGTATCTCGAGCGGTTCGGCGGTGAGGACGTGAAGTTGCCGGGCTTTGTCGCGCGAGTGGAGGAGTGCTATCGCGCGGCGACAGTGCATGTCTTCCCCAGCGAGTGCGAAGGCAGCGCCAAAGCGACTTACGAAGCTGCCGCGTGTGGATTGCCGCAGATCGTCACGCGCGAGAGCGGCGACATCGTGCTGGATGGAGTCAACGGCTTGATCATTCCGCCGAACGATCCGGACGCTCTCGCCGACGCGCTCCAGCGGCTGCACCGGGATCGCGCACTCTGTGCCAAGCTTGGTGCCGCTGGGCGAGCACGCGCGGTGGAGCATTTCACCTGGGAGCACTTCGGTTTGCGACTCGCCGAGGCGTGGGAAGCAGCGCGCCGTCGATGAACCGGATGCAGCAACTTTCCGGAGGCGGCGGATGGGGAGCACAGACCGCTGGCCTGTCGTGGCCGGCGGCCCGCCGGGCACACCGCACGCGCTGGCGCGAAACTCTTTGCTGTAGCGTCCCGCCGCGGCCCCGCCACTTTGCCGCTCGCTCCGCGAGAAGTTTCCGGCGGGCCGCCGGAAACAACAGGCCAGCGGCCTGTGCTCCCCGGCGCGCAACTTTGCTGTGCGCAGCATGAGGATCCTCGCGCTTCAGCTCAAACGCATCGGGGATCTTGTCCTGACGACACCGGCGCTGGCGCTGCTGCGGCGGACTTTCCCCGAAGCCTATCTCGCGCTGGCGGTGAACGAAGGCTGCGCGCCGCTGCTGGGAGCCATTGGAGACGTCGATACCTCGGCGGTGTTTGGCCGCGGGAGAGGTTTCGCGCCGTGGCAGCAGATGATGACTGGTCCGTGGGATCTCTGCCTGGATTTTACCGGCACGGATCGCTCCGCTCTGGCCAGCGTGCTCTCCCGAGCAAAACAGCGAGCGACCTTCGAATGGGTCCGCAAGAACCGCTTCCAAGCGCTGGCGTATCATCGCTTCATCGACTCTTCCGTGCGCGAACGGCACACGGTGGATCATTATCTGGATCTGGTGAACGGCGTTTTGCCGCAGGCGAAGCAGCCCGCGGAGACTGGCCCGAGGCTGATCCTGCCGGAGACAGCCATCCGAGGAGCGGCGGAGTCGCTGGAGCAAAGCGGGATCCGGGAACCTTTTGTCCTCCTGCATCCGGGAACTGCGCGACCGGAAAAGTTCTGGCAAGCCGAACGCTGGGCGGAAGTGGCGCGGACGCTGTTTGACCGCTGGGGGTTGCGTTCGATTCTGACAGGCGGAAACGCTCCGCCCGAGACAACTCACTGCGCGCAAATCAGCTCCGCCGGTGTCCCCGGGCTGGTTGATTTCTCCGGAAAACTCGATCTCCTCGCACTCGCTGCTCTGGTTTCGCGGGCACGCCTGGTGATTAGTTGCGACACCGCGATTGTTCATCTGGCGGCCGCTTTCCGCCGGCCTCAAGTCGCGCTCTTTGGTCCCACAAATCCTTTCCATTGGCGGCCGCGGCATCCGCACACCGTCATCCTTTCGGCAGCCTCCCCCGCGGAGGCGCTCACCGATTTCAGCTCGCGGATGAAAGGCGCGCCGATGGAGCGCATCTCGACGGACCTGGTCATCAGTGCTACGAACACGCTGCTTGCCGCCTCCGCTTCCTGATCCCATTTCCTTCCTCCCGTTGGTTCCGCTCCGCTGGAGCTAACCAGCGCAGCGCAGCACAGGATCCTTTTTCGCATGGCCAAAAAACTTTCCCGCAAAGAGATCGCTCGGATGTCCTTTGGCGACTTCGTGCGGGAAGCCCGCGGACCCTACGCGCGGCTCTTTAGCTATCTGCGACCTTATCGCGCGCGGTTCTTCGCCGGCATTCTCTTCGGCGGGCTTTTCGGAGTGGTGCAGGCGCTGCTGGTGTTCGATGTGCAGTTCGTTGCGGGTGCCGTCTTCCCGCAACACGCGGCGACCGGCGGCGGCGTGCTGGTGAGATGGTTTCCGCAGCTCGCGCAATTCCGGATCGATAACAGCCCCACCACCGTGATGCTGATCTGCGCGAGTATTCCGATGCTCATGCTGCTGCGTGGACTGTGCGGCTATCTGAATAGCTACTGCATGCTCTGGTGCAGCGTCCGGATTCTGGACGACATCCGCCAGGAGGTGTTCCGCCACACGATGGGCCAGTCGATGGAGTTCTTTAACAAGGCCAAGGCGGGCGATCTCGTGCAGACGGTCTTCAATCAAACGCGGATGGCACAACAAGCGTTAACCACGATCTCCAGCGACGTGGTGAAGCAGCCGATCTCGATTCTCACCGGACTGGCGGCGCTCTTCATCGTCGATTGGCAGTTCACGCTCGTTTCCTTCCTGATCTTCCCGCTCTGCCTGATCCCCGTGGTCGTGGTGAGCAAAAAAGTGCGCAAAGCCGGCGCGCGCGAGGAGGAAGAAGCGGGGCAGCTCATGGTGGTGATGCAGGAAGCTTTCGCCGGCATTCGGGTGGTGAAAACGCACGCTCGCGAAGAGTTCGAAGCCGCCCGTTTCAACCACGCAAATACTCAGATCATGCGCTTCATTATGCGCTGGCGAAAGGCGCTGGAGATCACCGGGCCGCTGGTCGAAACGATCGCCTCGCTCGGGATTGCCGCGGCGCTCGCGTGGGCTTGGTACCGCGGCCTTGGATTCGATAAGTTCGTCGCGCTCAACGGCGGCATGGTGATGCTTTATCCGGCGTTCAAATCGCTCTCGCGCATCTATCTCACGATGCAGCGCTGTCTTGCCTCGACGACCAAGGTCTTCGAGCTGCTGGACCGGCCCGCGGCGATCCAGGACGCACCGTCGGCCGCGACTTTGCCGCGCGTCCGCGGCGAGGTGATCTTTAGAGGCGTCAGCTTCAGTTATGGGAGCGAAAAGGCCGCGGTTCATGGAATCAACCTGCGGATTCCAGCCGGCAGCACCTGTGCGTTGGTCGGCGCGAGCGGAGCGGGCAAAAGCACGCTGCTGGCTTTGCTCCAGCGGCTCTACGATGTGCAGGATGGGCGCGTGCTGATCGACGGCCACGATGTGCGCGGGGTGACGCAAAGCTCGCTCCGGGAAAACATTGCCACCGTCTCGCAGGACATCTTTCTCTTCCACGACAGCCTCGCGAACAACATTCGCTACGGCCGTCTTGAGGCGACGCAAGACGAAGTGGAAAGCGCCGCGAAACAAGCTCACGCGCACGATTTCATCCTCGCGCAACCGCAAGGCTACGAGACGATCATTGGGGACAAAGGCTGCCTGCTCAGCGGGGGACAACAGCAGCGTGTTTCCATCGCCCGCGCTTTGCTCAAGAACGCGCCGATTTTGCTCCTGGATGAAGCGATGAGCGCGCTCGACTCGGAGTCGGAAAAGCAGGTGCAAGGCGCCATCGATGCGCTCGCGGAAGGCCGCACGGTCATCGCCATCGCCCACCGGCTTTCCACAATTTTGCACGCGGATCAGATCGTGGTGATGGAAAATGGCGTGATCAAGGAGACCGGCACGCATGCGGAACTTTTTGCCAAGAGCGGGTATTATCGGCGCCTATACGACCTGCAATTCAACCGGCACGACGGCGGCGAGGTCCCGCTCGCCGAACTCGCGACCACCTCCTAAAGTTTCTTCCAGCATGAAAGCCCTGCCCCTTCTCCTTTGCCTCATCCTTGCTGCTGTTCCAGCCACGCAGGCACAGCTCACGCGCAGCGATGCGATCAAGGCCACGACCACCGTGCACGGCGACGGCACTCGCAGCACGCTGGTGGTGAATCCGGAGGCGCAATCTGCGGAGGAGACGCTCTACGACGCCGCCGGCAAGACGCTCCGCAAAGTGGTCTATCCGCTTGATCCCCAAAACCAGCGGATCGGCGCGATCCTTTACGACGCCAAGGGAAACATCATCGCCAAATCCAGCTACAAACGGGATTCCAGCGGACGCCTTGCGGAAGAAACCATCACCTCTGCAGCGGGCCAGTTCCTGCGCCGGCGAGTTTACATTTACAGCATGCAAAACAAGACTTCCGGAGTGGAGGAATACGACGCGAACGGAACCTTGATTGCAGGTCCGAAAGGCAGAGCGCCGACGAAGAAGAAGCGTTGACGGCCGCGCTCCGATGGTTGCCCGGCAAGTATTTTACGAAGGGCGGGTGCAAGGCGTCGGCTTCCGTTTCACCTGCAAACAGCTCGCGCGCGGATTCGACGTAACCGGTTGGGTGCGGAATCTTCCGGACGGACGTGTGGAGTTGCAGTGCAGCGGCGAGCAGCCGGAAGTCGAAGCCTTCCTCGCGGCGATCGCAGAGAGCGAGCTGAAGAGTCACATCAAGTCATCGATCCCCATCCCGATCCCGCCGCTCACCGGGATCCGCGGATTCACGATCACCGGATAAAGCCTGGCGACGGCGACAGAAAGGTTCTCGCCCTCGCACAGAAAGCGGAGGCATCGCACCGCCGATGCACCGTGGCCCTTCGTCGCGCCCGTCGCGTCGTTGCGGTTCGATTCCCTCCCGCTGGTTTTGGGCGTGGCATCGGAATTCTGGGGAGCACAGGCCGCTGGCCTGTTGTGGCCGGCGGCCCGCCGGCCACTCGCACAGATCCGGCGCGACATCACGATCGACATGAATCACGGCAGCGACCGCCGGAAAGAAAACCTACAGCGCCTTCACCCGGATCCACGTCTCAGCGCGCTTTCCGCTGACCGAGTCGCGCGCGGTGATCCGGTGCTCGCCTTCCCGCGCCACGGCAAACGTCCGGCCTCCACTTTGCTGCAACTCCAGCGAGTTGCTTTCCCATTCCACCGCGCTTCCGCTGCTGGCCTGCAAAGGAACGCGGCCGCTCGACGGCAAATCGGGATCGAGGAGAAAGGTGGTTCCCGGGAGTGGCGAGAGCAGCTGCAGGTCGGCGGATTCGAGCTCGATTGCGGTGCGCTGCGAAAGGCCGTTTTCACCTCCACGGCTCCAATCCGCATACTCCGGCCCGAGGATTACCCGGCCACTCGCGTCGTAGTCTTCCGGCGACTCGACACCAGGCAGATTGCCGTCCACGAACTTCTCCGAGACTCCGTCGGAGCGCGGCTGGGCCAGGAGTTTTCCCGTCAGTGGATGAACCGAATGCGTGACGATCTGTTTGGGCTGCGGAAACCAACTCGTCCCGAAGCGCGCGTGGAGATTTTCGAAGACTGCGTGCAAAATCGGTGCTGCTCCGGTCACGCCGGAAACTTGCTGCATCGGAGTGCCGTCGAAGTTTCCCACCCACACTCCCACGGTAAATTCCGGAGTGTAACCAACCGCCCAGTTGTCCCGGAAATCGGAACTCGTCCCGGTCTTGCAAGCCACGGGAAAGTCGAAGCGGAGCGGAGACTGACTGCCAAAAGCCAGGCTGCGCGCCGGGTTGTCGCTCAGCATGTCGGCGATGAGCCAGGCCGCGAGCGGAGTCTGCGCCACGGTCGCGCCCGCAGCCGCGGATTCGTCCGCCTTCGGGCCGGTGGAATCAAAAAGCCGATACGGACGCCAATCGCCCAGCCGTGCCAGGGCGGCGTAGGCATTCACCAGCTCCAGCAAACGCGTTTCGGCATTCCCGATGGTCAGCCCGAGCCCATATTCCTCCGGACGACGTTCGAGTGTCGTCATGCCCCACGCTCGCAATCTTTCCTGCAACGGAGCGGCGCCGCCGATCGATCCGAGCACACGGACAGCGGGGATGTTCAGCGAGTTTGCCAGCGCCAGCCGATAGCGGAGCGGCCCATGGCAGCGATGATTGTAGTTCTCCGGACGAAAAGCGCCGGTCGCCGTGGGGAAAACCGCCGGCACATCGGCCACAATGCTCGCTGGCGTCGCGCCGCGCTCGAGCGCGAGCAGGTAAGTGAACGGCTTGAACGTCGATCCAGCGGAACGGCGAGCCCACGCGCCATTCACCTGGCCGGTGCCGGGCGCGAAGTAATCCTGCGAACCAACCAGCGCGAGCACGCCGCCAGTGGAGTTGTCGATCACCGCCACCGCCGCGTCGCGGACGTTCTTCTTCCGCAAGCGCGCGAGCTGCGCAGTGACTTCACCTTCCACAAAGCGATTGAGCTGCAGGTCCAGCGAAGTGGCGACCTTTCCTCCGGAACCTTTCGGCAGCCGCTCCAGCACGAGATCCACAAAATGCGGCGCGCGGAAAAGGCGGCGTGGCGGCTGCAGTCGCAGCTCTTCCGCTCGGGCGCGTTCCGCTTCCACTGAACTCAGCCAGCTCGCACGTTCCATGCGCTGCAGGACGACCCGCTGACGCCGCTTTGCTGCTCGAAGGGAACGGTGCGGATTGAGGCGGCTCGGGTTTTTCGGCAAGCCCGCGAGGAAAGCCGCCTCGGCGTCGCTCAGGTCGGCCAGCGGCTTGGCAAAGTAGTAGTTTGCCGCCGCAGCGATCCCGATGTTCAGATTGCCGAAATCGATCCGGTTGAGATACGCGGCGAGGATCTGCTCTTTGGTCCACAATTGCTCCAGCCGGAGCGCCGTTGCGGCTTCGATGCACTTCGTCCGCCAGGTCCGCGGACGAGGTTCGCTGTTCTTCACGAGTTGCTGCGTGATGGTCGAAGCGCCGGAAGTGATCCGCCGGTGAGTGGCGTTGTTCCAGGCTGCGCGGCCGAGCGCGAGCAAGTCGATTCCGCGATGCTGGAAGAAGCGCTTGTCCTCCGCTGCGAGCGTCGCGTGGAGCAAATTCCGCGGCACTTCCCCAAGCGAAACCGCGCGCGCGAAACGTTCTTCCACGCGCGTTTCGCGCAACGCCTGTCCATGGCGATCGGTCAACTCGCGACTCGGGGCAGTCGGCTGGAGCAGCGCCGGCGGCAATGGCACCAGCTTCAGGCCAAACCAGCCGATGCCCAGCAAACCCGCACTGACGCAAAGGCCGCGTTGCGCCCAGCGAATCCATCGGTCGCGACGTCCGGCTCCAGGCATCGCGTTACTTTGCCTCCGCGGAGGAAGGGTCCACGAACCACACTAAAGGACGCGAAAGGAAGAAGCTGCAACTGGCTTCATCCGCCGCCCGATGTGGAGTTCGCGCGGCTCCTGATCCTTTCGAACTTTTCGTGGATTTCGTGGACCTCATCCGGCGGATTACTTCAGCGGAAGGCTGGTCAGCCGCATCGTCGCCGTCGTGCCGAAGCGTTCCGGATGATACATCTCCTCGATCTTGGCGGACGGCGCGGTCGCCGTTCCGGCTGCGCGGACTCGGGCCAGATACCGGATCGTGTAACTTCCGGGGAAAAGATGATCCGCAAAGAACAGCGCGCGATCATCCCGCAGCTCCTGGAAATCACTCGCCCATTCCTGCCCGAGCACTTCACCCGCGCGAGTCGCCTGCGATTTGAAGACCGGATTCACCGCTTCAAAAATCGCCGGTAGCGGATCGTCCACCGCGACGTATCGCGCGGCGCGGCGCACATCGATCTTCAGCGTGATCAGCACACGATCCCCGACACTCGGATCCTTCAGTTCGGTCAGCGAACCGTCGTCCTCAATCTTCGCGTAGCTCCGGTCGATCGCGTAGCCTTGATCCTGTCTCGGCTGCGAGAGTGTCTTCGGCCGGGACTCGATCTGGACTTCGGTGAAGATCCGCCCGCGAACAGGATTCCGGACGACCAGCGGTGCACCGGCTGCCGCGGAGCCGAGGGCGAGTTCCCGCCGTTGCACGGGAGCATCATTCGCCAGCGCGAAGGTTTCGCGGCGTTCTCCCCAAGCGAGCGAACCTTCCACCCGGCCCTGCGGCTTTTCCACGCGCTGGAGGTAATCGCCGAGCGCGAGCAGCGCCCACGCGTTTCCTTGCGTCGTGCTCCAGTGGCCGCCCAGCCGCCGGCCGAACAACTCCGTCGCGAGCGCATCGACATTCGGTGACTCCGGCTTAAACCGAGCCCAGGCCAGCAACCGAATCGACGATTCGCGCGAGGCATGCCAGAACGCATCTTCTTCCGGAGCCGCCAGCTTCTTTGGTTTGAGCAGCTCGTCGATCATTGCCGCCGGGCCTTTTGCCTCCTGAATCGCCAGCGCCAGCAACGCGCGATTTTCGTCGCTCAGCAGGTCCCGCTTTTTGAAGAGCAACTCGTGATACGCTGCCTCCGGACGCTCGGCGATGGCCAGCGTGTAAACGGCGAGGCAACGTTCCGCCAGCTTCCAGCGGTCGTTCGTTTCGGCCGAGCCGCGCAGCTCGCCGCTGAGATATTTGCACAGGTTATCCAGCGGTTCTGCCGGCACGTCGAAGCCGCCGCGTTTTGCGAGCGCCAGTCCGAGTCCGCCGTACGAGCTTCCCCAGAAATGCGGCTCGCGCGCTCCGGGCCAGTAGCCGAGCGCGCCATTCCCCATCTGCATGGAAAGCAGCCGATCGATCCCGTGGTTCACCGCGTTTTTGATTTGCTCGTCGCTCTTTGCCAGCTCCGGAAGAGCGGCGCGAAAACCGCGCAGCGCGATCCACGGCAGGGTGCTGGAAGTCGTTTGCTCCACACAACCGTAGGGATAATGCAGGAGTTGATTGAGCGACTCGCGGAGTTCCAGGATTCGGGTGTTCCCCAAGGTGACGCGCACCACGCCGCGACCTTCCAGCAAGGCAGGATTTGCTTTGGCCAGGAGGTTTGTCTCCGGACGATCCGCGCGGCCGAGCTGCACCTCGCGCATCACCGCGACCGGATAGCCGACTTTCAACGTGCTCTCGACCGCATCGCGGAAAGCCGTCTTCCCGTCGGCTCCGGTGAAGCGTGCGGTCCACTTCCATTTCGCCACTCCGGCCGTCTTAAACTCCACGGGGAAATCCACTGCGAGCGAGCCGCGCGCTGGCAAGGTCACACGGCGCCGGGTGTTCTGCGCGGTCGCTGTTTCGTCCAGCTCCAGCACGGCTTCGACCTCACCTTCCACATCCGTGAGATTGTGCAAAACTCCGCGCAGCACGAGCTGGTCGCCGACATTGGCGAAGCGCGGGAGAGCCGGTTCGAACATCACCGGCTTGCTCACCTCGAACGCCGACTCCGCGGCGCCAAACGCGTCGTCCGTGGTTTGCACCACCGCGATGATTCGATACCGCGTCAGGCTGTCCGGCGCGGGGAAGGTCGCGCTCACTTTGCCGTTTTCATCCGTGCGCAGATTGGCATTCCAGAGCGCACAAGTGACGAAGTTCTTCCGGAAGGCGTCGCCCAGATCGCCGCCGCCGCCGATCATGTAACCTTTGTTTTCAAAGCTGCGATTCTCCGGATCTTCGTTGAGCAAACTCGGGATGGTCAGGCTTGTGCTGACGGACAGCGGCACCGGCTCGTTGAAGAACTTCAGCGGATCCGGCGTGGTGTATTCCGTGAGACTCAGCACGCCTTCATCCACGGCATACAGCGTGACTTCCGCACCCGCTCTCGGCTTGCCTTGGAAATCGCGGACTTCCGCCGTGATCGTGACGCTTTCTCCCGGCTGATAGCCCTTTTGTTGCGGATTGACGAACACGCTCAGTTTCGACTCCGGCCGCGTGACTTTCAGCTGGCAAAACCCAACGCGGTAATCCGGCTCCTTAAACTTGCGCGGGCTTTCGTTCGCGCCGCGGAGCAACATCACCGAGACAAACACATTCGGCGCATCGAGGCCGAGCAGCGGCACTTCCACGCTGGGCGCATTGCCGCTCAGTTTCGTCACAAAGGAACGCAGGACTTTATCCCGCTCGACTGTCACCAGCGCGTCGCCGGAGATCGGCGTCTTCACCAGCACGCGCGCGGTTTCGCCGGTGGAATACTCCAGCTTGTCCGGCACCAGCTCGATCTGGAACTCGTTCCGGTAATTCCATTCCGTGACGTTTTCCCCAGTGACGTAAAAGGTCTTCGTGGTCAGCACGTCGCGGCCTCCGGAATCTTTCGCCAGCGCCTCGAGGAGATAAAGTCCGGGTTCGCCCGCGACCAAGCCGCTGTCTTTTGGTTCCGCAAGCATCCACTTGTGCTCGCGCTGCTCGACGCGCTCGGCAGTGACCTCGCGTTCGGTGATCAGTTTGTAGATCGGCTCGCTCTGGTACTCGGACGCGTCTTCATCGGTGACGACGCGGTTGTTCTGCCAATCGATGCGCGTCAGGCGGAGTTTCGCGGCCACGGGCGCGGTTGTCGGCGTGCCGTTGTTCGCCACGGCGATCACCGAAATCGGCAGCTTCTGGCCGGCCTGCAAGACCTCGGGCAAAGCGGCGATGCCGAGATAGAAATCCGAGCTGTGCACCTCGAGTTCCTTCGAGTTGGAAACAGTCTGCTGATTCAGATCCGTGATCTCGCAGAGCAAAGTCACCGAGCGCGGCTGCGGCGCTTTCGTGTTCAGTTGCACCGTGGTGGCGACGGTCGTTTTTCCATCGGCGCCGAGTTCGAGTTTGCCTTGATCGGAGAAGTGTGAGCTGCGGCCGAGCGCGCGTCTCAACCGGTAGTCTTCGATCGCGTCACAAAAGCTGAAATCACCAAATCCTTCCGGAGCAAACTCCGTGTCTTCCGCCTGAATCGACCAGGCGAGTTGGGCTTGTGAAAGCGACTTCCCCATCAGGTATTTTGCCGCCACCGGCAGCTCCAGCGGAACCGCGCCGATGGTCGCTTTCGGCCCGCCGATGCTGATCTCAAAAGCATTCGGTGTGTATTCCTGCACCTCGAAATTGTGCTCCGCCACTCCGTCCGGTTCCGCCTCGGTCCCGAAGGTCAGCGTCGCCCGATACGTTCCCAGATTTGCCGTCGGAAGCTGGATGTCCGCATTCAGCGAACCCAGCGGCGAGACCGTGACTTCGCGGGAGAAGATCTCGCGCTCCCGCTGGTCGAATGCTTTGAGCTGCGCTTTTGTTCCGGAAGGAATCCGCGGTTTGCCCGCCGTGGTATCGCGCACCAAACCCTTGAGATGCACCACTTCGCCCGGCTTGTAGACGCCGCGCTCGGTGAAGAGCAGCACCTGCCGTCCGCTTGCGGAACCTTCCGCGCTTTCTTCCTCATCTTCGAAGTCGTGATGGGGAATCTTGAAGCGGTAGAGCGAAAGTTGGTTGATCCCATCGTCCAGCGGAACGAGGTGCAGATCCGCATCCTTTTGCGCCAGCAAGTAGCGCGCTTTCTCCGCAGCCGGCAGCTTCGCCGCGCCGGTCGCATCGGTGATTGCTTCCCCGATCGACTCATTTTCCGGAGTGATGAAACGCAGCTTCACTCCAGCGAGCGGGCTGCCGGTCGCGAGCGAAAACACGTGCGCGAAAGTTTCGGTTTTCGATTTCTTCCAGACCACACCGAGATCGGTGACCTGGATGATCGCCTGTACTCCGGGTCGCCGGCCTTCGACTTCGCCGGACTGTTCCGCGGTGATCAGCACCACGCCGGTTTTCCCTTTGCCGATAATGTCGTTCCAATCCAGCGCGATCTCCCGCTCGCGGTCCACCTGTTCGCTTCCGGCGATTTCCCGCGAGTAGAGATTTGTCCCGGCGATTTTCTCCGGATCGATCTTGCGGTAGGTCTCGTGGTCCTTGATGTCCGGCGGGTTCAGGTATTCGTCGTAGGCGGTGAGCGCGAGCGGGAGCGTGTCCGGTTGGAAGAGCTTCGCGCTGATGCGCAGCTTCGGCACATTGAGCGCCTTCAGGTGGAAGTGGCGCGAACCGGAGTTCAGTTGGTGCGTCGCGAAACCTTCCAGCGCGAGGACCGGCGTGATCGGTTCGAAGATGACGGAGTCCGTGAAGCCTTCCTTCAAGACAAACGGCTGAGCCGCCGGAAGCCCCGCCGCGATCTCGGTTTTGTATTCCGTGGCGAGCTCGAAATCACCGCTGAAGATCAAGCGATTGCTGTCCAGCTCCACCTTCAAGTTGGCGGGTTGGGGAGAAATCTTGATCCACTCGAGGAATTGCTCGGGCTTCAGATCGGCGGAGAGCGGCTTGGAGAAACTTGCGATGAGCATCCGGCCGTTGGTGCCGTCATTTTCCGCCGAAATCTCGCGCGCGGTGAAGGGGCGAACGGTGCCGATATTCACCTCGACTGGCGCCAGCAACTGCAAGCCAGGCTGGCTCGCGGGAAGACCTTCGCCGATGACGAGTTTCCAGCCTTCCCCAACCGCCAGCGGCTCTGTCGGCCGGACGAAAAGCTGATTTGCCCGGGGAGTTTTCGGCTCGGCGGCTCCGATCGCGGGAGTCGCGCGCTCGCCAAACCGCGCGGACCAGGTCAGCAGTGAACGGTCGTCGCTGCGATACTTGGGAAAGCTGTGTTCGGGATGATGCAGCGCATCGGCTTGCACGACGCGCGCGGCGACGGTTTGCCCCGCGGCGTTGATGAACTTCAGCGATTTCTCCGCGTCTTCCGCTTTGAGGTCGGCATTGAAGAGCAGACTGAAACTCGGATCCGCCGGAGCATCCGAGTTCGAGAGATAGTTCGGCGTGTGCCAGCCTTTGAGCGCGAAGGGCGGCGTCTGGAAAGTCGCGTCAAATTCGCCCGCGACGGCTTCTCCGCCAGCGTTCTTGAGGCCCGGGCGGAAGTTGAAGCGGAAGGTCGTGCTCAACAGCAGCGGTTCTTCCGGAGTGAAAACTCCGCTGCGGCTGCTCAGCCAGACGAAGCGTCCTTTGACCGCGGGCTGGAGGACGACTGGGGAAGGATCTGCCGGTTTCCCGATGGCGCTCGCATCGACCATCGGTGCGGCAAAGCGCACTTCATACGTTGTCGTCGGCTCCACGGTTTTCGAGCTGAGGACGAGCTGCGCGGCGGGCGGAGTCTCGGCAAAAGCGGCGGCGGCGAGCAGGCTGGACGCTGCAAGAAGCAGGCGCGAGAAGCGGAACGCGGAGAAGCGCGACGAGTTGGGATCGGAGGACGCGAGGTGCATAAACGATGTGGATTTGCCGGAGAAAACGGAGCCGGCGCGTGGATCTTTCAAGAAACTGCGGAAATGTTTTTGGTCGGGCGGAAGGAAACCACGAAGA
>DASVRR010000039.1:0-6850 GCA_036388515.1 Chthoniobacteraceae bacterium | reverse complement strand
AATTATCCTGGAGGAAATCGCCGCCTTGATCCACGCGATACGTCGCTCCGGCTGGGGCCAGCTTGAAGGAACGGATTCCTCCGGGGAAATCTGCGAGGAAGAAATGTTCCCGATAGCTGTCCGGTAAGCCAGTTCCCGGATAGTAGGCAATGCCTGCTGGTCCGTGGCCGATATGCGCGACCGGCGGGAGCAAAGAGAGATTGGTCTTCGCCACGTCGAGCCGCCACATTCCTTCGCTATTCCACGCGCCGAGTTGCGGTTGCTGATCGTTCTTCCGGAGGAATTGCCAACCGAGCCGCCAGCCGTAATCGCCTCCTTCCACCACGTGCGTCCAGCGCGCCTTGTCGCCTCCGTCCGCGTTGTTGTCTCCGGTAAAAAGATCGCCGAGATCGTTGAACGCGAGCGATTGAGGATTGCGCAGACCGAAGGCAAACATTTCCGCGTTCTTCCCGTCCAGATCGCTGCGGAAGACCGCGCCGGTGTCCGAGTAGTCGAGCACCGCGCCTTCCTTGGTCTTCACGTGCGCGCCGGTGTCGCCGATGCTCCAGTAAAGCTTCCCGTCGGGACCAATCTTCGGTCCGTGCATGTCATGCCCGCTGAAAACGATATGCGGGCCGAAGCCGGTTAACATCACCTCGCGTTGCCTCGCCGCGCCGGCTTTCTCTCCGGAAAGACGCCAGAGATCCGGCACGCAGGTGTAGAAGACGTTGCCTCCGTAAGCCAGGACGCCCGCTCCGACTCCGGTCAACACATCTTTGAATCCTTCCGCAAAGACGCTCGCTTGATCCGCCCGGCCGTCGCCGTTGGTATCGGTGATCAACTTCAGCCGCTCGCCTTCCACGGCCCAATCGTTCAGATTAAACAAACCATCGCCATTGCGATCCGGCAGTGACCGGGTGGCTTTCCGCGTCGGATCCGGCGGATATTGCTTCTGGAGAAAGGCGAGCCGGTCAGCCACCGTGCGCAGCGCCATATTGGCGGTTTCCCAGGATTCCAGGCTGCGGATGTCCGGAACCGTCGTCTTCCGGCGTCCGGTTTCCGCCACAAACGCGCGGCCGAGATGATCGAAGGAAAACGCCACGGGGTTGATCAGCAAAGGTTCCGCAGCCCAGAGATCCACTTGTAATCCCGGCGCGACGGTGAACTTCTTCATCGCTGCTTCCGCGGAGGAAAGCTCCGCGGAGTTCTCCGCCGGTTTCGCTCCGGCGGAAGGAGTCGCGACCGGTTCCGCCGCCGCGGAAGCAAGCAGCAGGAGGAACGGCGCCAATCGGGGGAAGAGAGGGAGGGGCATTTGGGGAGGAAGAGAGAAGGGAGTTTAGGCGGATGCGTTCCGCTGGAAAGAAAGTTTCGCGCGGCGTGCTCCACTGGCGATCCGGCGGCGGGGAAAAAGTTAGATCCGGGGAGTTGGATTGTGATTCGCCGTCACTTGATAAGAAGAGGAAATGGGGGGCGATGTCCACGGTGCTGAAACGGCGCAGCGTTACCTAGGAAGGTCTACCAGCATGTTCATACGAACGAGTATTCGAACCGACTGTTGGAGATAGATCGGAAGCGTAATTCCAAGGGTCAGTTGATTGACAATCTAAACGAACTCGCGGATCGTTGCTCCGAGAGCAGTAAAATAAAGTAATGTGCGCTCTATCTACAGATTATACATCAACGGACCATCACCAATTGTCAGTTTTTCCGACTCGGCTTACTGTGATACGCACTTTATTGGTCGGAGTGAGATCGAGGAATGGGCTCGTCCTGAGGTGTATATATCAGGACCAAGCAGGCCGACAAAGGATGTAATCATGGGATCTTTCCAGGCTCCCCTCGTTTCAGAGAAGTTTAGAGATGCGTTAAGCCCGCTAGTTAACGGCTGTGCAGAGTTCCTTCCCCTAATGAAGCTCCGGAAGGAGAATTTCTATGTTCTCAACGTTGTGAAGCTCGTTGACTGTTTGGATTTGCAGAGATCTGACATTTTGTACGCCTCAGATGAACCTGGTAAGATTTTGCACATTAGAAAGTATGTGTTCGATCAAGGGCGACTGGAGGAAGCGCCTTTATTCAAGGTTCCAGAAGATGTTGGAAACATATTTGTCTCGGGACGTCTCTTACGGTTGGCATGTGAGTATAAACTTTCCGGAATCGGCGTGGATGATCCGCATGATATTAGGCTAGCTAAAAACAAGTCCCCGGTCGCGGGTTTCCCCACGTGAGACGCGAATGGACAGCAAACACTATGGGTCCTCTTGATATCCGCTTGTACTGACCTGTCTGCCTCGCTGCTCCCCATCCTCGCACCGGCCGCGAAGCCCCTCGATCATGGACCAGTCCGTGCCGCAGGAAGAAATCGATCCCACCGGCGTAGTCCGAAGGAAAGCGCCGCTATTCCTTTCGCCGCGAAGTTTCCAATTCGGCCGACCGCAACGGAGCCGCTCCTTTCTCCATGAGCCGCTCGCGTCCTGTTAGGTTGGAATTCGTTCCGAGCGGCCCCAAACGGGAAGTCGGCGAGTCGGGTTTCTTCCCCGCCGCCGGCTCGGAAGCAGCGGACGCCGCGGTGACTGGAGGAGCGGGCTCGGGCGTGGCATTCGCTGGTTCCGGAAGAACCAACTCGCCCTCCTCTTCCGCCAACGCGGACAGCGTCGCAGGCCTGGCGGTTTTACTCTCCGGCGTCGGCGGCACCAACGGCGGGGGAACCGGAAGAGGCGGCGCGGGAGTGAGCGTCAACGCGGGCTGAAGCATCGTCCTTTTCCGCTCTTCCCGCGCTTCGTCGATGGCGTGTTCTTTGGCGACCAACTGCCGGACGGCAGTCTGCCGATCCGCCAACTCCTTCGTGTAAGCTGCGGCCTGCGCCGGGTCGAAGTTGAACTGCTTCCGGATCTCGGGAGGCAAATCGACGAAGCGCACTTTCTCCACGCCGGCGGAATTTTCGACCGTCAAGCCATCCGGCTCCAGCTTGGTGATGACGACGTCCTTGTAAACTTTCCCGAGGATGGTGGTCAGCGTGACCGGAGTTTGGGCAAACGCGCTGGAGGTGAAAAGACAGGCGAGGGCAACGTAGATTCCGAGCGGCTTCATAGTCTGGGGTGGTCCGGCGAATATGTCCCAAAACCCGCGTGAGTCGATGATGGAACCAGACATTTTGCTTGAGCCGGCGGTTCCCCGGGGCGTCTCGGTTTAGCTGGCTTCGACAAAGCCGCGGGTGTCCGGAAATGGGGAGCATTTCCGCGAGAACAGGCGGTGTGGTCCGCCAGCGACCGGGACGAAAAGATGCTTGTCGCTCCCGCGCGATTGGCGCAGAGAAGGCGGCGCTTTCCTGCTGGCCGATTCGCCTCATCCCGGCGGAATCGAAGCGACCGGCGTTCTTCTTCCCATGAGCAATCATCCCCACAATTTCCCCAAGCTGCACAACGCGATGTGGCCCGGTTTGGTCGGCAAAGGTCCGGATTCGGAGCCGCCGTTTGACCTCGATACGATGCTCGACTTTACGGCTCAGGCCGAAGTCGATGGTGTGAAGTTCGATGGCGTCGATATCTTCCTCTTCGAGCCGCACATCGCGATCGATGTCAGCGACGACGAACTCGGGAAGATTGCGGACAAGATCGCGGCGAAAGGTTTCGTCGTCGGCTCGGTCGTCGCGCCAGTTTGGGGTCCGACGGGAGGAGGTTCCGCGATGGGTTCTGCGGAAGAACGCAAAGCCTTTGTCGGTCAGGTGCGGAAGGCTGCGCGCATCGCCCAACGCCTGCGCGAACTCGGCGTCCGGCCGGACGGAGTGATCCGGATGGATTCATCCGCAAGCGTGGCGGATTGGGACAAAGATCCAGCAGCCGGAACGAAGCTGATCGCGCAGACTTTCCGCGAAGCGGCCGACGTGGCGGAAGCGCATGGGGAGAAACTCGCGGCGGAGGGCGAGATTTGCTGGGCGGGAATGCATTCGTGGCGCGAAATGGTGCGGCTCCTGGAAGAAGTGGATCGGCCGAACACCGTCGGTTTCCAGGCGGACATGGCGCACACGCTCCTCTACACGCTCGGCTACAATCGCGAGCAGGACCGGATTCTTCCGGAAGGCTACGACTGGAAAGATCAGGCGGTGCTGGATGAAGCGCTCAAGACGCTGACCGCCGCGCTCCGGCCATGGACGATCGACTTCCACGTGGCGCAAAACGACGCGACCGTGAAAGGCAGCGGTTCCCACGACAAAACCGGCAGGCACTGTCTGGCAAATGATCCGAACGGCAAACTGGACATTCCGCATGCGGCTGGTTTTTGGCTCCGCGATGAGGAAGGAAAGCTCACGAAGAAGTTCCGCCACATCTGCTGGGACGGCTGCATGTTCCCCAATGCGGTGATGCAGCAGCCGGAAACCTGGAACCACATTTTGGCTTCGATGGTCGCGGTGCGAGACGCGCACGGCTGGACCGAATAGCTGGCGGACGCAACGCGCTCGAGGCACTTCCTCTCTACGTCGCGGTCGCGCGCGGGGTTGAAATAAAGAGCTGGCTCCACTCAGGATCATTCCCCAACTCCCCATGAACCACCTCCAGAGATCTTCCGTGTCGCCGACTTCGCTTGCGCTGCTGGCCATCACTTTTTCTTCCGCAGCCTTTGCGGCGGTGAAGCCGGCGAGTCCTTTTACCGATCATCTCGTGCTCCAGCGCGATCTTCCGGTGCCCGTCTGGGGAACCGCGGACGCTGGGGAAGAAGTGACCGTGAGCTTTGCGGAACAAACTCACAAAGTCCGCGCCGGTGCGGACGGAAAATGGCGCGTGGAGCTGGCGCCGCTCAAGGCATCCGCGGAAGGCCGGGCGTTGACTTTCACCGGATCGGCGACGCCTTCGCCAATCGCACTCAAAGACGTGCTGGTGGGCGAGGTGTGGCTTTGTTCCGGACAATCCAACATGGATTTCACGGTCGCGAAAACGCCGAAGTATTATTTCGCCGGAGTGAACAACGAGGCGGAAGAAGTCGCCGCGGCGAACTTCCCGGAGATCCGGATGTTCACGGGGAACACGGCGCTCCGCTACGAGCCGCAAACCGAGGTGCAAGGCACCTGGAAGATCTGCAATCCGGAGAATGTGCGCGAGTTTTCCGCGGTCGGATATTTCTTCGCGCGCGACCTTCACCGCGAACTGAAAGTGCCGGTGGGAATTGTCACGCTGACTTTCGGTGCGAGCACCGCGCAGGCCTGGATCCGGCGCGAAGCGATCGCCGCGCATCCGCAGCTCGCGCCTTTGCTGGCGAAGTTCGATGAGGAAGTCACCGCGTTCCGGACGGATCCGGAAGTCGCCGCAAAACACGCGGAAGCGGTGAAGCGATTCCGGGAGGCGAATGCGCAACCGCGCCAGCCCGGCCAGCGAGCGCCGCGCGGACCGAAGAACCCCGATCCCGTGGCGGATCAGCACAATCCGACGGTGATGTTCAACGGGATGATCGCGCCGTTTGTGCCATTCGCCTTGCGCGGAGTGCTTTGGTATCAAGGCGAGTCGATCACCGGACCGCGCGAGTTGTTCCCCATTTTCAACGAGGTGCTGATCACCGACTGGCGGAAGCTTTGGGGAAGAGAGCTGCCTTTCTTTTTCTGCCAGCTCGCGGCGCACAAAGCTCCAGCGACGGAGCCCGGCCCGAGCAGCATCGCGGCGGTGCGTGAGCTCCAGGCGCAGGCGCTCAAGCTGCCGAACACCGCGATGGCCGTGACGATCGACATCGGGGATGAAAAGGACGTGCATCCGCACAACAAGCAGGACGTTGGCGCGCGGCTCGCGCGGATCGCGCTCGCCCGGACTTACGAGCGGAAGGTTCCCCATTCCGGACCCGTTTTCGCCTCGATGAAAGTGGAAGGTTCCAAGGCGCGGCTGAAGTTCACGGAAGCGGAAGGACTCACGGCCAAAGACGGTCCGTTGAAGCATTTCGCGATCGCTGGTGCGGACGGAAAGTTTGTCTGGGCGGACGCGGTGATCGAAGGCGATTCGGTCGTCGCGAGCAGCCCGCAAGTGGCCGAACCGGCGGCCGTGCGCTACGCCTGGTCCGACAATCCGGCGGGCTGCAATCTCTACAACGCGGCGGGTCTTCCGGCGGCTCCGTTCCGCACGGATCAGGAAAAGACGCCGTGAACTTGCTCTCGTTGGACGCGTTGATCTAAGCAGAAGAGCCGCGGCATTTCCCGCGAAGCCACCAGCTTTTTCTCCCCATCTTTATGGCCAAAAAACCTCTAAACATCGGCATCGTCGGCTACGGCTTCATGGGCCGAACTCACGCGAACGGCTTCCGCCGCGTCTCCAACTTCTTCGATCTGGAACACACGCCGGTCCTCAAGGCCGCTTGCGGGCGGGATGAAGCGAAGCTGAAAGATTACGCGGAGAAATGGGGCTGGGAGAGCACGGAAACGGATTGGCGCGAACTCGTCAAACGCCCGGACATCGACGTGGTGGACATCTGCACGCCAAACGATTCGCACGCGGAAATCGCGATCGCGGCGGCGCGCGAAGGCAAGATGGTGATGTGCGAAAAGCCGCTCGCGATGAATGGCGCGCAAGGGGAGGAAATGGTCCGCGAGATCGAGCAAGCCGGCGTGGCGAACATTGTGTGGTACAACTATCGGCGGGTTCCGGCGGTGACTTTGGCGAAGGAGATTATCGACTCCGGAAAGCTCGGGCGCGTCTTCCACTACCGCGCGAAATTCCTCCAGGACTGGACGATCAATGCCGATCTTCCCCAAGGTGGTGCGGCGCTCTGGCGGCTCGATGCCAAGGCGGCCGGCAGCGGGGTCACTGGTGATCTGCTCGCGCATTGCATCGACACCGCGATCTGGCTGAACGGCTCCATCGAATCGGTCACCGCGACCACGGAGACGTTCGTCAAAGAG
>DASVRR010000038.1:0-5255 GCA_036388515.1 Chthoniobacteraceae bacterium | reverse complement strand
GTCGGTGCCGAACGGTTTCTCCACAATCACCCGCGCCCAGGCGCCTTCGCGCTCGTGGTTTAATCCGGCGGACGCGAGCTGACCGAGGATGCCTTCGTATTCCGTGGGGGAAACCGAAAGATAGAACAACCGATTGCCGTGGCTTCCGCTCTGCGCATCCAATTCATCCAGACGCCGGCCGAGCGACTCATAACCTTCCGCCTGCCCAAATTCGCTTCGGTGATAGAAAATCCTTTCCGCAAAACTCTCCCAAACTTCCTCATTCAATCCGGACCGCGACGACTTCGCCGTGGTCTCTTTCAGCTCCGCTCGCCAGGAAGCGTCCGTTTTCTCCCGACGCGCAAAGCCGATGATCTTCGTGGCGGCCGGCAAGTCGCCATCGACAGCCAGATTGTAAAGCGCCGGGATGAGTTTGCGGAAAGTGAGGTCGCCGGATGCGCCAAAAATCACGACCGTGCAAGGCTGCGGCATGGAGCGGCTCGACAGACCTTCGCGCAGCGGATTCGAAGTAAGGATGTTCGGATTCAAAGCGGAGGCCGTTATAAAGGGCTGCTCATCTGAAAGAAGGGAAATTGTTTCCCCGGGGGAACAAAGCCGACAGTCCACCGCGGCGCCGCGTGCTGCCGGATACTTGTTGCACGGTGGCTTGATCGCATTACCCTGCCCGCCCGAATGTCCAACGTCGTCCCATCGCGCCCGCGCCACGTCGGCCAGCGCCGCACTTTTGCCATCGTGGCCAGCCAGTATCACGCGGAGTTTGTCCGAGGCTTGGTCGAACATGTGGAGCGTGAGCTGGCGGCGATTTCTCCCGGGTTTCAAACTCGGGAATATCAGGCGCCGGGCGCTTTCGAAGTGCCGCTGGTCGTGCAGGAATTAGCGGAACGCAAAGACATCGACGCGATCATCGCGCTCGGAGTGATCATCGAAGGCGAGACGCAGCACGCCGCGCTGATCGCCTCTTCGGTCACCCAGTCGCTGCAGCAGATCGCACTGGCTTTCCGCATCCCGGTGATTCACGAAGTTCTGCTGGTGAAGAACGAAGAACAGGCGCGCCGGCGTTGCCTGGAAGAAGAACTCAACCGCGGCACCGAGGCGGCGCGCGCGGCGGCGCGGATGATTCAAGTAATGGCAGAAGTCCGCGCGTCCGGGCGATAGATCGCATGGGAAAACGACGTGAAGGCCGCGAAGCCGCGGTGCAATTCCTCTACCAACTCGACCTCAACGCCGGAGAAACGCCCGAGGAGGTCAGTGGCTTTTGGGAGTTGCGCACCAGTCCGGAACAAAAAGCGGCTCCGCCGAAAACGCGTGCCTTTTCCGAGCAACTGATCGCGGGCGTCCGTGCGAGGCAGGTCGAGATCGACGAACAGATCCAGAAGTACGCGGCCAACTATGAGCTCGGCCGCATCGCCGCCGTGGACCGCAACATCTTGCGCGTGGCGATTTACGAAATGCTTTTTTGTGATGATGTGGCGCCGATCATCGCGATCAACGAGGCGATCGAGATCGCGAAGAAGTTTGGGACCGAGAAGTCCGGCGGGTTCGTGAATGGCATTCTCGATCGGGTGAAACGGGAGCTGAAACGGCCGGCGCGCGGACCAGCAGGACCGGCTTCGGCAACGGAGCAGTAGCGGCGATGGCGCTCGGGTTTTTCAAGTCACTGATGGAGAAGTTCACCGGGCGACCGGTGGACTGGGATGAACTCGAAGAGGCGTTGATCCGGTCTGATCTCGGCGTTCCGATGACGCAAAGAATTCTGAAGGAGCTGCAGGCTCGGGAAGAAAAGATGACTGCGGAGAGCGTCGTCGCCGTCGCTCGGGAGGAGATCATCAAGGTTCTACCGCGCGACACGCTCGCGCTGCGGCCGCTGGCTTCGAAGACCAAGGTTTTGCTGGTGGTCGGGGTGAATGGAGCCGGCAAAACGACTTCGGTGGCAAAGCTCGCGTGGTTCCTCCGGCAGAAAGGGCACAGCGTGTTGCTCGCGGCGGCGGACACTTTCCGCGCGGCGGCGATCGAGCAACTTGGCGTCTGGGCGGAGCGGATTGGCTGCGGCATTGTGCAGGGCAAATACAACGGCGATCCCGCCGCGGTTTGCTACGAGGCTTATCAGCGGGCGGATCGGGAGAACATCGAGTTTCTCCTCTGCGACACCGCCGGCCGGCTCCACACCAAGACGAATCTCATGGGCGAGTTGTCGAAGGTGAATCGCATCCTGGCGCGCGCCGATCCGGGGGCTCCGCACGAGACTTTGCTGGTGGTGGATGCAACCACCGGGAGCAACGCCGTGCGCCAGGCGAAGGAGTTTCACGAAGCCGCCGGACTGACCGGAGTGATCGTCACGAAGCTCGACGGCAGCGGGAAAGGCGGCGTGGTCGTCGCCATTCAAAACGAGGTAAACATCCCCACGCGCTTCATCGGGACTGGGGAGAAACTGGGCGACCTCGCCTTCTTCGAGAGCCGGCTCTTTGTGGAGCAAATGCTCTGAGCAAAACGACCGGGCGAGCTACTGGCCGATCGGACCGAAGCTCGCCGCGCCGCTTTGGTTCGCGCCGAGGAAAAAGCCGAAGCCGAGGTTCACGTTTTGCAAAATGACGCCGGAAATCCGGCTCGCGGTGTTGGTCTCGGGATGGGTGAAGCTGCCCGTGAAGCGCCCGGTGCCGGGAGTCATGCGGAGGACGAGTTTCGGTAGGATTGGTTCCTGCACGGTCACGACGTTGTTCGGAGCGAGCGTAGTGACTTGCTCGACGAACTCGAGGTCGCCTTGCTCCAGTTGCAGTGAAGTGTTTCCGTCCGTGGCCGGGACTTCGATGACCGTATTCCCGACCGTCGGCGGGACGTAGCGCGCTCCCACCAAGCTGAGCTGGACCTGAAAGGCCGCGGGATAAAACCGATCCGCCGGACGCTCGGCTTTGCTCCAGTGAAGGCTTCCGTTCAGCGCGCCGGAGTCGGAGCTAAAAGTCGCGTTGCCGACCAGCGAGCCGCTTCCCGCGAGCAGCGGTACATAGAGCGGAAGTTTTCCGCCGGAAGAAAGGTTCGTGGTGCGGGTGAAGGAACGGCCATCGGCCAAGGTTCCCGTGAGCTTTGCCACACCCGCGGAACTCACCACGAGCACTCCGGATCCGTCGCCTTGCGGAACCTCCGCGCGGAGCAGCGAAGCCGCCGGAATGACGAAGGTATAACGTCCCGCGGCGAAATGCTCGCTGCCCGCCGGCGCGGATCGGTCGGCGGAAATCGTTCCAACCGACGCGCCGTCACTCACGGTGCCGCTGATCTGGCTGGTCGCTCCAGCAAGATCGAGCTGGAGTGAAACCGTGAGCGGCGGAAGCACACCGCGCAGGATGCGCACCTCCGCGTTGCCTTCCGCGTCGAACTTCCCGCGGAGCGCGTGGACTTTGCCGCCGAGCGTGAGTTGCCCGGAAA
This sequence comes from Chthoniobacteraceae bacterium, assembly GCA_036388515.1. Lineage (GTDB taxonomy): Bacteria > Verrucomicrobiota > Verrucomicrobiia > Chthoniobacterales > Chthoniobacteraceae > Chthoniobacter. The sequence continues at coordinate 1,838 of DASVRR010000038.1, read as the reverse complement.
AAGCTCCGGTGACGGTCGTGCTCACCTTGAGGAACCCGGAGCTGGCGTGGGTCGGGAGCGGCGAGACGATCAAGCCGCCGTAAACCCCTTTCGACGCGTAGAACGGATTCTCCCGGAAGTGCGCGATCAGCGTGAAACCTTCCTGCATGGTGAAAGTCAGCGCGGCAGCGGTGGAGTTGATGCTTCCGGACCAATGGTCGAACAGCCAGCCGACGGCAGGTTTGGCGGTGACGGTGTAAACTCTGCCGAGTTCTTTTTGAGTAACGCCGGCAAAGCCCGCCGTGACGCTGCCATTCCCGGCGAGTTCCACCGAAAGCGGACTCGGGACGACGTGGCGGAAGCTGCGCGTGAGTTCCTTGATCAACCCGCCGGCTGCATTGAGGCTGCGAATCCGGACGGTATTCACGCCGGGAGCCAGATCGGTCAGCGTCGCGCTCCAGTTCGCCACGCCGTTGGCGTTGGCAAAGGTCCCGAGACCATTGGAGTTCTCCAGCTTGAACACGATGCGCGCGGCGACCGGAGCGCCGCCGCTGGTGCCCGAGACGGTTGCCTGAGTCGCCGTGATGCCTGCGTTCGCCGCTGGGCTGGTAATCGTGAGCGTCGGACCCGCTGGAGGCGCGGAAAGGATCACCCAGTAATGTTTGTAGTCGCTCCCGGCGTCGTAGCAGTAACCGACGCCGACGGAGGTTTGTTCCGCATAAAAGGAACTCTCCGCGAGCAGATGTTTTTTGTGTGGAGCCGACTCGAGCAGGTAGTTCCAAGCCGCCGACGCGCCGGAATCTCCCGCGGAACACGACTCGATGTTGTTGCCGCTGGCGGATTGGTCGTAATGCGCGGGAAGAATGTAGCCAGCCTGCCGAACCAGGTAATTCGGGCCGTGTCCGTCCGGATTCGTGTGGGCAAAATAGCCGCGCCGCGCCATGTCGGTCGCACGAGCTCGGGCGACGCGCGAGAGGATTGGATCCATCTGGATGAACGGCCGCCCTTGCGCGGAGGCGTTCGTCATGATGCTGAGAAATTGTTGCTCTTGGGAGTTGAGCTGCGCCTCCGTTTTGCGTGGGGAGGAAACCAAGAGGAGCGCGAGCAGCCCCGCGATCTTGGTGAGGAAGGAAAGTGGGGACATACGCAAGGCTTTATCAAGCGGGATGCGTGCCATAATTCTCATACAGGCCGCAAGGCGAGAAGCGCCAGCATGCGCCCGGTCTTTCCCTTCTCGACTCGATACGAGTAGTAGCGCTCCAGATTCGTCGCCGTGCAGGTGCCGCAATCCGCCACCTGGCGCACTCCAAGTTCCTCGCAGTCGCGGCGAATCATGGCGGCAAAGTCCACCTCATAGCTCGGCGGGCGGATGCACGGACTGAGCTGGACGATCATCCCCGCGGGATCGCAGCCGAACTCTTCCCGCATTCGCTCGATCGCCACGCGGACAATCCCGAGTTCGCTTCCTTTTCGTCCGGAATGCAACAGCGCGATCACCCGACGCTCGGGATGGACCAGGTAAACCGCGCAGCAATCCGCCACATAAATGCCGAGGCAAATGGTCGGATCCGCCGTGATCAATCCATCCGCACCAGCGACCGGAGAAACCGTCGCCGCAGAGACGGTCGCGACTTCGCACCCATGAACCTGCTCGCCGAAGATCAGTTTGGTTTTTGCCAAGCCAAGCTCCGCCAAAGCAGCTCGATGATGATCCTCCAGCCGCGCCAGCGCTTCGGTCCGCTCAAGGTGAACATCCAAGCCGGGAACACGCCCGAGGAACGCGTGGACCACGTCGGGAAGCTTGAGCGCCGGGAAGAACTCAGAAGGCGCGGGAGCGATCACGCGACTTAGCGCTTCTT
>DASVRR010000037.1:0-9236 GCA_036388515.1 Chthoniobacteraceae bacterium | reverse complement strand
GACGTAGAGTTTATTAGCCATTGTGTTTTGTAACAAAATGCGGAGCTGAATGTGGCTGTTTCCGTGACTCGGATTTCAAACTGCCACTGCGGGTCCCGCGGCTTTCAACCACGCTACGAACACAACTAGCAATCTACCAATACCCAAAGGGGCTCTGAATTTGCCCGGCCAATAGAGCAGGCCAGCTGAGGAGTGCAAGCGTAGATTTCCTGAACTCACCCGGAAGGCGCCGGGAGGATCCGTGCATCCCAAAAAACGGCTTGCCTCTCCGAAACCGGCGCGCCATTTTCTCCGCCTCGCAGACCGGGGTCTTAGCTCAGTTGGTAGAGCGCCTGAATGGCATTCAGGAGGTCAGGGGTTCGATCCCCCTAGGCTCCATGCACGCCGCGACGCCGGCACCGAACTTTGTTCCGGAGCTGGCTTACTTTTGCGGAGGAAACAGGCGGCTGGTCGGCAAATGCTCCCGCGGCGTGCCGGGACTTTCCCAGAAGAGCGTGAAGAAGGCCGCGCCTTCGCGGTCGCGGAACTCCACTCGAAAGTCGTACTTTTGCCCCGCGACCAGGTCGATCGACTCGCCAATCAACTGTTTGTCGCCAATGAACGCCTTGATGGAATCATCCGCGGTGCCGCTGAAGGTGTAGGTGTCCGTCGTCGGAGCCTCCAGCTGGCCAGTCCAGCGCACCGAAAAATCACGATTCATATCCACCCGCGGTGGGTTTTGTCCCCAATCGAAAAGAATAAACGGGTCGACCCGCTGGAACTTCACGTCGCCGGAGAGATCTTGCGAGTTGAAGTAGCTGCCCAGCAACCCTTTTCCCCAACCTGCTTTCAGCACGTTGGATGGAGCGCTGCGGCCCGCCGGATTCAGCGCCGTGATTCTGTAGAAGGCCGGAGCGCCGCTGCTCAGATTGCGATCAACGAAGGTCGGGACCGTCAGGTTGGTTGCGATGTCGCTGAACGGTCCTTCGCTCGTGGAAGCGCGCGAGACTTGATACGAAGAGGCTCCCGCGGCGCCGTCCCAGGCGAGTTTCATCCCGGCATCAGTTCCGTCCGCGCGGCGCAGGCGGGGAGCATTGGGAACCGCGGCCGCAACGACAACAGGAGCCCGCCCGCTGAAGTTGCTCCCGCTGATCGCCACGACCGAAAATTGATAACTTTGCCCCACCACCAGACTTGGATCGGTGAAGCTCGTGTCCGCGACGTTCGACCCGACGTTTGTCCAGCTCGCGCCATCCACTGATCGTTGAACGGCATAGCTTTCGGCTCCTTCCGCTGCCTTCCACCGCAGCGTTGCCTGCGTGCCGGCCACGGTGAGCTGGAGATCAGCAGGAGCTGCCAGCGCGTGCGGAGTCGCGCTGACTGCTGCCGAATCCCGGCTGCTTCCCGCTCCATTGGTGGCGGCGATCACGTAGAAGCAGGTCGTGCCCGGGATGAGATTTACATCCGTGAAACTCAAAGCGCCGAGATTGGCCACCAGCGGCGTGAAAGGTCCGCGAGCAGTCGCCGCGCGCTTGACCACGTAACTCGTCGCGCCACTGACCGGCACCCAGCTCAAAGTCACTTTGCGGTTTCCCGCGACCGCAGCGAGTTCGCCGGGGATTGCTGGCACGCTGACGCCAAATGGCGACGCGTCGATTTTGTCGAAGGTAGGCGCTCCGCGGTTCGTCATGAAGCCGAGGTAAGTCACGCCGTCCACTCCATCGTCGATTGGGAAGGATCCTGCTACCTTCCATTCGCCGGCAACCCCATTGAGATCGGGCGCGTGCCACGAGTGGTAAGTGCGACCGACCCGCTGGAGCCGCAACCAGATCGGGAGCGGAAGATTGTTTGCCTCACCGTACATCCTTTCGATGTTCTCGCTGAATTGATCCCGCTTGAATGGCCGCGCGCCCTCCGAGGCGTACATGATCCCGGCAAACGGGGAGTTTGCGGTCAGCGCTTTCCGGACCATCAAACCGGCCTGAGTCGAGCCGTTGAGCGCTGTCAGGCGGGCCGTCAAGACGCCATCACCGGCGAGCGGTCGGTAGAGGAAATGTCCGCTGTCTGAAGGACCGGCGAAGTCACCCGAGACGCCGCCATTGAGGGTGAAAGTTCCGGAGTTTGGCTGGTAGGACGCCGAGCCGTTGGTGATCGCGAAGTTCACGTTCGCCCACGGCGCGGGAAGCGGATTGATCGACGCAGCGCCGCGGCTGGCGCCAGGAGTCCGAGGGGAAGACTCGCTCTCGCCATGCGCATTCACTCCGGCGACTTCGTAGTAATAGGTCATCCCGGAACGCGCCGTGGTGTCGAGGAAAGTGGCGGAAGGCCAGAAGCCCCACTTCTTCGGATAGTTCGCGCCAATCCCGGTCGCGATCGGTGTGTAAGGTCCAGCCGGAGTGCTCGCGCGGCGGACGGTGTAGGTTGCGGCGCCGCCGCTCGTATTCCAGATGACTGCGATCCCGCCGGGGATTCCATTGGCGCTGATAAACCGCGGATTCATTGGCACCGGCGCAGCTTCCACGTTGGAACCAAGATCGAGCACCACCGCCGAAAACGGCGCGACGGTGACCGGCCCAGTCTTCCTCATCCCGGTGATGAGTTCAGGCGCCGAGGTGAAGCCCGCCGGTGTTTTCAGCGGATAAGCTTTGGCTTTGTCCATGTTGATCCCCACGAGGAAGCGTCCGAAGCGTGCGGAATAAAACGACGCGCGCCCGACGAATTCTTCCTTCCGGCTTCCCGGCGCGTAAGCGGGCGCCGTTCCTTCCAGATACTTGTCGTTGAAGTAAGCTTGGTGGACGGTGCCGAGATAGGACTGAAAGGGCTTCGAGTCCCAGCGCACCTGATCTCCCTGCGCCCGCCAGTACCCGTTCCAGTCAAACTGCGGATTGATCCGCAAGTGCGAAACCCGCGCATCCGTCGGGGTGATTTGGAACGCTCGCCCGGTGGAGTGAATGCCGCCGCGCGCCTGCCAGTACACCTCGATCCAGGTGAGTTCTTCCCCACGTTTGATCGCGACGAGTCCATTATCCACATCCGCCCAGGCAAAGTCCGGCTGCCCTTCCGTCATCGGCAAGCGGATGCCGCTGTCCTTCCAGCCGAGGATCTGTTTGCTGGCCAGGTCGCCGCCTTGGTTGTCCGCAAAGAGCTGCTTCGCAAACCCAATCGCCATCGGATCCTCCGTCACCGGCGCGACGCTCAGCCGGTTCTTCCGCTCGCCGTAAGCCCAATCGATGGGGAAAGCCTGGTGCGCGCGCCAGTCGAGCGGACCAACCATTTGGAAGACGCGGTAACCATCCCCATCCACCATCGGATAGCGCATATAGCTGCGCGCCTTGAGCAGCTTCAGGAGCTGAGGCCGAAGGCGCGGATCGCGCGACGTCCGATAGTAATCGCTGACCACGTCATAGACTTCGCCGTAGGCGGAAACGTAGCCGTTCTCCTTGGTCAATCCGGCCGGGCTGACCTCGTAGTAATTTGTCCCCATCGGGAAAGCGTGACCGCCGTTTTTCAGATCCGAGCCGCGCCACGGCTCCAGTCCCGATGCTTCCAGCAAATACCGCATCGCTTGCGGCTCCGGGATCGCGTCCGGAGAAGCCAGCACCTGCAATCCGCGATTTGCCCGATAGATCTCTTTGTCCCCCAGCATGCTCTGCGCGGAAGTCGGTCCCTGGCGGTAGAAGCGTCCCGAGTCCCGGCTCGCCTTGAGCATCTTCGCCCACAGGAGTCGCCGCTTCGCCGGTCCGGCGGGATCACCCAGATCCACCACTTCCTCCAGCCGACTCCCGAAGTTTGCCGCGCCCATCTCCGTGATCATCATCCCCTGATTTCCGAAAGCGCCACCCCAAGCTCCGCCTGCATCGTCCGGATTCCGGAAGTAGCGCCGTGCCGTTTCGTCCAGGCTTTTGGTGAATCCGTCCGCCGCGATCCGGATGGCCAGCGGGTTCCGGTAAGCCGGCGACCCCGGCTCCTGGAAAGCGCGGAGCAAATCCGACGGATCGCCCTCACCCTTCGCGAGCCAGGCCTGGATCTGCGCGTTTGCGAGCGCGGTGCGCAGCGCGACGGTTTCGGCCATGGTCGTCGACCCGGCGGGCCGAATCGGTGCCGGAGCCGGCTGCGACGATTGCGGGTCGCCGGGCGCGGGGACGAAGTAGGAACCGAGATGCACGTACGCCCGGTAAATTCCCGGGCTGCCTTTTGCCCCGACTTCCGCTCCGACGATCCGCAGCGTGACGCTCGTCCGCCCTTGCGTCATCGAGAGCGGCAGCGGAATCGTGGTGTAGTAGAAGCGCAGCGGAATCGGAGCCGCGTGCACGCCGCCCCAAGCCAGCGGGGCATATTCGCCCACCTGCACATCCCGGAAACCGACCTGGTGCATCCGCTCTTCCTCCATGAGGTAGAGCAAAATCGCGCCGCCTGAGTTCCTCTCGAAATCCGAACCCCAGAGCTTGAGCGTGACGAAATTGTCCGCCAGCGGATCGCACTTCATCGTCACGTCAAAGTATCCGCCTTCCGCCGTCTTCGTGTCAGCCGGATCAGCAAAAATCTTCCGCCCGGGCTGGCCCATCCCGCCCGCGATGACTTTCGTGAATGCTTCCCGGAACCCGTGCGCCGCCTCGGAGGCACTGTCCCCGAGTGCCACCGCGTCCAGGATGGTCGTGACCTGAGTGGCTGGCTCCGCTTTCACCGGCTGCGCGAGCGGAGCGGCGGCGATATCAAGCGGAGGAGCGGCTTCTTCCGCAGGTGCCGGCGGAGTTTCCGTCCGCTGCGCCGGCTCATCGACCGAAGGCGGCGCCGCTTCGGTTTTGCTCACCTGCGGCTCGACGGTCGATGCGGATGCCTGCGGGGCAAAACCAAACCGCCGCAGCAAACCGCCGCCGCTCAGTTCATCCCGATGCTGGTACCCGAAAGCCAGCAGAGCGAACAGGAGAGCCGCAAAGATCAGGTTCCGGAGTTTCCTTCCGGAAGCTCGCTCGGCTGGAGCCAAAGTGCGCGGAGCCGCTTGGCTCGGTCGCGGCGCTGAAGGCCGCCGCGGTCCGGGAGCTGCGGCGCGGGGAGCCGTGGATGCCGCCGGCGTCGGGACGACGATCTCGTGTCCGCAAGCCGGGCATGGACGCTGTTGTCCCGCCATGTCGTCGGGCGCTTCGATCCGTTGCTCACACGAGGGGCAGGCAAATTTCATGTTTTGTTTTGGGTGCACGCAGCCGGGCTGCTGAGTCTCTGTTCCGGAGCTGGACGCTTATTGCAACCGGACTTTCTCCAGCAACTAAATAGCGGCCTTTGCTGGCACCTCGCTTCATCCGGAAGTCGCGTCACAGCTGCGCAGCAAACGTTCCGATGATCGCGCGCTCTTCCGCTTCGTCAAAGGCGAGGCCGTTCATCTGGGCGAGATGCAGCGAACGACGAAGCGCGTGCGTGGCTTCCCGCCGATAAGCACCACTCAGAGCGCTCCGGAAAGTGGGCTCGCGGCCGATGCCTTCCAGCTCCAGCTGCCGCAGCAACTCCGCGGCAATTTCCGCCACCATCTGAGTCAGGGAAGTCGCCGCGGAATGATGCCGGTGATCGTATCCAGACGATCCGCCGACCTGACAGATTTCCCGCGGTTCGACTCTCCGGAAGACTTCGCAAAGCTGACCGATCTCGAGCTTCCATCCGGCGCTGAGCGGAAGGTTCGTCGCTAGTTCCAGCGTCAGCGCAACTTCGCCCGCCAGCGGATACCGGAAACTGAGGAGGAAATCGACCAGCGGCTGATGCCCGACGAGGCGAACGATCGCCTGCAAAAGCGGCGCGAGGAAGAGCCGGCTGACTCGGCCGTAAAGCCGATCGGTCACGCGGCTGTAATACATTTTCGCGAGCCGATACCCGAGATCCGGATGCGCCACGGCATAACAGAGCCGCGCCAAATCCGCCCGTCGAAACGAAGTCACATCGCAATCCTGAGTCGCGATGATTCTGCATTCGCCTTGTTCCGCAAGGTAGCGGACTGCGGCGGCGACGTTCTGGCCCTTTCCTCCGGATGCGTGGCCACTTTGTTCCCCATCGTCGGTCGGGAGGAAAGTCACGGTTTGCGGCAAAACCGCGCAACGCGCCCGAGCCGACGCGAGCTGCGACTCGCTCGCCGCATTCACGCTCACCACGATCTCCCGGAGGAAAGTCGCCCCGGACAGCGCGTGGATGATTCCGCCAAAGGCCGCTTCTTCCAGATCGCCACCGAGCGAAGGCAGCACGAGCGCGATCGGGCGCTGCTCCGCGAGCTCAGTCAGTTCCAGCTCCAGCCGGGGATTTTCGCCGAGCCACTGCAGCGTGGAGATCAGCCCCGTCTGAGCGAAATCACTCACGTGGAATCCAGCCGAAACAGCAGCCCTTACGGACTTTCCAGCGGATCTTCTTCCTCCACCTCTTCCTCGATTTCCTCCTTCATCTTCCGCGAGAGGAAGGGCCGGAGAAAACCGTAGAGCAGATACGAAACGAAGATCACCGCCGGCATCCACTGGTAATACATCGCGGTCATTGCGAGCACGCCGACGATCAGGATGAAGCGCGGAATCGAGCGCGTGGTGCGCCAGTTGATTGCTTTGAAACTCGGGTAGCGGAAGCCGCTGAACATCATCCACGCGAGGAAGATCATCAGCGGCGGCAAAACCCATTTGCCGTTGCCGATGTCGCGGCCGTGTTCGTCCAGCCAGAGCATAAAGAGCGTGACGGAAGCGATCACCCCGGCCGCAGCGGGAATGGGGAAACCTTTGAACTCCTTGTTCGCCGCAGCCGAGTTCACCGCGGCGAGACAGTTGAAGCGCGCGAGCCGCAGTGCGCCGCACACCAAATAGAGCGAAGCGATCAGCCAGCCGGTCTTTTCAAACGCATGCAAAACCACGGAATAAACCATCAGCGCCGGCGCCACGCCGAACGAAACAATGTCCGCCAACGAATCAAACTCGCGCCCGAAAGAACTCTCGTTGCCGCCGAGCCGCGCGAGCCGGCCATCCAGCAAATCAAAGAAGCAGGAAGCCAGAATGCACCAGATCGCCGCGTGAAATTTGTCCGATGCGGCATCCTGGGCGAGCGGGTTTTCCGCCAGGACCAAGGCGCCTTCCAGGATCTTCAGCGTCGCCGCGAAACCGCAAAAGAGATTCCCCGCCGTCATCAAGTTCGGCAGGAGGTAGATCTTCGGGTTGCCTTCGTCGGTCATGATCGGGTCGAGTTGGTTCAGACCAGCTTCGCAATCACCGTGGAGGCGCCGAGCACCTTGTCGCCGATCTTCACCTGGACCGTGGCGGTGAGCGGAAGGTAAACGTCCGTCCGCGATCCGAAGCGAATCATCCCGAAGCGAAAACCTTTCTCCACCGAGTCGCCAACCTTTGACCAAGGAACAATCCGGCGAGCGATCGCGCCGGTAATCTGCCGGATGACCAGCGTCGCGTATTTGCCTTCGATCGCCCAGGTCAGCGCTTCGTTTTTCACCGAGCACTCCACATTGCGCGCGTCCAGATAAAGCCCGGGATGATGCTGCTGATACGAGATTCTCCCGGCGATCGGCGCCTTGTTCACGTGCACATCGAAAACCGAGAGGAAGATGCTCACCCGACGGCAGCGCGTTTTCAGCACCTCGCTTTCCTCGATTTCATCCACGGAAGTGACCACGCCATCCGCCGCCGCGACCACCAAATCATCCCCACCGGGAACCACCCGCTCCGGATCGCGGAAGAAATTCAGGCAGAAAACAAACAGCAGGAGAGCGAGGAAGACCAGCCAGGACCAGCCGAGCAGCAACCCGAAAATCCCGAGCCCGAACACGGCGGCAAAGATCCAGCGGCCTTCGAAAAGAGTCTGAAAACGCATGAGGCGGCGACGCTAGCGGCGCGCTGGAGCTCGGTAAAGTGTGGTTTGTCAGCGCGGAGAGACGCCGCTACTTTCCCCGCCGATGTCCACGACCGCCACGATCGACCCGAACCTCACGATGGAGGAATTGCTCCGCGTGCTGCCCGGCGCCCAGCGCGCGCTCTTCCGCCACTATCACATCGGCGGGTGCGCGAGCTGCGGTTTTCGTCCGGAAGAAACGCTGGCCGAAGTCTGCGCGCGCAACGGAAACGCGCCGGTGCAGGCGGTGATCGAAAACCTCCTCGCCAGCCACGAGGCAGATCAGCAAATCCAGATTGCTCCGGCGGAAGCTGCGGAGCTTTTGCAAGCCGAACGCGCGGTCCTGGTGGACATCCGCACTCGGGAAGAATTCGACGCCGTGCACATCGCCGGCGCGACTTTTTTCACTCAGGAACTGATGCACGAACTCGGCGGCTGGGATCGCGAAAAGCTGATCATCTTCGTGGATCACCAAGGCCTGCGCAGCATGGACGCGTGCGCCTATTTCGCCGGGCACGGGCTGGAAAATGTGCGCGTCTTGCGCGGCGGGATCGACGCCTGGAGCTGCGAAGTCGATCCCGAGCTGCCGCGCTACGAACTCGAACCGCAATGAGCCACGACCTCCAGCAAAGAATCACCGACGCCATCGCCAACCCGAAGAACATCGGCGAGATGGAGAACGCCGATTCGGTGGGAACCGTCGGCAGTCCGGACTGCGGCGACATGCTGCGGATGTGGGTGAAATTCAAGGAGCAAGACGGGCGCAAAGTCATCGATCGCGCGACCTTCCAGACCTTTGGCTGCGAGACGGCGATCGCCGTGGCGAGCGTGGCCACGGAGCTGATCGCGGGGAAGACCATCGAGGAGGCGCTGAGCATGTCCGGAGCCGATCTTTCCGCACCGCTGGGCGCGTTGCCGCCGATGAAAATCCATTGCGCGCAACTGGTGGAAGGCGCGCTCCGCTCGGCCCTGACGGGCGGTTCTTCCCCTGCTCCGGCGGCACCGCGTTCGGCCGCGACGTTGCTGGAGAGCTTCGCCGCGCCAGTGCCTGCGGAGCAAAAGATGAAGGTCGTCCTGAAGCCGCGCGCCAGCTAGTTTCCCCGCTCCGCTTTCTTTTTCCTCATGCACGAAAACACCGAAAAATCTTTGCTCCGCGATTGCTCCGCGACCCGCATCCCGAGCGGCGAAGCGATCACTTTGCTCCAGGGCACCAACGTCTTCATCACGCAGGCGCTGGGCGGAAGTTACACCGTCGCCACGGATCAAGGCCTCGCCCGGATCAACGACGAAGACGCCGACGCGCTCGGCATTGAACCGAGCCAAAAGCCGGACGGCGCGGCGGTAATCACGGACGGACCGGTGGATGACAAAGCCGTCTGGGATCAGCTCCGCACCTGTTACGA